>CAZTSG010000051.1:0-9659 GCA_964616835.1 uncultured Nitrososphaerota archaeon | reverse complement strand
CGTTCTAATCGTTTTAACAGGATTATGAGACAAGCATTGTCCTAAACTTCGGGAAAACAAAAGACACCGTCAAAAGGGAGTATCAAGAAGTAGTAGCGACAAGCTGCGTAGATACAGAGAACAGATTTGTCGAGCATAAGAACACATTATTTAAAGACCTCGCTGTAATGCTTGGAGATGAATCTTTTAGCCACGTTGTAGGCCCATAGCGCGTGCTCCCTTGCAGGACGGTAATCCTCGTGGACAATCCTATTCCTTAAATCCCTGAGGATCTCGAGCTCCTTACGGTCCTCAGGGTTCAAAACACCCTCCCTAGCGCGAGCGCGCGCTTAAACCCCCATCTCAGAAACCCGAAGACCATAGCTGTCTGATTGATAATCCTTTCTGGACGAGATTTATAAGCTTTCAACAACATCTGGATCATGCATACGGTATATTAAGACTATCTTTAAGCGCTATTGGAGAAGTTTGATAAATTCTTCTACTGTTAAGCCGGCTTGACGGATTATTGCTCTTAATGTTCCTTTAGCGATCTCTCTGTGGAGTGGTACGGTTATCCTTCTATACGGGTATTCTTTATATCTGAGTATTATGTGGCTACCGGTTTGATGATCCACCTCATAGCCGATCTTAGACAGGGCCTTTACAACTTCTAGGCCAGAAACAACGGGAAGCTTAGACATGAATCTCTACAAGCTCTTCCTCTATTGATGGAGGTATCGGCTCACCGTGCTTCTTCAGGCTTTCCAAGTAGCCTCGAATAGCATCCTTTATGTTTTCAATTGCTTCTTCCCTAGTCTTCCCCTGGGAAATACAGCCAGGCAACGCGGGAACCTGAGCCACGTAGAAACCATCTTCATCTCGCTCCAGCAGTACTCTAAACTTCATGAAATAGGGTCTAGGGAACAAAATATTTAAGCATTACCAAAGGCTTCGATAGAAAGGTTTCTAACTTTAGTGGGAGCAGTATCTATTTCTCCGTCGGTCTAAGTGCGTAGAGAAGGGCAGTCTTACGCGCGCTAAGCAGCACTCTGGATTTTGTCGTTGTAAGGCAGGGTAGCTGGCTTTCTTCTTAGTTTCCCCATCCTCTCAGCCCTTTAGAATGGTTCTGAAGAGTTTTTCTACATCAGCAAGGCTTAAAAGAACCAAATGTTGATTTGGTTAAGGCATGGGTGAGCGTTACATCGTTGATGAAAAAGGGGAGAAGAAAGAAGTAGTTATTCCTATTGAAGAATACGAGGAGCTTCTTGAAGACCTGCATGACCTTGCCGTAATAGCTGAGCGCAGGGATGAGCCGACGGTCCCCTTAGAGGAAATAATAGAGAAATTAAAGAAGAATGGTATACTACCGTGTTCTACTCAAGAAGTCTGTCGATAAAGATCTGAGAAAAACAAATCAAGTTTCAAAAACAATCGACGCCGTAAGGGAACTGGCTGTAAACCCGTTTCCAACGGGCTCGTGGAAGCTCAGGGGCATGCGCTTTTTTAGGAAGCAAGTATTTCTCTACTTCCTTTACTGCCTCTTCAGGCGCCCTAGGATTCTCAACCTTTTCGAATCGTTAAGATAGCGAAAAACTCTTTTACCAGCATCTTTCACAGCTTCTACCAAATCTACGAAGTTCCATCTCCTGTTTGTAAAATGGTTAAACCATGCTGAAGAAATTGCTAGAAGAATAACTGAAGAAACAGGGCTTAAAACAATTCTACACATTCCACGTTTGGAAGAGGGGGATAGATTCAGCTTCATATCAAAATTCAACTCGAGAAACATGGATGACGAGGATAAGGTGAGGATTGTTGAAAAGGCAGTGGACTCTTTAATAGAATACCGGAGACAGGTATAGAGGCTTAAATACTGTTTCGCGCAGTAGTGACAGTTAGGAGTTGGCTGCTTTGCTTAAAGAACTGGCTTATGATTACTTTCTACTGGTTAATGCCGCGAGCTTTCTCCTTATGGGTGTCGACAAGTTGAGCGCAATAAGAGGAGAATCCCGAATACCTGAGAAATGGTTCTTCATGATTTCCATAGCTGGGGGGCCCTTCGGAGTATTCTTGGGAATGGCCGTCTTCCACCACAAAACTAGGAAAACATACTTTGGGCTAATAGTTACCCTAATGCTCATAGCATACGTTTTCGTTCTAATCGTTTTAACAGGATTATGAGGTAAGCATAGTCACAAACTTCAGAGAGACGGAGGGCACAGTCAAGGAGATCAGAAGCAAGCCCCAGGGAGTAGTGGCGATAAGCTACGTCGACACGGAGAACAGGCTCTTCGAGCACAGGATAACGCTGGCAGGAGATTAAAATATTAGAGAAGTGTGCACTAGCTAAAAGATTTATAGTTGAAAATAGAGAAGAAATAGAGTAAAAATGGTCTATTTGGGGGTGATAAGCTTACTTGCCCAGATACCCCTCGAAGTCTGGAATAAGATAGTTATGGATGAACCGGAGTGGCAATATATGAGGGGGTTTCTCGAGAAATACGGTTTTGGAAGGTTTTCAGTTTTAATGGTCTCAGCTGGTTTGAATGATTACCAGTTGAAGGGTAGGGCTGAAAAAGTCTACTGGCCGAGGATCAAGGAACTGCTGGAGGGTAAGAAGGCTCCAAACTCCCTGGAGGAGATGGAGAGCATGCTTGCTGAATTCTATAGGAATGAAAGGCTAGCGGAACAGAAACTCAAGAGGCTTAACCGCTTCCTTTCCAGCAGCCTTGCAAAAAGCCTTTGGAAAGCAAGCCCGAATGAGACTGCTAGAGATTTCCCGCAAATATGGCTTAAGCTCTCAGAGGTCATGCAACAGAAGCCTAGTGATAAAACAATTGCTTTCGCGATGAAAACCCTTGGACTCGCTTTACTAATGGCGTGGCGAAACGATTTTCCTATTGAAACCACTATTCCAGTGGATTCTAGGATAAGAAGTTTCACCGAGAGGCTTGGTATTTCCGCTGAGAATGATGAAACGGTCAAAGCTTTCTGGAAGGAAGTTCTAGAGAGGCTTAGGGAGAACTTGCCGATAAGCATGATTCACCTCGACTCCCTAGTATGGCAGATAGGAACTCTAAGTAAGGCCGAGATCGTTAACTACTTCTCCCAGCTGGGTTTGAGGAACATAGGTGAAAAGTTGGCAGAGATGCTCAAGGAATGAGGCTCTGCATCGTCCCGTGTGGAAACAGGAAAATCTGGGGTTTAAAACCTGAGCTGGGGCCCGTTAAGGCTAGGAACGCCTACATCGGTTCTTTCACTAAGACCTGCATACAGTACGCGGAGAAGTTTTACCCCGGCTCCTATGTTATTCTATCAGCTAAACACGGTTTCATGTTTCCCGATGAGATTATTCCCAGACCATACGACGTTACCTTTAAAGACCCTCAGACAAACCCGATAACTGTTGAAAAACTGAGGAAACAGGCTGAGGAGAAAGGGTTGACGAAATACGATGAAATCATCATTATCGCTGGTAGAGAATATGTTGACGTTGTGAGGAGAGTGTTCCCGGAGAAGAAAATAATCACCCCGCTTAAAGAAGCTGGAGGCATGGGTGCAATGATCTCCATGATGAAGAAAGCAATAGCTCAAGAAAGCGAAATCACCATAGACCACTAAGCCGCATCAAGGCTTAATGAAAACGCTTTAAGAAGCTTTAAAAGATATTTTTAACAGTGGTAAACGCGCACGCTAAAAACTCTAAAAAAATGTTTTTAAACTCATCTAATCAATAATCCTTTTTGAATCAGCTCAGCCATGAGCTTCTCCACAGCATCGTAAACCATCTGCTCGTTAACAGCACCAGTGCAAACCAACTTACCAGAAGCGAATAGAAGAATCACAACATCAGGATCATGCATTCTATAATGGCTGTCTTATTATTAGGTAAGTTAAATAAAGATTATTTAAAGCGATAGTTAAGATACTTGATTAGGTAGGCTTTTTCACGGGATGTATTTAAACTCTATAGCCTTCTCCCTCTGTCTGAAGCAGATTTCGAAATTATCGAACACTCCCTCTCTTCCAAGAATATACGGGATGTCCTCTATGAGGGCTATGGCGATCTTCACGTTGAAAACTAGTTCTCCGATTTTCATCCTTACGTCTTTCAATATTACTGGAACCTTAGCGCCTCCGACGCCTCTTATCTCCTTAATTTCCTCTTCCTCAACTCTAACCCCGAAGGCTTTGAGAAAGGAAGCGGGGAGGATGCTGATGTCTGCCCCGGAATCTATGTAGGCTAGGAGCGTTATCCATCCGGCTTGGGTTTCCACCTCGAGCTCCGCAACAGGCCTGTGGATTTCTCCGAATAAGCTCGATTTCTCCCTCTGGTAGGGAAACTTCATTTCGAAGCCAAAACCAGCGTTTCTTCCCTTGGAACATATGCGAGCACAGGTTTTTTATCCGGAAACTTCTCCTTGGCTTTCCTGTAGACCTCCATAGCATTATCCCCGCTGGCCACGACTTCTCTCCCTATTAAAGCGATATGCTTCCCCCTGAGGCCTCTAAGTTTCTCAGGAAAGGACGCAAAGTAATTCAGTTCCTCACTCATCATGCCCTATATTGTTGATTGGACGGCGTCTTATAAATACTTCCTTAGAATCCCTTTGATTAGCTATTATAATCGATTGGAAACGATAGGATATTCTGCTCTCTTTCTCGCTAAAATTAAAAACCGAGAGGTGTGAATACCTAGAAATAAGATCGAAATAGAGTTGCAGAAAGCCGGATTTAGCGCACGCTAGTGGAACTAGAGGCACAACGCGGTCTGTATGGATATAAGGTTCAAAGCATTATCTTTAAGGGGTAGGAAGGTTAAGAGCCACGTTCTGAGAATAGCGTTCAAAGGCTATGAGACAAGCATGGCGATAAACTACGGTGAAACAAAAGGCACCGTCAAAGAAATCATGGAGGAGCAACCCGGAATCGTCACAATAAGCTATGTTGACAGTGAGGACAGGGTTTTCGAACACAGGATAAAGCCGGCTGATGTTTAAACCTCTAATTCTAGCATACGTATTAAGATGCTAAATGAGACAAATTTCTGCTTCATACCAGAAGAAAATTCCTTTAAAGGAAGGGGGTATGTCACCTTTTAGTCTGAATGCCCCAGTCAAAGTACCGTCGGGTAAGCATCGAAGGAAGAAAGCACTTATGATTTGTTTCCCTTGAACCTCTTCTAGTAAATCATTCCCCCTAAAAGGAACGGACCTACCATCTCCAAGCTTGACCACACCAGCCAGAGTACCGTCTGGCATGGACAAAAGCTCATGGACATCAATTATTTTCTTTCCCCGGATCTCTTCAATTAGTGAATTCCCTTTTAAGAGAACGTATCTGCTATCTTCTAATTTGACTGCACATGCCAAATTACCGTCTGGTAAAGGGTTAAAAAACTTTGCATCTATAAGCCTCTTTCCTTGAATCTCTTCTATTATAGTGTCTCCCTTGAAAGGAAGATATCTGCCATCCTTCAACTTAACAATTCCTGCTAAAATATCGCCTGGAAAGACGTGAAGAGCACTTGCACCTGTAATTTTCTCTCCCCCTATTTCTTCTATTATAGCATCACTCTTAAAGAGGGACCACTCCACACATCTCTCTAACTTGACTAATCCAACTAAAGTTCCGTCTGACAGATAGTGAAAATCAAAGGGACGAACATCTATAACTTTTTTCTCACCGATCCTTTCAATCAAAGCGTCACCTCTAAATGGAACTTTTCTACCATCTTCCAATTCAACTATACCTGCCAACATACCGCATGGTAGAAGAAAAACTTTGTATCCCATCAGAAACCAATTTCCCTTAATTTCTTTTCTCTTGATTTTTTTCATTACGTCTTCCTTTAATGAAACTCCTTCCTTAAAAAATACCATGCCAAACTTAGTGTCTGACGAATAAAATGGAAGCGATTCAAGGCCTGCTCTTTCAAAACCCGATAAATAAAGGGAAAAAGGAATGGCTCTTCTTCCCCCCTCAGGAAGAAAGTAGTCGGTTACATCAATTTTAACGTTTAAGATTTCAACAGTGTTATCCATTCTAATTATGAATGGGATATCTATGTTATCTTCCAATCTGACTTCACTAATTAATGCACCATTGTCTAAAGGATATGCAAAATACGTAACCATAACCCTTTTTTCGCTGAGCTTCTCTATCAGGATTTCCTCTTTGAACGGGACACATCTATGGTCTTCCAATTCAACTATTCCAGCCATTGTGCCATCAGTTAGCAGGAAAACCTCTTTTATATTCCACACCTTGTTTTTTCTTTCTTCATTTATCCTTTTGACAAAGCGAAAAATTTCGCCAGGTTTAAAATCCTCTTTCAAACTTCTTTTTTCTAACAGCTTACCTGTTATAAATTTTGCGGTTACTTCCACTATGAGATAATGGTGCACGTTATAAACTTACGAACTTGCCCTTGACATTTGCTGGGTGAGGAAAATATTGTATGTCATGCAGTAGCGCGCTACTATAAGGGAAAACCCTGCCGTCTCCCAATGGGAGCTACCACAAGAAGTGCAAGAAAGATTAAGGCGAATTTTCAAGCGTGAAAAGCAGAAATGGCCAACAGCCCCTCTCGAAAAACAGGAAGACTTCGATAAAATTAAAAACGCCATCGAAATCTTGGCAAAAGAATCCGGCGAATTAGAAATAATCTGGCGTAAGCAGCAAAACGACCTCTAAGCACGCGCTATCGAAGAGGACACCGCTGTATCGCCTTAGTGCACGCTACTTCTTAACCTTCTTGATAGCTTTATCGATAGTATCTCCACTCTTAACGTGATACGCTATCTTCTTAACTGACTCTATTTTCTCTTTCTCGCCTAACGTCTTAAGCCATTCAAGGTTCTTAACTAACGCGTTAACCATATCTAACACCTGAATCTCAGTAAGCTCGCTCTGCAACACTGTTTCAAGAAGCTCCTTCTTGAAGCTCTGCCCAAATGCGTTCTCAAGAAGCTCGCTCACACCAGCCATCTGAGTATAGAATTCTTTCTGCCCAACCGCACCGGTCCAAATCACCTTGGTCTCAACTGCTTGAACTACCACAAAGGCACCGGACAAGTACGAGAACATCGGTATTCGGATGTCACCACCTATGTAGATTGCTATGTAGGTTTCCTTGTTCGGATAAACGATTTTTAAGAGACAAGTTTGAATCCTCATCTTGGTCATGCTACTCTCCGAGACCACTAAGTTCTTACCACTCGGCAGTGCCAGCTCCCCAAGCCTGAGCCCAAATTCATCCTCAATAATCACCGCAGGTATGTATTTCCCTTGATAGATTACTATGGGAGGCATAAAGTCACCAAGGAACTCGCCATCTCGCTCGCCACCGAGAAGGGGCGCGCCGGGTTGAGCGCCCCTGCTAAGCCTCAGCCCAGGGGAGATAGATGAGCTGGCGGCAGAGTTTAACGATGACTTCAAAGCCATAGAAAACGCGGCGATACTGAAGGCCCTGGGAGCCTCAGAGAAATCAATATTCTACGAGCTGGCTGGAGGTGAGCTCAGGGTCTTCGTGGACAAAGATACTGGCGACAAGATCTTCCAAGGTCTCCGGGAGGGGCAGTACGCGAGGTTCCGCCTAGTCGGTGAAGGCGGGGAGGCAAGCATAACCATGACCTACCGGGAGGCTGTCCTAATGGTTGACAGAGGCTTCAAGCAGTATTACTCGCTGTCTATCTTAACAAGCCTACCGGACAATTTTACTTTAAATGGAGGTGGATTGATATCCCAAATGATTAAAAGCACCATCTGGATTGTGAAGATTCAATGGTGTCGTATATCATGGATCAAATTCTTGAAAAAATCAGGCTGGCCATCGAAGATGTGACTAATGCAAAATATGAAGCGGATGAATATGGGGTTCATCTGGATGAAAAATCATTAGATAAAATATATAGGGAAAAAGTAGTTGACGTCTTGCATAGAAAGGAAAATCAGAGTATTCTTAAAGAATTATGGCGTTCCGATGAAACGAGTAGGTCACTGCATGACATACAATATTTTCCTCACCCAGCAAATGTTGGGGGCATGTTCGTCATCGAAACTTTTCTACTTAAAAGCGAAGACTTGCTTTCACAAAGATACAGGGGAATTTATAATCTGATTATGAATGAAGGTTTTCTAAGCAAGGAGCGTCTAATTAGCACTGCAGATATTAAAAAAATAATTGAAGATAAGGATTTGGCTTTAAAATATCCCTTAACTCATCTTTTCCTCAAAAAAGTTTCAGAGATTGCGATTAGAATTGGCAATAAGCATTCTCTAAGAATCAATATTGTTGCTGGAGAAACTCGGGATATTATCAAATACCATGATGAGCGTGGCTTCTATCTAACAGTGCCTTACCATGTAGTGTCTGACGAAGAGGACAGGATCCAAGCAATTGTTGAAAGAGCCTTAGCAATCATAGAATTCTGGAGGGAATGGGTTAAAGTTCGGGAAGAAATAGCACGCGACCTAGGTCTGGATGATAAAGCTTTTGTAATGAGGGATTTAATGGAGGGAGTGCTCAGACTCCCGATATGGACGGTAATGGTTCAACCAATTGATGGTAGCTGGGGTTTGTTAGTAGACTTAAAATATGCAGAGCATCATCAGAAACTAAGCAATGGAGAATGGTTTGACACATGCAGAGGCTTCATCAAGGCTGAGTTGAAGAGGACAGATCAGAAATCACTTTTCAGAATTTATAGCGCTCCCGTATATTTTGGTCTATTCTTACAAGAAGCGATGGAAAAGATACATGCAGGCCATTCCTTAAAAGAAGTGTTTGACATGTTAAATATGAGAAAAGTAAACCCAATAACATATCTTTTTAACCGCTTCCATCTTGGTGAAATAGCAAAAAACCACCCAGCACTGGCGGCCATTCTTACTTCGCTGGTTGATTTGGTTGAAAGAGAATCCACAGACTCCTTAAAGATAATCCCAATTCAAGTTGAATGCATATGGGAACCGCCCGTCACTTTTCTTGTGAAGCCTATTCAGGTAGACGAATACTCAAGCATCTCAACGGAGCCCGACCTAGTTGACGTTTCACTTATGATTGAGACTGAATATTCAGATGGTGAGGAGTTTCCGTTCAAAGTCATTGAGGCTACTGAAAAGCTTAGGAAAGCGAGGAGAAAGTTCATAAATATTCTTAAGGAGTATTAAAGGAAAGGTAGCGTGCACTATGCTAATTGCCTGGTGAAGCTCACACACTATGCGCCGTTCATATTAAGTAGGCATTATCCTGTGCTCGAAGAACCTGTTCTCCGTGTCGACGTAGCTTATCGCCACTACTCCTTGGGGCTCGCTTCTAATCTCTTTGACGGTGCCTTTTGTTTCACCGTAGTTTATCGCCATGCTTGTCTCATAGCCTTTGAACGCTATTCTCAGAACGTGGCTCTTAACCTTCCTACCCCTTAAAGATAATGCTTTGAACCTGATGTCCATGCAGACAGCGTTGTGCCTCTCGTTCCACTCTGGCTTAGAAGCTTCGACGGGGAAAGCCACGCCGTGCATATGCATAACTCCCTTGAAATCAGGCTTCAACTCGAGCCTAAGGTAGTCTGGAAGGCTGTTCAGCATGTTTTCAACAACCTCCTTATCGCTGAGCCTCTTCAACTCTACTTCAACCACCCTCCCCGGTTCTCCAACCCAGCTTGGAACCATGT
>CAZTSG010000050.1:0-9830 GCA_964616835.1 uncultured Nitrososphaerota archaeon | reverse complement strand
TTCTCTATGTCCTGGTCTTTGATGAGCCTTGCCTCAACCTCCTCGGTGAAGGCTGTCGTCGAGCCTCTTGGTAGCGTAACAGCTTCGTCAACCATGTCTATCGGGTACGGGAGCCCAGTAGCGGGATTGTGGAACTCGACGAAGTACTCGGCGAAGTCCTCTGGCTTCATGTTTGCCAGAGCCTCTATCTCGAACGGCGGCGCTGCACTCGTATACCTTACGTAATGCCTCTCTAGGCGTGGCACTTTTTCAAGCTCAATGTCCAAGTCTTTCCTGAACTTTTCCCTCCAATCCTTCAAGCACTGTGAAAGGATTCTCTCCTTATCAAGGTCCTCAGGCCTCCTCCCGGCTTGCCTCCACCTCCTGTAGAACCGGTAGAAGGTCGCGTATAGAAGCGGGTCTTCGCATAAATGCCTGTATGACCATGTTGTCATCGGCGGCATAACCATGGTGAGAAGATGCTTATCGTTAATCCTCAAGCAGGCTTCCTCGCCCTGATTGTAGATCAGCCAGCCGTCTACAGCTCTTATGCCGCTCCGCCTTATTACGCATACTGCTCTACCCGTCTCCATTAGCGTCAGAGTCTTGTCCCTGACCTCCCTTACAAGGTCTAGGCCTGTTTTGAGCTCAGGTGTTTCAATCTGGACGGCATGGATATACCTGCAGTATCCTCTGAAGAAGAAGAACGGGCCGTCTAGCAGGATTAGGTCAGGGTTATGCTTCCAATAGGCTTCCGACGCAGCCTTTCTCTCAGCGTAGGCCATCAGCAGCTTGAGCAGTGTCTTGAAATCCCTGGTCCCGCCGTAGGGCCAGCTTAGCGACCCAGCATAATAGTTCTCATCTATAAGCCTGCCGTCGTCGAAAATCATGTATCCAGCCGAGTATATTGCGAAAAGCGAGCCTATACGGCTGCTGGGTGCGACAGACATGGAGCCGTCTGCGACAGCGATGCAACCTTTTCTGCTTCCAACTATCCTGTTGAACCTGAAGCTCTCTGAGACCTTTCTCACCATTTTCTCAAGCATCAGGATTCTTTCCTTCACGTTCCTAGCCTCTTTCTCAGCGCTTGAGAAGAGCGCGTCCACTATGGGTCGTGGAAGGGTTAGAAGCGGGTTCTCCTCCGAAGACATTCCTAAACACCTATTCTATTTTGAACGATATCAGCAGGGGCGTTGGAGAAGGGTTCATCTTGCCCGTGAGGTAGAATTTCCCGGGCTCTAGGAAGAGCAGTTCCTCAGGCCTAACGCCGTATGGCATCAGCCTCTTCCCAGCCTCCTCAATATCCAAAGGATGAATCTGCCCTATGAAGAGCGTGTTAAGATTCCTCCTGACAGCAGCGTTAATACCTATTTCTCCAGCCATACCCTGGGAGAGGAGCACGACGCACATGTTTCGCTTCCTGCCTAGGGCGCATAGGTCTTTCAACTGCTCCGTCGTCTTCCCCTGCAAGCCCCTAGGCTCGGATGGACAGTACTGAGGCGCCTCGTCTATCACCACCGCCAGGTTAAGCTTCACACCTCTCTCCTGCATCATTGTTATCAGTCTGCTGCAGAGCTCTGAGAAAAACGACAGCTTCCTCTCGCCACTCACCTCGCTCATATCTATTACAATAAGCTCCCCAGGGCTTGGAAACCTGAACTCTTGAATGGAAACCCCCTTGCTAGACCTATAGAGCAGCTCCCAGTTTTCCTTCGAAACCCGGTCGAGACCATAGTTGAGTTTAAGCCTCCAAGAGGGACCGTAACTCTCCCAGCCGCTTCTTTCACTCAGCTCTTTTAAAGCATCTTCCCTGAGTTTTTCACGCAGCTCTTCACCACTGTTCAGGGTTTTCGGAACCTCGTCCCACCAGCTTTTATCGTTAAGCTTTCTTGACATCACTTCTATAACCGCAGATGGGACAGGTTTGTTCTCGTCTCCGTAGCCGAAGTAGTCAGTATTTCTCATGAGAAACTCCACCGCCGTATTAACATCCATCTTGAAATCGCAGATAGATAGAGTATTGTTTTTGAAAAACGGTGAATAATCAACACCCTCCCAGTCGAAGACCAGTACTCCGTAGCCGGCTTGCGTGAGAAGCGGGATTAGGAGATACCTGGCCAGCATCGATTTCCCCGAGCCAGTGGCTCCGAAGACACCTATATGGTAAGGAATATACTTCTTGTCGAACGGGATCGGCCAGTTCCCCTCGGAATTCGCCAAGTACCCGCCTTCAACATGCTCCTTAGGCTCTAGGAAGACCAACGGATTCATCTCCAAGGCCTCCTTTTTGAAGAGGTATACTTTTGAGCCTGGTGCAACAATTATGTTGTTAGTCTTCACGCCCCGGCTCGTGAGTAACCCTATGAAGGATAGTGTGAAATGGTAGGACTCCTTGGCTGTCGACGGCGGCTGGCCCTTCGAGCGCACGTACGCTATCCCCGGGCTGTATCCCCCGACCCTCAGGTTCTCGTTAATACCCATGCCGCTCCTGCAAACAGCCAGAATGTAATCAGAGGAGCTTCGGTTTACTATGAGCACTATGTCCTCCTCCCTAACTTTGGTTTCCATATTTTCCAGGAGGATTAACGGGGCCTCTGTAACTTTGGTTGTGCTTCCAGTTAAGCCGACGAGCTCAAGCTCCCCCAGCCTGCTCTCCAATAGCTTAACCTTATCTTCCTCGCTGTTCACGCTGATATTAGGTGTTTTCACATTAAAAAGTATTAGGTTGAGTTAAATTTGAAAACTGATTAGTCTGATCTAAATGGAACTTCACTAACTTGGAAGACTATTCCGGACTCAGGATGCTCTCCATTAACCATGCTGTATGGAATATTGTCTCTCGTCAATGCTCTTCTAATCCTATTCTTAGCCGACTTAACGTACGAGGGTTCAACCTCATACCCTATCGAGCTTCTAAGCGTATAGATGGCTGCCAAGCTGGTTGTCCCGGAGCCTAGGAACGGGTCTAAAACAGTGTCACCAACGTAGGAGAACATTTTGACAAGCCTTCTAGCTAGTTCTAGTGAAAACGGGGCGGGGTGATTGCTTACGCGGCAACCGTTAACCCACCAGACTTGGCGGAAATATTCTATGAACTCGTTTTTCCTAAGCCTGCTTAGAGCTGCGAGATGCTTATCGACTCTCCTGTAGGCTCCGGGCTTCCTGAAGATTAGCACGTATTCGATATCGTTCTTTATTATCGAGTTAGGGCCTAAGTATTTTCCTAAAGCATATGTTTCCCGCTTAGCCTCAGTAGTAACGTTAGCGATCTTGTAGAGGATTATTGGGGACAAGTAGTCTAGGCCAGCATCCAAGCATAATTGGATAACGTGAGAGTGAAAAGGTATGACGCGATGGCGACCCTGCTTCCTAGCTACGCAAATATCGCCGACGACCATGCACAGCCTTCCGCCTCTAACAAGAACCCTGAAGCACTCTTCGATAACCTTCTTAAGCTCAGCCAGGAACAGACGGTAATCCGAAATGTTTCCGAGCTGGCACGGGTTCTCAGGATACTTCTTAATATTCCAGTAAGGAGGGGAGGTTAGAATGAGATGCACAGACTCGTCGTCAATATTGTCCATGCTCCTAGAATCTCTCAGGAACATCTTGTGAGTAGTTTGAAACATACCAAGTTTTCTTATGACATGGATATATAAGACTTAGCGCGCGATTTCGCAACCAGCAAAATTAAAAAAAGTTTTTAACGATTTTCTAAAAAAGATCGATGGTAATAGCTAATTAATTCTATAACAGTACTTTAACTAGGAGATACAGAATCAAGGAGCGTTGAAGCTTTACAATTCTATTCCAGGTTGGGATTGATCCGAACTGGGACCTGTCTAGCCCTAACAAGGAGTAAAGTCTGGTTTAAATGTAACTGCAAACTGCAACTATTACCTTTCTTCTATATGATAGAAACATATCCGAAGCTTAGTGGAATTTTTAGGTTTTGGAGTGATCTTTAAGTGCGTGCTATAGGCAGCTGCCTTAAGATACATCTCACATTAGGCCGGTTAAGTGGTGAAAAATATACATGGGTTAGAACTTGTGCGCTAGCTTTAAACACGTGGTCTTGAAACGGCTCTATGAGGATGAACTTGTTTTATCCAAAAATTCTCTTGCTGTTAATATTTCTATTTTTCTGAATTTTTTCAATTCGAGCAAATGCTTGTCTCCGCTAACTATGTATTTTGCTCCTGCTTCAAGCGCGCATTCTAAAACTTTATTATCTAACGGATCCCTTTTTACGGCGTCAACCTTCACTTTTGGATTCATTATCTTTAATATTGCTATTACAGATTCTAATGCTGTTGTTTTATCTATTCCAGTCTTTTTAAACACCTCTTCGATTTTCGGGTAAGTCAGTACTCTAGCTAGTTCTCTCAGTATTTCTTCAGAAGAGTAGAATTCAACGTTTCTTTTTTCCATCAGCCTGGAAAACTCCTTAGCTAAACCTTTTTTGAACAGAAGCGATATTAGAATGTTTGTGTCTAAGACTGCTTTGATCTTGCCCATCTTACGGCCTCTTCTATAAGCTTTTCCACATCTATCTTGTTCTTCTCAGCGGCGGCGGCTATTTTTTCAGACAACTCTTCTAAGCTTAGCCTTCTCGCCTTCTTCAAAACTATTTCATCATTCCTAGTCATTACTATGATTTTCTCTCCAGGAAGAATTCCAAGCCTCTCTCTTATCTCTTTCGGAATCACGACCTGACCCTTTGAAGAAACCTTTGTAACGTCTTCTATTTCTTCCACGCTTTTGAAAAAGTTTTACTAGTATTTAAAGTTTTACTAGTCCAACTTCTACATTCCTTGAAAAAGTTCTGTTAGAAACGGAGTTCTAGCGCGCGTTTCCAAGCTCAATAATCAGCTGGGAAAATACTTAGGGTAGCACAGATATGCTAAGGGATTTCAATCAATTTGGCTGGTACTATTTTAAGCTCTGCAAGTCGAGAGTCTGTTGTTATCAGGGTTCCTCCTAATATTTTTGCGGCTGCCAGAATATAGGCATCTGCTAGAGAAAGCTTTCCTCTGTAAATACATTTCAAGCCTCCTGCAGCATGCGTAAGCCTTTCATCTAAGGGCAATATCGAGATTTTGGAGTGTCTGATGGACGCGTTCCTAACTTCAGCGGCTTCTCGACCTAGTTTCTCACAGGTTTTATAATAGAGTTCTGCGATGTTGATTTCACACGTATAACCTTCTGCCTTACCCGCCATGACCTCGTCTAAAAAACCCTTGACGCGATTATCCTCAGCAAAATAGAGGAGGAGCGGGCCTGTGTCGAAGACAAGCCTATCCTTCTTCAGATGCTTCCCTCCTCCTTTCCTCCTGGAGCTCTTTGATCATTTGATGCACTGTTTTCTTAACGTTCTTGTCCACGCCGAAAAGCTCCTCCAACGGGATTATTGGGACAATCAGGATTCCCCCCTCGGTCTCCACGAACTTGACCCGAGAGCCTTTTTTCAACCCGTACTTTTTTCTAACCTCGGCAGGGATTGTTACCGTACCTTTCTCAGTAATAGTATAACTCATGCTTTTTTCACCATACTTATATGCTAAAAGTATCCCTATTTTAATCTTTTGGATACATTCTTTTCCCGATCCAAACCGAGCGCCGTACATCCCACCTAGAATTAACTCGTCCTAAATTATTAGTGCGCACCGCCAACCTGTTTTCGACGAGATTAAAAGTGAAACCGTTTTTTCCATACTACTGGATTTTGGCGTAGAGATTGTTAAGATAGTAGCTGTTTAAGCTCTAGGATTTCTATGCCATCTATCTCACCCGTGTCTTTCTCAGGTACTATGAAGTATCTTTGGAAGTTTTTGAGGTTTAGTTTCTCTGCTAAGACAGATGTTTTCCCCTTGAACTTTATTGCATCAGACCGGTCTATTTTCCCAATTTTACATTCGAAGAAAATCGCTTTTCCCTCGCCGATAGCTATTGCGTCTACTTCATTCCCTTCTCTATCCCAGTATGCTCCGATTTTATATCCTTGGAGTTTCTTTGAAAGAACGGATATACATATTTTTTCGAAGACCCTCCCTACGTATTGCTGCAATTCTTTAATTATATTGTTTAAGACGTATTCCTCCTGCCTCAATTCTATGAACGGAACGTTTGGACGGATAAACCTCATGTAGAAATGGAAGAAGTTATCTCTGAACTTGTACCTTGGTATTCCTCTTCCCATTACGCTCGCCTCGCGCTCTATCAGGGTTAACTTCTCGAGGATGAGCAGATACTTCTTCAATTGACTCCTTTCTAATCTAGTGTAATCCGATATCTCCTTTAGGGTTGTCTTCCCCATGCTTATCGCTTCGAGTATCTCAAGGTACCTCGAAGAATCCCTTAACTCAGTAGACAATAGTCTTTCAACTTCCTCGTAGAGAGACGCTCCTGGGCTCAGGAACATGTTCCTGATGTTTTCCTCTATCGTCTTGTCTTTTTCATACAGCATTAGGTAGTGCGGAGTCCCTCCCAGAATGGAATATATCTTTATGATTTCTTCCTCATCTTTTTCGCTGAATATTTCCCTCGCGTTTTCGTAATCGAACCCGTTTAACCTGATTATCCTCGTCGCCCGCCCGTAGAGTGGGCCGGTGTAGCTAATGTCCCTCTCTATCATCCCGATCGTTGAACCGAGCAGTACGAGTTTAACCCAGCTTTTCCTCGCGCTCGCATCCCAATGATACTGTATTCTGGGCGAGAGCTTTTTCGAAATCCTTTGGTACTCGTCTAAAACCAAAATTTTGTTCTCCCTGCCAAATTCCAAGAAGACGTACTCCAAGAAATCGTCCAAAGAGCTGAAAGCCCTGCCCATGGTCCTTGAGGCGTTCGTTAAAAACTCCCTAATGCTTGAGCTCCCAACGTAAATATAGGCACCAGGATGCTGCTCAAGTAGCTTTCTCGATAACGCTGTCTTCCCTATCCTCCTCCGACCGTAAAGGACGATTAACTCAGCCCTGCTCGATGAAACTGCTTCCTCTAAGACTGATAGTTCTGCTTTCCTATCGTAGAAGGGTATACTCATAGGTATTATACTCATGAGTATACTCTATATAAACTTTTAGAAGACGAGGGACAGGCACTGCTCCTAATGATTAAGCATTCTAGGGAGGAGTTGATGAAAAAGCTTAGCGATACGGCAACCCTTGATATTGCAGCTTACGAGGCTGGAAACGCGCTTTGGAAATGGGTTTCCCTAAAAGAAAGACATAACTCTGGGTGAGGCTAAGGACCTAATCGCAACTTTAACCAAGGTTTTCCTAATGGACGGCTTCAATGTGATAGGCTGGAGGGTTTGAATCATCCGGCTGTACTCGATTTGGCCGTTGAAAACAATATTACATTCTACGATGACTACTACATTACTGCGAGCGCAATCCTTGAGGTACCACTTGTAACTGAAGACGAGAAATTGAAACAGATTGCAGCTAAGTCTTGTCATGGAAAGAATTCTGAACCGCAAGGGAGAAACTCTAGTTGACAATGTCGTTGAAAGCACGCAGAGAAGTTACTTTGTAAAAACAAGGGTTATCAGCGGCTGTTTCGAGAAAATAATTATGACATGTAAAGCTTATGAATTATTCAGAGAAGATTACCAACCGTGTGATAGCGAGCCTCGTTTAAAGTTAGGATTAAAATTATTAAATTAACATCTTTCTTCGGGGTAGCATGGCTTCGTTGAAGGAAGTGGTTGATAGTTATATGAGGAGTGTTCCGGGTCTCAAGGAGCATTGTGACAGGTGTCTTAGGACTGAGAGGTGGGGCGGGAGTGTTGTCCTGATGGTTGTTGACGCTGCCTTCACTTCGATAGGCTTAAACTATTTCACTGCTGTCGTCCCGAAGGTTGAGGAGTTCAGCAAGAGGTTTGTTGAAAACGGGGAGATAAGGGGTTTGAAAGACCTTGCCGGGGCAAGCATGAGAAGGCTGAGAACAGTATGGAGGAATAAGAGGTCTTGGAGTATTGCCAGGGAGATTGCCTCATATCTTTCAACCTTGAGCGATGATGATAGGGAGGCTCTTAGAACTTGGTCTGGGAAAGCCAGTCTTGAAAACTGGAGGAAAGACCCCATCGGGAGGATTAAGGGCGTTGGCTTAATAACTTTCCAATACTTGAGGATGATGGGAGGCGTTGACACGGTAATGCCTGATAAGATTGTTAAGAGAGTAATTAATGAGATTCTGGTTAAAGCCGGCTTAAACCCCGTCGACAACGATATGGAGTTCATCAGGAAGGCCGAGGAGGTTGCTTTAGCATGCGGATATAGGCCGATAGAGCTCTGCTGGATGACATGGCTCATACAACCAGAAGGAAAACTTATGAGGATTGAGAAGTATTCGAACATTCTCTCAAAGATCTGAATAGTCGAACCATAAGTATTATACTCGTGATTCAACTATTTGTTGAGTAAAAAATAATGCATGCTGATTCGGATACGCAAAATAGAGAACCTAATTTAATAAAACACCTAGGTGGCGTAATGATTCGTCGAGATAGATGGTTCTCTAAAGAGGGAAACTTTTTAAATTAGTTTCCCTATAAATAATACGATGGTAACGCGAGAGACCTGGATAAGAGTGATAAAAGATTTCCAAGAATCCGAGTTACCTAAGCTTGTGAAAAGGGACCTTAAGATAGAGGCTAATCTTCCGATAAAAAGAGCCATATCTATAATTGGGCCGAGAAGAGCAGGTAAAACGTTCTTCATGTTTCAAGTTATAGGGGAATTATTGCGTAACAATATTGATAAAAGCAGAATACTTTACGTTAACCTTGAAAGCGACTTGTTAATCGGCTGTACCATAGAGGATTTAAGGAACATGCTTAATATTTTCTACGAGATTTACCCTGAAAATAAGAAGCAAAAGATTTACCTTTTTCTAGACGAGGTTCAGAACGTCCCTTATTGGGAAAGGTTTGTGCGTAGCGTTGTAGATAGCGAGAGAATTCAAGTGTATGTCAGCGGGTCTTCCTCCAAGCTTCTATCCATGGAGGTCGCAACAAGTCTAAGGGGAAGGACTCTTCCCTACTACATCTATCCTTTTAACTTCAAAGAGTTCTTGAGGGCAAAAGGCTTTGAAGCGGAAAAGTATCTTTCCTCTTCGAAGAAAGCTATGCTTCTGAATCTCCTTCAGAAATACATGATGGGAAGCTATCCTGAAGTAGTACTATTCGAAAAGGAAAGGGAAAAGATCTTGAAGGAAATATTTGAGGTTACTATCTATAGGGACATAATAGAGAGGTTCAAGGTTAAGAACATAAGAGTCCTTAGATTAATGGTTAAGAGTTTAGTGTCATCCACGTATTTTTCAATCCATAAGTTTTATAACTATATTAAATCCTTGGAGATGAAGGTTAGTAAGAACACTCTTTACAACTATGTTGAGTATTTTTCAGACTCGTTAGTTTTATACACTTTAAGGAAGTATTCTAGATCTTATAAGGAAGTGGAGCAGACTATTCCAAAGATATACTTAGTGGATAATGGCCTGCTCATCGTTAATGGAGTTGAAAGCACGAGCAGGCTCATGGAGAACCTGTTTTTCTCAGAACTCTTAAAGAAAGGCCTCACTCCAAACGAAAACTTGTTCTATTTCAGCTCCAATAATAAGGAGGTGGACTTCGTTATAAAGAGTGGTGGAAAGGTTAAGCAATTAATACAGGTATGCTACAATATAGAGGATTTCGATACGAAGGAGAGGGAAATAAGCGCGCTAGTGAAGGCCTCTGAGGAGCTAGACTGCAACGACTTAACCGTGATCACTTGGGACTATGAAGGAGTAGAAAAGCACGATGGCCGGAGGATTAAGTTTCTACCTCTGTGGAAATGGCTACTCGA
>CAZTSG010000049.1:0-9954 GCA_964616835.1 uncultured Nitrososphaerota archaeon | reverse complement strand
TTTGAGCGAAACACTCGTCGCTAACCACTCCCGTTTTAGGACCTAGACGCGCAAGCAGGGAGGGGTTTCCGCGAAGATAGTTCATCAGAATCGTCTGAGCTTCATCATCAAGATTGTGTCCCGTAGCGACTTTTGAGAAGCCCAGTTCTCTAGCAACATTGTTTATCAGGTTCCTTCTAAGAACCCCGCATATGTAGCACGGCTTAAAGCCAAGCTTATTATCTTTAGAAATCTTAACAGCCTCGTCGAGCGTAAAACCGTAATACTCTTTGAAAGAATAAACGTGAAGAGGAATCCCTCTTTCTTCACAGAACTTTACGAGTCCCTTAAGCTTAACATCCCTATACCCCGCTATACCCTCGTCGACAGCTATTGCCGCAAGGCTTTCACGCTTCCTCTTAACCAGATTCCACAGGAAGTTTAGGAGCACAGTACTATCCTTGCCCCCGGAGCAGGCGACAAGTATCTTCTCCCCGTAGCTAAGCAAATCGTATTTTCTAATCGTCCGCATAACCTTCTCCTCGAAATACCTTTTGAAATGTCTGGAGCAAAGGCTCTTGCCGCTTAAAGATATGTAAACCCCTCTCTTCTCACAGTCTTCGCAAGCCATTTCTCAACCGCCTGAGACGACGCTCAGAAGCCTGATTTCATCACCGTCTCGAAGAACTTCTTTCTCAGTCACTATAATCCCATTCTTAACCGGCACCACTTCAGAAGGGCTTATTCCCAGGATTTTAAGGAGTTTTTCAATGTTGCTATTCTCCTCTAGCTCAATAAGCCGCGTCTCGCCAATCCTCTGTATGAACACTTTAATCCTCATTCAGCCTAGTGCTGACTACGTTGCTGCCTCGATGCATTTAAACCTAAAAACCTATTTGCTTGAATAAAATCCCCCTCAATTATAATTCCAGTCTCATTAATGGGAATTCAGGGTCGTCTCTAAAGACTCTGAATCCGTTTTTCAGGTAAAACTCAATCGGCCCAGAGGGATTGTTAGGATCGTTTTTCCTAGCGAAAGTTTCAACAGCCTTAATTCCTCTCTTTCTCAGATCCTCAATTATGCGTTGCAAAAGCTTTCTACCAAGCCCTAGCCTCCTATACTCCTTTTGGGCGATGAAAAGGCATGCGATCAATACAGTATCTTCGCTAGGTGGCCCAGACGGATATTTGGCTGAAAGCGGAAGCATTTTTGGAGGAGCATATTGTGCGTAGCCAATGGGTTTTCCATCTACATACATTATCTTACCACAATCACCAAAACTGCTTCTCGCATTTCTCAACCAATCAAGCTTCTTGGCCAGCAAGTCTTCCTTGCGTTTAAGTTCTATGCATCCCTCTGGAAACTCCCAGTATAAGCAGTACTTACAGCTGAAAGGATACTCCTCCCTCTCCGGAGCTTCAACAAGATTCTCTTCGGTGAGGCTAACTATTTCAACATTCATGTCGTTTGATTCATTATTTTGCTTAAGCCGCTATTAAACTATTCTCTGGTTTCAAAAAGGCTAGAGGCAGTCTTAGGTACATGATGGAATAAACATTATTAACAGGCTAAGCCACTCCTATAATACTGGTTGCTAACGAAAGTTCTGAAGACGAATAAGCATCGCCCCTCTAAAAGAGTACTTCAAGAGGCAGCTGAGGTTTTAAAATCGGGGGGCTTAGTTGCTTTTCCAACCGAAACCGTATACGGTTTGGGAGCTGATGCTTTTAATGAGAATGCTGTCGTGAAAATATTCGAGGCTAAGAGAAGGCCTCTCGACAATCCTGTGATAGTGCACATTTCGGACATGGATATGCTTAAAGAAGTCTCAACCAGTATCCCGAAAAGAGTCGGGAAGCTCATAGGAGACCTTTGGCCAGGGCCATTGACGATCGTAGTCCCAAGGTCTCCAAAGGTGCCTCCTGCGGTATCAGCAGGCTTAGATACTGTTGCCGTGAGAATGCCAGCTCATAATGTTGCCCTAGGTTTAATCAGGCAATTGGGTTCGCCGATAGCTGCTCCTAGTGCCAACCTGTCGGGGAGGCCTAGTCCTACTAATGCTAGAGACGTCTACGAGGATTTGAACGGTGTTATCGAGATGATAATAGATGCTGGCGATACTTTCATAGGTGTTGAATCCACCGTGGTACACGTGACTGAGAGCAAGGCTGTTGTGCTCAGACCAGGCCCGATTCCGATTGAGACGCTTAAGAATTACCTGAGCGATATTGAAGTGCATCCCTCAATTCTCTCAGGTAGCTTCGAGGGTACTCCAGCCTCGCCCGGAATGAAGTATAGGCACTATGCTCCTAAGGCTGAAGTGATCTTGGTTGAAGGAGAGTACAATAGGATTTTAGAGAAGATCGTGGAGACGGTGCAGGAGTATTTGAGGAAAGGGCTTAAAGTAGGATGCATTGTTTCCGAGGAGACTGCGAAAAAGCTTCCGAAGGAAGCTTCGATAGAGGTTCTTGCCCCTCGTAATAGGCTTGACCTCGTTGCCAGAAGAATTTTCTCAGCACTTAGAAGCCTTGATAGAAAGAATCCTGACATAATTGTTGCGGAAGGCTTTCCGGAAGAGGGCATAGGGATGGCTATACAGAACAGGCTTAGGAAGGCTGCTGGATACCGTATATTGAAGGCTTAACCTAGGTTACTGGGGCACCGTCTGAAATCTTGCTGTCTGGACATATTAACGAGACCTTGTTTCTGTCCTCGACTGCTGCGAGAATCATTACTTCTGAAACCTGCCCCATTAAGACAGCTGGCTTAAGATTTGTGACGAAAACATACTGCTTCCCAACAAGCTGCTCAGGATTATAGTATGGCCCTAAGCCTGCTACAGACTGTTTCACAACGTTATTCCCCAGACTGACTTGGAGCCTAAGGAGTTTCTCGGAACCCTTAACCCTTTCTGCAGACAGTATCGTCCCCACGACCATTTTCACCTTCTTAAAGTCCTCCATGCTTATTTCAGAGCTCATTTCGAAACCGTGCTTCTAAACATGCTTATAAAGCTAGCTCTTAAAGTGGGTGAAACCTAGTCGCAATCTACTCTAGGCTTACGAAAGAAAAACCATTATCCTTCAAGTCTAGGGCGGCTGGCTTTATGCCGTAGAATCTACATGAGAAAACGGTTATCAGGCTTCCTTCGAAAAACACTCTGTAGCCTCCGGCAACGGGCTCGTGGCTCCTAACCATCATTCTCAAACCGTTTTCATTGAGGAATCTTTGGAGAGCACTCTTTCCAAAGCAGTATATCCCGGGCCCCCTCGGGTTTGGAGAAAAGTCTTCAACATCCTCCGAGGGATCGTTCCAAATAGTTTCGAAAACCCGGGGGTCCTCGGGCTCAACCCCTCCCTTGCCTGCTTCCTCAAGGTCTTGGATCCTACTGACTCTCCTTGCCAATCCTCCGTGAACCAGTATTACGCTGTTTCTAAACAATGCTGCAATGGGCATTTCCGAGAAGACCTTAAGGTATGCGTCATAGACTTCTTCATACTCTTTTCCAAACCTTCTTATGAGAAGATCTAGGAAACCGTAAGAAAAATTCATGGAAGGGGTTTCATGATTCCCTCTTAAGATAAATATCCTATCAGGATTGTTCTTCTTCGCGTTTAAAAGCAGGTTTATCACACCGCTCTGATAAGGGCCTCTGTCAACGTAGTCGCCTAGGAAAAAAATTCCCGCTTCTCCAAGCCCATCTAAGTATGTCAGGGCGTTAACGCAAGATTCCAAGTCTCCGTGAAGGTCCCCGACCACTAGGATCCTTTCAAAGCCCAGTCTAAGGAGTGGGGGTTCCTTTCTCAGGAGCTCGTAGGAGTCTTCGCAAAGACCTATGATTTCTCCTTTACTCAGCTTCTCGAATTTCTCCAATGCTTCCTCTAAATCCATTTCTATCTTTTTGAGGCAACCAGCAAAATTAATATTCTTGCCTGTCGTCGGGCTTAGCGTCTTGGAGAGACGGTTGAAAGAGCTTTACAGGTTGCTCCCGACGCTAGTGAAGGCTATTTTTATAACGCTTGCAACCGGGTTGATTGGCATCTATAGCTCTTCCCAACCCTATCATTACGTTAAAAACGGGCTCCCGTTTCCGTTTCTGATACAAGTCATAGATATTGAGGCCGCGGAATATGTGGAGGTTAAGATAGACCCGCTATTCTTGATCGTTGATATCCTTATCTGGACCGGGTTTATTCTCCTTTTGAGGCTTTTCGGAAGAATTCTTAAGAGAATTTCTCCTCATAGAGTTGATTAAGACGTATCCAGTTATCATTATTGCTGAGAAAACTGTTAAAGAAATAATGTAGAAACTCTCCTTGAACAAGAGTATTCCTCCAAGTATTGCTCCTATTACGAGGATTATACTCACCAGCTCCGATTTTTTGCGCAACGGTAAGAGTATGTTTTATAAGTAGAATTTAAACTTATCTTCTCATTGTAGAGCTTGTCCAATTTACTGTGTTAACAGTTAGAATCGTCAAAAAGAGTATCGTATTTCGCGTTTTTGTTTCTTCTCCTCCATTTCTTTAAAAAGCTTGAATGCTAAGAGTGTCAGCAAAGATGTAGCAAGCACCAGCGTTAACAAGGCCAAAAAGCATATTGCCTCTCGGTCTCTGGATGGAAACGCTTTCACAACCTCTTCTTCCAGGTATATGTAAATGTCACTATTCTTCACCTTCTCTTCCATCATTCTGTTTTCTGCTACGAAATCTATGCTGGAATACTTTTCAGATTCTAGAACAAGTTCCCTGGCGGGGGCAGACCTGCTTATTGAGTACAACGGTTCATTCGAAGAATATCCATAAGTCATGTCGATGGGGAGCCAGCCCCAGGGCGGCACGTATGCTTCAACCCACCCGTGCCAACCTATTCCCTTTGAGGAAATATACAGGTGCCCATTCCAAGTGCTTCCAACAGTGCTGTAATCTTTTGAAACTATTCCGCCAGTCTGTAAGTAAGAGGGTATTCCAATAGACCTCAGCATAGTTACTAGTAGCGCAGACTGGTCGTCGCAATCACCTTTCCCCTTCAGCTCCGGGCTCGGCAGTGTTTGATTAGGGTACTGAGGCGGCCTTAGCTCTTCACTATAGGGATATTCCACTCTCTCGCCTATGAACCTAACCATGTTATAAACTATTCTAAGCACGTTCGTATCATTACCCTTTACTTGAGTAGCGAGGTCAGCTATATACTTCAAATTCGTACTATCATACGCCCATGCTCCGCTGGACAAGGTGTAGTTCGCTAGCTCCTTAGGTATTTCAAAAATACTCCCTGAAGAATCTATTGAGACTCTGGGAATGCTTCTGCGCGTCAAGTTCACTTTAACAATAATGTTTGCAGTAACGTTTTCTCCCGGGCCTATTTTCTCAGGGAAATCAAGCTCCGCCCAAAGGTTACCGTCAACATCTCTGTGAACAGTCTTAATTCTAGGGTTTACTTCAAGAATACAGGCTTGCTGGATAGAAGTGTTTTGGAAAATTAGGAACAGCTTGTCTTCTAGGCTAAAGCTGTAATCGCTCGAGCCGTTGTTAGTGAAAACTGCCTTAAGCCTGTAGTAATATACTTCCCAACTCTTAGTAGCCTCCGGCGCTTCGAAACCTATACTGCTCGATAAGATCATGATTAGAATTAAGACGATACTGCTTGCTCGGATCCGATTCATTATACGTTGCACTCTTGCATCGTGTTTCGGAAAAAGATGTTTTAAGGCTTTTGATCAGGATTGAGCTTTTTCGAATTTATCATGAAAAATTGTTTTTTAGAATTAGGGCTTAAGATTTAACTGTTTTCAGCAATTTTCTCTTCCTTTCTTCGAGTTTTGAGAAGACTATGCCTGCCCCCTCCACGTAATCCTTAAAGTTTATCCAGGGATAGGTCTTTAATTTCTCCTCTATCTTCTTGGTTAATTCAACGTATTCTTGAACAGGCTCGTCTAAGACACGGGGGTTCCTAGATATGAAGCTGAACACGGAATCTACATTCGTTTTCTCAAGCCCCCTCCTTAAGCACTCTACTAGAAGGATATTGATGCTTCCCTCTCTAAGATTGCTCGCTAGATCCTTTATTTCGTCGCTCCACATCCAGATATTGGTAATCGCCCACTGGTACCTGATGATCGCTTCACAGGCTTCCGGCTCCTCATCGAGCAAACCTGATTCGAAAAGCGTCAGCGAGACTACTCTCTCCCCTATTCCCGCAGTCTTTCCATGCCAGGTCTCCTTCAAATCCTCGTAAAGAGAGAGTATTTTGTCATATTCTCCCCTCCTAAATAGCTCAGAATATTTCAAATCCTTCAACTCGTAGTTGAAGACTTCTTCTCTCCCCTTGAAATATCTCTCGGCAAAACCTTTTCTATGTATTTTCTCAGCCCTCTCATTAACCAGCTTCTCAAGATTGTCTGCGGTCCTTATTTTAAAATCGTACTCTTCAGGTTTAACAAAATCCTTCTCATCGAAAGCCTCATCTCTTATGTCTCCCGATTTCAAGGCTATCGCGAAGGTTGCGGCAAGCTCGTACATTCTCCTGTCTCTGAGGGTTTCGATTATTGTTGAAAGCCCCGGCTTCTCCCCTTTCTTCTTCCAAAATTTATAGGAAATGCTGCTCCTCCAGTTGACCGGTATGCTTATTTTCAGAGCGGTCACGAAATCAGTCTTATGCCTCAAAGCTTTCTTAAGCTCAGCCATAGCCTCCTCTCTACTGATTACGCCTTTTCGAAAAGCCTCTTCGTAAAACTTCTTCAACTCGCGGTTTGTAAACTCGTCTATCCTGCGGGACGCAGGGAACAGCCATGCGAGCGAAACTCTGCTCAACGCTGAAACACCCTGAGAGGCCCTTTTAAAAGCATTCACTACCCTACAATTAGACTTACTTTCTTGAAGCCCACTGTGTCGATAAGCCCCTTATCAGTTATCCTTAGCTCTGGCATTACTGGGAGTGCTAAGAGAGACATCGTCATAAACGGTCTTTTAAGAACGCAGCCGAGCCTCTTGAATGCTTCTGAAAGCCTGTCGATTTTCTCCGCAACCTCTTCAACAGGCCTATCGGACATCAAGCCAGCTATCGGTAGCTCTACAAGCGCCATAATGCTGCTGTTTCTGACAGCAACCATGCCGCCGTTTACTTCGGATAAAACGTTCCCAGCGTAAGCCATATCCCTATCGTTCGTACCTACTATGAGAAGGTTGTGGCTGTCGTGAGCTACCGTCGAGGCTACGGCCCCCTCTTTAAAGCCGAAGCCCTTGACGAAGCCTATCCCCATGCTTCCTGAAGCCTTGTGCCTTTCAACCACAGCTACCTTAGACAAATCTCTCGAAGGGTCTGCTTCGAGAAGGCCTTTCCTACTCTCGAGCTCTACTACAGTGCTTCTAGTTAGAGTCTTGCCCTCCACAACCTCTATAGCCCTAACTTTAAACCTGCCTTCTCCGTCAACCCTTATTTTGAAATCGTTTTCCTCAAGCCTCTTGTGGAGCCTAACGCTCTTCCTTACATTCTCCGGGTAAGGATAATCCGGGATGTCGATCATAGTCTTCCCGTTCCTAGCCACAATCCTCCCGTTGGCTACGACCGTTTCGACCACAACCTTCTCTAGACTGTTTAAGACGAGTATGTCAGCAATCCTGCCTGGTGCTAGAGAACCTATCTCGGAATCTACTCTAAAGTGTTCTGCAGTGTTTAGAGTAGCCATTTGAATAGCCTTAACGGGGTCAACACCTTCTTCAATAACCCTCCTCACAACATGGTCCATATGGCCCTCCTTCAAAATGTCGCTGGGCTCTCTATCGTCAGTAACTAGACAGACCCTCCTATGGTCAACTTTTTTCTCCGTCACCATTCTCATAACCTCTTTAACATCCTTCCATGCAGACCCCTCTCTCACCATGACGTGCATGCCGAGCCTTAGTTTCGCAAGCCCAGCCTCCATCGTGATGGACTCGTGGTCTGAAGATACTCCGGCAGCCACGTAAGCATTCAGCTCCTCCTCAAGGTTCCCATAGAAATGTCCTTCTACAACTTTGCGCTGCTTCAACGCTGTTTTAATCTCTCCAATCATCTTAGGGTCTAGGGAAAGCACTCCGGGATAATTCATTACTTCTCCTAGGGCAATCGCGTTATCCAGCGAGAGTCCCTCTTCTATTTCTCCAACCCCTATCTCGGAGCCTGCCGTCTCGAAATCCGGGCCTGTGGCTGGCACGCAACTCGGTATTGAAACATAGACTTTCAGGGGAAGCTTGGCGCCCTCGTCATGCATGATTTTAACCCCCTCCAACCCCATTACGTTAGCTATCTCATGAGGATCTATGAATACTGCCGTAGTCCCGTGGGGTAAGACTGCTTTAGCGAACTGGGTTACTGTAAGCATCGAGCTCTCGACATGAACATGCCCGTCTAAGAAGCCTGGAGTCAAATACTTTCCTTCAGCATCTATAATCGTCGTATTAGGGCCGATCACGTGACTGGTTTTCCCGACCAAGGCAATCCTATCGCCTACTACAGCTACTCCAATGTTCTCAATCAACTCCCCGGTGAAAACGTTTACAAGAGTACCGTTCTCAACAACTAGGCTTGCTTTCTCCC
This sequence comes from uncultured Nitrososphaerota archaeon, assembly GCA_964616835.1. GTDB lineage: Archaea > Thermoproteota > EX4484-205 > EX4484-205 > JAAOZP01 > JAAOZP01. Next base: position 1,397 of record CAZTSG010000049.1, on the reverse strand, counting down.
TCCCCAGGGCTGTTGAAACAAGCTTCTCAACAACCCTCTCCCGAGAACCCATATGATGAAAATGCTCCACTGGAATTATTAAGGTTTCAGATTTAAAAACAGGTTTCAATCACGTAGGATACGGTGGAGCACAGTGGGCCTTGAATCAAGGATTGAACTGGAAATCTTAGAGGCGCTGAGAAAAGCCGGCGGGACCCTGAGTTTCAACGAGATATGCAAACTATTGGGAATCAGCGAATCATCAGTAGCAAGCGCCTCCTCCTCGCTTTTTCAAAAAGGGTTTGTAGAAGTGTCCTCCACAGTAACCAAATACGTTCAACTCACCCCAGAGGGGGAATACCATTCTAAGCACGGCCTCCCGGAGAGGAGGCTTGCGAAAATAGTGCTTGAGAAAGGCGGTACGATTCCACTGGAAGAAGCCCGCAGAGCATACCCTGACCCTTCTTTCTTCACCATAGCCCTCGGCTGGTTGCGTAGGAAGGGGTGGGGCACCATCAGAGCCGTGGACGGAACCCCCTGCATAATCGTCGAGAAGAAGCCCCCGGAGAGCGTGGACGAGGCAACCCTGAGGACAATAGCTTCATACGGCTATCCGGAGCAAAGTGTTCTCGACGCTGAGGGCGTAAGGCTCCTGTCAAGCAGGGGGTTGGTGAGGATAGTTGAGAAAATAGATAGAAGAGTTTCATTAACGGAAGTAGGCAGGACTGTAGAGCTTAAGATTGCAGTAACTCAGTTGACGCCAGAGCTAATTAGGAGCGGCGAGTGGAGAAGGGTTGAGCTCAAGCCTTACGATGTCAAGGCTGAGGTTGAGCCACTGTATCCTGGGAAACTCCACCCGTTGACAGAATTCATTAAAGAGGTTAAGGAGATATTTACTGAAATGGGTTTCACAGAGGTGAAGGGCCCGATAATCGAGTCGTGCTTCTGGAATTTCGACGCGTTATTCACTCCCCAAGATCATCCCGCCAGAGAGATGCAGGACACCTTCTATCTTTCAAACCCCTCTTCCATAGAGCTGGCTGATAAGAGTCTCGTCGAAAGGGTGAGGAGAACTCACGAAGACGGTTGGGAGACCGGCTCAACCGGCTGGGGAGGAAAATGGTCTGAAGACGCTGCTAAGAAGCTTGTTCTAAGAACGCACACTACATGCGTCTCAGTAAGGTATTTGGCTGAGCATAGGGAGCCCCCGGTAAAAGTCTTCAGCGTCGACAGGGTTTTCAGAAACGAGAGGATTTCCTTCAAAAGCCTCGCGGAGTTCCACCAGGTAGAGGGGATAATAATGGATAGAAACGTTACGCTCAGAGACTTGAAGGGGGTATTGACAGAGTTCTACAGGAAACTGGGATTGGAGAAAGTCCAATTCTGGCCCTCGTATTTCCCGTACACCGAGCCGAGTA
>CAZTSG010000048.1:0-10066 GCA_964616835.1 uncultured Nitrososphaerota archaeon | reverse complement strand
TATTTTCAACCTTGAAGCCACTCCTGCAGAGGGTACTTCTCACAGGCTTGCTAAGATAGATAAGAAGATGTACCCCAACATAATTGTTGCGAATGAGGAGGATGTTAAGAATGGTGCTGCACCATATTATACTAACTCTACTCACCTGCCGGTCTACTATACTGATGACCTGTGGGAGTACCTTAGGCTTCAAGATCCTCTTCAAATAAGATATACTGGCGGGACTGTTGTCCACGTTTGGCTTGGAGAAAGTAATCCGTCGGTCGGATCCGTTGCAGTACTGGTTAGAAAGATATGTGAAAACTTTAAGCTACCATACTTCACGCTGACACCAACATTCAGCATCTGTCCTGAGGACGGTTATCTTTCCGGAGAACAACCTACGTGTCCAAAATGCGGAAGGAATACTGAAGTATACTCTAGAGTCGTGGGATACTTAAGACCCGTTGACCAGTGGAACGCTGGAAAGCAAGAGGAGTTTAAGCAGAGGAAGGTTTTCGACAAGGCGATAAGTAAAAAAGTAGTCGAAGTCGTACACAAATAACTGCCTCTCGATTCCTCTTAAATATTCTTTTTTCTTTCATGCTTCAGTCAGTCCTTTCTACTAATAGGCGGCTTAGTACTGGTTTATTAACTGTCCCGCCGTATATTCGGTGGAATAATAACTCTTGATTCATTCTAGGGTCCTCAAGTATTTAATAATGTTTGAATATTCTTCTCGGCGGTATCCGGGCTTTTCAACTTTTTAAACATGCGTCTGCACAATATCTTATGCAAATAATTAGTCGGGATGAGTTGGAGAAGATTGGCATAGTTGCGAGCGATTCTAGCGAATCTAGGGCTAGGCTTCTTCTTGAGGAGGAACAGGAGTTGAAAGTTAAGGCTGAGGAAATAGTTGTAATCGATACTCCGAATGGGTATGTGCTTGGTGTTCTCAGGAGCGGTAGTGGAGTTAATGAGGCTCTTAAAGCCAATGCTTATCGGCCGAGTGTCGCATACGCTAAAAGAGGCGGCGTGCCTTCAGGGGCTAGGGAAATATATACTTTCGAGATAATGGTCATAGGAGTTGTAACTCAGAACGGGATTGAGCAGAACCGTTTGATAATACCTCCGAGGAGCAACGTCTACTTGTTTAAGAAAAATGCTTCAAACCCATTAGAGTATGTTGCTAGAAACAGGCCAGTCGTCTGGAAGGCGTGTTTAGACGGGCATGAGTACTGGAAGATTCCCTTTGATACTTCCTTCCTAACATACCACATAGGCGTTTTCGGCGCGACGGGCAGCGGCAAGTCTTGGCTCACTAGATACGTAATCATACCAGTGCTGCTGGAGGCTGGTTTCAAAGTCCTCGTGCTTGACTGGAGCGGGGAGGATTATGCCCCGTATTTCAAGGACGAGGCTGTTCCAATATCGCGTTTAAAGCTTGACGAGGAGGCTGTCGTCAGATACGTGATGGAGAAGGCTGAGCACTTCGGGTACGCGGGGCAGTCTAGGGATTCGAACCCGGTTAAGGAGGCTTTGGAAGACTATGTTTCAAGAAGATGGGAAGAGGTCTGCCAGAAAAAGCCTGAGGAAATATTCGTCGACATGAGGAATTACTTGGATAACAGCGTTAGACAAGCCCCTATCCGAGAAGACCAGAAGAGGAGTGCCCTCCGCAGGATAGAGTACGGTTTTAAGAAGCTTAAGCCGATAGATCTGGATGCTGTCAGAGGATCCGTCAGCATAGAAGAGCTTGTTGAGGAATTGAGAAGCGAGGAAAGGAGTGTTAAAGTTGTTGACATGAGTCTCGTCGGAAGCGAGGAGAAACTATCCTTCTTCAATTCTCTAGCAAGGTTCTTGGAAGAGGGAATGGAGCTGGGCGAGGCTCTCAACATCGCGTTAATCATAGATGAGGGTCCCCAGTATGCTCCCTGGGAGCCCAGGGGGATACAGTACGAGTCTACTGAACACATCAAAAACCTGTGCGCCCTAGGTAGGAAGCATAGGCTTTGCATAGTACTAATATCACAGGGCATAGCTGGCGACATAGGTATAAACGCCGCCGTAAGGAGGAATCTTAATACGCAGTTCTTCGGAGCCCTGCACCCGCTTGACATGCAGGAGGCTGACAACTGGCTTAAGCCCTATGGGATACAGAGGGAATACTTGTTATCCCTCAAGCCCGGCCAGTTCTACTTCGTCGGAAAAGCCAACCCGTCGCCGATTCCTCTCCTAATATCTTTCAAACCGGAGGGCTAGCCTAAGGTGTTTTCTGAAACGGCTTGGAGCAAGCTTCCGATAGACCTTCAGGAACAGTTCTACGATAGGGCTGAGAAGGAAGCGAGAAGATTATTAAGCATCATACAGGAACTCCATTCTAGAATCGAGAAATGTAGGAGCGAAATAGCTCCCTTCATTCACAGGTTTGGCTTTGGAGTCTCTAGAGATGTTTCTATAGCTGCTGTAGACGGATCCTTCTCGCCGAGGCCTGCTGAGACCATTGGAGCAAGATTCGCAGTATACTCAGCCGGATTCGTCATGATTAGAGGCAGAAAGATAATTAGGGAAGGCTATCTTTCAGACGATATTCGTCATAACCAAGCGCGTACGAGAGAGTTTTCCAGCGCAATCCTCCACGTTCAGGAGTCACGCTTAGAAAGAGAAGCAGCTTTAAAGGCGTTGGACGAGAACCCTGACCTAGTGCTCATAGACGGTAGTTTCCTAGGCTTCGCTTACTCTCTCTTCAGAGTGCGGAGGATGATTCCTGTTCCGGAATGGATAATTGAGAAAGCTAGGGAAACCCTTGAGATGACTGAGAAATTACTGGATTCAGGGAAATGTGCTGGGGTAGTGAAAAGAGGCAGGAGCAGAGCAATAGGAGGCTGGTTATCAATAAAAGAGGGTAGGAAAAACCCCTTGGTTGATTGCTTGGATAAACAGATTCTACACTACCTTATGAAGCCTCCAGCATACTTTAACTACATGGAGCTGCTCCGTGAGCCGGGTCTTCAGAGAGTTTACAGTAGGGTAAGCGAGCTTCTGAGCCACAGCGATGAATTAAGTCCTTCAAAAGCTTTAGAGTCTGCTAAGGAGTGGGCTGTCGAGAGCCTTATGAAAGCTCTAGACGTGCCTAAGGAGAAGGCTCAGACGCTTGAGTCGAGAATAAACAGGATTCAGATAAAGGTTAGTGAAGAAAACCCTCCCTTCGAGCTCGAAGTACCGGTTGAATCAGGTGAGAAGATTCTTAGCATCCTTTTCTCAAACCCGGAGAACTTTAACATGGCTACCGGGTTACCGATAGCCATAGACCTTGTTGATGAGAGCGTCACCCTGCCGGCAGAATTCACGAGAGAATTTGTGAGGGAAGTTGAAGCAAGAGTTGTCGATTCGTACGAAGGCGACCTCGGCGAAGTAAGGAACTTCTTTACCAACATGAATCCACAGAAAGAACTTTAGTCCTCTTCAAGTAATAATCCTTTATATACCTAGTCCTCTATTGCAACAGAATGACATGGATTGGATTATTCTGGCACACGGTGATTGCGACGGCGTTTGCTCAGCATCACTTGCCGCCGCGGCTAGAAAAAATGCGAAAATAATATTCACAAATCCCGCAAATCTAATATCAGAATTAAAGAGGATTGCTGAGGGAAATATCGTAATACTGGACATTGCCCTAACCCCTAAGCATAGGGATGAGATCGTTTCAGAGCTGGAGAGACTAAGCTCGAGTGGGGAGATAGTTTACCTAGATCATCATCCACTACCACCTGGCCTAAGCATTAAAAAACTGCCGGTAAAGACCATTAGGAGAAGCAAGAGTTCTTGCGCTTCTGAACTCGCGTACGCGTTTTTCGAGAAAGAGCTTGACCCTGAGATGAGCAGGGTTGCGATCTACGGTGCTATCGGTGACTATAGCGATAACACGCCCGGTATCAAAAACCTTCTTGAAAAGTGGGATAAGAGAGAGCTTTACCTTGAAGCCGGAATTCTGGTAGCTGCCCTGGAGGGGGTTAAGAAGAAGGATTTCGATTTTAAGAGGAACCTTGTCAACTATTTGTCTGAAAACAAGCTTCCCAGCTCCGACAGGAGCCTTGTTGAAATAGCTCTACGAGAATCAGAGAGGGATGAGAAGATGAGGCAGGTGGTTAAGAACCGTGTTGAGAAGCATGGAAGAGTAGCATACGTTATTAATGTGGAGTGGTCGCTTGGGAAGGCGGCAACCTATGCTAGAGCCTATGCTGACACTCCAGTGGGGGTTGCAGCCGAAGAGACTGAGGAGAACATAGATTTAAGCGTAAGGTCAATTGGGTTGAACAATCTTCATAAGCTTGTTTCTAAAGTTGCTGAAGAGCTAGGGGGCGTAGGCGGAGGGCATACTAACGCGGCCGGAGCAAGAATCCCGAAGGGGCTTTTCCAAGAATTCGTAAGAATGCTTGACAAAAGGCTCAGATAAAAGGGCTTTTTAGATGTCGAAGTAAAGGTAAAACTCATATGGATGCGGCCTTGCCGAGACCTGAATGTATTCACTTAATGCGTTTTCAACAATCTTCTCTATGAGCTCGCTTGAGAAGATTGGTTTCAGAAACTCGCTGTCGCTTTTTAAGCATTCGACTGCTTCCTTAAGGCTCCCCGGGAGCTCTTTTATACCCAACTGCCTCCTCCTCTCGGGAGTCAGATGATAAATGTTCTCATCTATGGGGTCTCCTGGATCAATCTTCTTCTTTATGCCGTCTAATCCTGCGCTCATTATCGCGGCGAAGCAAAGGTAGGGGTTGCAGGAAGGGTCTGGCGTCCTATACTCTATCCTCTTGCTTTCAGCACTGCTAGCCCCCTTCTGATAGACTGGTATTCTAATGTTTGCAGACCTGTTGCTCCTGCTCCAGGCTACGAATACCGGCGCCTCATACCCTGGCACAAGCCTCCTGTAGGAGTTTGTGGTCGGGTTCGTTATTGCAGTAAGCGCTCTACTGTGTTCGAGCAAGCCTCCTACGAAATATCTTCCAAGCTGGCTGAGCTCAGCATACTCGTCTTCAGCATCGTAGAAAAGGTTTACCAGTTTCTCTTCTTTGAGCTTCGTCGACGTCGGGTTACCACCCCATAGACTAACGTGCACGTGCATCCCGCTCGCGTTGTCTCCGAAAATTGGTTTGGGCATCATTGTGGCAACCATTCCATGCTTCACAGCAGTATTCTTAACAACATATTTTAAAGTCATAATGCTGTCAGCCATCTTAACAAGCCTATCCTTAACCATGTCGATTTCACACTGTCCTGCAGTAGCAACCTCATGATGATGAGCCTCGCAAGCTATTCTGAAATAATCCTCCATGATTCGGGTAACAGTCGAACGGTACTCCATTAGAGTGTCGTGTGGCGGAACTGGGAAATAGCCCTCCTTAAACCTGATGGGGTACCCCTCGCCGGAAGACCAAGCTGCTTCAGGAGACTCTATGCTGTATGACTGTCCCCTATAGGGGTTTAGAACATCCCAAGTGACCTTTTTGAAAACGAAGAACTCGAGCTCCGGCCCCCAGAAAGAGTGGAATCCATTGTCTAAAGCGTATTCTTCAGCCCTCTGCGCAACATACCTAGGGTCTTTTGAAAGCCTCCCGCCACCGTAACCCATGTAAACGTCGCATAGGAACCTTGCAGTCTTGTTCTCCGGGCTCGACCAAGGTATGGTGGCAAAAGTAGACGGATCGGGTTTCAGAACAAGGTCGGATTCGAAGATCTCCACGAATCCTCTTATTGAGGAGCCATCAAGCTTAGGAACGCCTTCGGAAAAATAGTCTGCTTTAAACCTTGCCGTAGGCATGGTTATATGGTGTAGGCGTCCAGGGACATCAGTAAACTGGAGGTCAATAAACCTCACGTCTTCCTCAAGTATTCGACTCATCAGGTCCGATATGCTTCCGGACGGCATTACGGCCGTAGGCTGTACCGACACCTATATAAGCATTACTAACAATGTTCACTAAAAACCTGTTTTTGCTGAAAAAACACGTTATTTTGAATCAAATTATTGGAAAAATGTTCAAAACGTACTTTCATATCTTTTCTAGTACAAAAATATGTGGGTAAAGCCCTCCTGTTTCAACAACTCTTTCATGGACCAGCTTAAATTTCCTAGTTTTGAAAACAATGCTTCTGAATGCGGTTGCTTTAAGATTTATTATTACAATCCTTCCCTCAGGCTTCATAATCTTAGACGCTGAATTCAGAAACTCTAAATATAGCTTCTTAAGATTCTTCTCTCTCCCCAGGCGGACTCCGTAAGGCGGGTTAGTCACTATCTTATCCACTTTAGCATCATAGAATTCATCGAGCCTGCGCGCGTCAGCGATTTTAAGCGAAACATGTTCTTCTACTCCCGCAGCCTTAATATTCATCATAGCTCCTTCAAGAAACCTACTGTTTATATCGCTGCCAAGAATCATTATTCTGCCATCCCATATTTGAGCAGCTTCTATTAGTATTGTTCCTCCTCCGCAGAAAGGGTCTAGCATTACATCGCCATCCTTTACTTCAGCGATCTTCAGCATCCCGTATGCTAAAGGTGCTTTTATCGCTGCCGGGTGGTTAAAGGGTCTTTCAAACCTCTTATGCAACGATTCTCTAGTCAACTGGACTCCGACGTAGCACTTGCTGCCTACGATGTCGCAAACAACGTTTACATCGAAATTCTCCAAATCCACCTTCTTACCATATTTCTCCAATATGGCTTGACCAGCATACTTCTGGACTTGAACCGAGGTGAAAGAGTGTTCACCTATTCTCTGACTCGTAACCCTAAATGTCTTCGCGTTTTCCAAATCCTCTATTTCCACATTCTTCAACCCCCTGTAGATATCTAGAAGGCCTCCGTCATCCGTCCTTACTTCTAAAGTGGATATGTGCTTAACAGCGTGATAAATAGACCTTAGTGAGAAAACCCTATCCAATTCTTTTTCATCTATTTCAGCAGTCAATTTACCTGGAAGATTATGGAAGATGAATGCTCTTGCCCCTAGAGTCTCTTCAACCTCTCTCATCGCTATATCCTCGATGCCTGGGTTCGTGGTGAGTATCAGCTTCATTACTTTGATTCACAGAATGCTACCAGTGTTCGTAATGAACTATTTCGTCTAGGGGTTTCCGATCGGTGACGGGACCCTTTTCCTCAGCAGGGTATCCAAGCGGGGTCATGGCTACTACGCGTACTTCAGGAGGAATACCAAGTGCTTTCTTAACCTCCTGCTCGTCGAAGGCTCCGATCCAGCATGTCCCCAGCCCCTCTTCCCAAGCGGTCAGAATCAGGTTTTGCATAGCTATGGCAACGTCGACCTTCCAGTATTCTTCACCATCTTTACGAATCCATGCTCTGGCGGGGTGTGCGCATGCGACTATTATGACGGGAGCGTTGATAAACCACTCCTTTGGGTACGCTGCCCCCAGTTTCTTCCTCACTCCCGGGTCTGTCACTACAATGAAATCCCATGGCTGACGGTTTACGGCGGAGGGCGCGAGTCTAGCTGCCTCTAGGATTCGCAACAGTTTTTCCTTCTCAACAGGCTTATCTACATATTTCCTTATGCTCCTTCTTGTTCGAATCGCCTCGAACACATTCATGTTAAACCATGCTTAAAATCAACAGACGCCCTAATAAATGTGAATCATGTTTTTGTCTTCTCTAAGAGTTTAAACGTGTTATAGAAGCTAGACGATTCTCTGAAGGAGTTTTCAGCTATATTGAAAACGTTTACTCTCGTATCTTTTAAACACACATGCCAGCCTAGGTCCTCGGTCCTCTCCCACCTGCCACCTAGATTCCTGACAAGTACCTCGCCCAAGTAACTGCCTGTCATCAGTACGAGCCTAAGGAGTATTATGCTTTGAGGCTCCTCACTGTCAATACTGATTTCCCTAAAGAGTTCTCTAGGCCAGTGAGCATCTATAATCTTATCCAATTCCATAAGGGACTCCGGAGTGTAATCAATGGGCTTAAGCTCCATACTGTAAAACCATTCTACGCACTCCGCGGAGCAGTGTTTAAAGAACGATGGGCCTGCGCTGGCAACCCTCTCATTATCCGTTACTATTTCACCATTCTCATCTCTGCGATAATAAGTGATTGCGACTTCCTCCTTCCTAGAAGCCTCCGTCCAATAATTCAAGTACTTGTCAACTAGCTCCAAGTCGGGTTTTTCAGAATCGAGCCCACAGTCCTCGAAAAGCTGGAGTTTTAAATGCTCCGCTACGAAGAGCGCATCTCTATCGCCTCTTGAAGACCTTAGCTCATCAACTATCTGCCCTATTTTAATAAGCCTAGTACCATCAAGCTTAGAATCCAGAAGCCTCTTGACGATTGCGAATGCTGAACGAGTTACAAACGCCCTCTCGTTTTCATCAACGGCCTCCCTCATAAAATCATTAATCCAGTCGTAGAAAACAAGCATAAAGCTAATCCTTTCCTTATCATTAGACTCCATAACCCTAGTGTAGAGATCCCTATATTCTCCGCTAATGTCTCTTAACGGTTTTCTTCCCGATGCTTCGCCGCTCATTAGTTACAATAAAACTCAGCCATTTAAAACTCTTCCTATATCGTATACTTGTTCCGTTTTCCCTCATTAACAATCATAAACATTGACTTTTTGCTTCAGTACAACACAGATATTAGTAGGATTATTATGAAGTACATCGCTAGTGTTAAAATTATCTCAGATGTTTTCTCAGGGTAGGTCTTTTTGAAAAGAAGCTTTACAGGAAGCGTTACGATTCTTCCTATTGTTTTCGACAATGGCATTATGAAAGGAGTTGTAGAACAATACTTCTCATACTCTTCACCATATCTTTCAAGCATTTTCTTCTCCTCGCTTAAAGCGACTCCTACCAGTAGGAAAGCAAACACGTTCCAGAAGAATGGCGGTGGTGCAAAGTATCCTCCCCTAGGCGGTAAGAAAACATACTTGTCGTATATTAAAAGACCATAGCTCCATAGAAGGAAGCTAAAGTATTGCGGGTGTCTGGAATACTTGTAGACAAGCGACTTCGCAAACCCCAAGTTCTGAAACCTGAAGTAAAACCATGTTGCACAGCTGATGAAGAAAATTATTGAGCTTACTATTATTATTGTCGAGAAAAGTATTTCATCAAGGTTCAGGAAATACCCTCCTCCGAGGCTATTAAGTAAAAACCTTAACGCGTCATAAGGTAGGTAAACAATATCTCCCAGCTCTAGGAGGCTACTTGCCGAGTTCACTTTTTCATAAATCGATGAGCCTGGGGAAAATTCGATGAACGGAAGCCATATTATTCTTAATATTCCTATTCCGGCTAAGAAAAACATTACTGAAGCAAAGTAGCTGAACGTAGGAAGCAATAGGGTTAACGAACCTAAAACACTAAGCTTATGCTTCTTCAGTATAAATCCGAGAATTATCAGAAGTACTACGGTTGCGAGACAAAGATAGCCCAGTGGCCTAACTGAGTCTACAAACTGCTCCGCCTCCTCTATTCCACCAATACCGTAATGCGGCGTCACTTCTCTTAGAAGCTCGTTAAGCAGTATCGGCAGCTCCAGAGTAGAGTACAAAAGTGCATAGGAAAATACTGTTGAAAGAATTATCGAAATAATCGTCGCCTGTAGCCTATTCATTTCTTAACCACGTTTTAAAAAGCCTCTTTTAAAAGTTTAGGAGTATCTTACATTTGCTGGTTTAAACCTTTTTAGGATGTTGAGTATCTTCTTGAATTGACTACAGTTTTCAGCGCACATAGCCGAGAGTTAGTCCTTTTATGAGATATTTATGGACTAAGATTGCAAATACTATAACTGGTAAGGCAATGATCACTCCTGCTGCAGACATCGGTCCCCACAGTACACCATATTCTTGAGCAAAATACGCTGCATATACCGTTAAAGTCATCCCTCTAGAAGTCTGGGTTACTAAAAGCGGTATCATAAACTCGGACCATGAGAACAAGTATGCGATTATGGCGGATGTTGCGAATCCACTACCCGTCTGCGGTAAAACTACTTTAAAGAACGCTTCAACTTCACTACAACCATCTACTAACGCCGCTTCATCTATCTCCCTAG
>CAZTSG010000047.1:0-10179 GCA_964616835.1 uncultured Nitrososphaerota archaeon | reverse complement strand
GGCCTAGTCTCAACAGTTAATCCTACGCATCTGATGCTCGACGACTCGTTAAGCCTGTGGGCCTCTTCCAAAGACTGTGAGACGAAACCGTTCAGGGCGTCGAAGCATCCTTTGACAAATTCTCTCTGATAATCTAAAGGTGCTGCCGGAAATGTCCCACCCATTATTATCAGCTCAGCCTTCTGAACAACATGCCCAGTAGCCTCAAGCTGCCTAATCCTCTCAGAAACCTGTTTAAACGGGTCGTAGCTATTCCTGATGGCCCTCATCGCAGCAGGCTCGAGACCAGTATAGCTCTGCGGAGTATTCATGGATGGCCCTCCCGGGCAGTAGAAGCACCTGCCGTGGGGACAGGGCATTGGCATGGCCATGGCGGCGATAACCACGACTCCCGAAAGGCTTCTAGCAGGCTTAACCATAAGAATACTCTTAAGCCTCTCCCTAAGCTCCTCGGGGGCGCTTGCGAGAACATCGCTGTTAGAGGGTACCGTGGGAAGCCCAAACCTTGAGGAGACGGCCAGCTTAACCCTGTGAACCATCTTGGTGTCGACGCTCTCTTCGGAAGCAAGGATTCTAGCTATCTCTCTGCAGGCAGCCCAGTAGTCCCCCGTCCTAATCTCCTCGCTCAGCCTCATCCCAGCAACTTGCTCAACTCGGGAGAAGACTCAACGCTTATTAAATTTGTAGTAGAATAAAAAGCTTCCTAGAAATGCTCAGGCACGACCCCGCTTCCTAAGCTCTGATTAATTCTGCAGAATCTCCTCAGTAAGCCTGTAGAAACTGGTTAAAACACTTAATAATGTTATTTAAAAATCGTTAGGCAAAAAGACACTAAACGTAGTGAGTAGGAATCGAGTAAAAGCTAAATTTATAAATTTAGAGACTTATAGAAACGTTACACACGCATCTGCTTCCAAATCTGGCCGGGAGCCCTGTTCAAAACAACCCTCTTGCGATAAATACTCCTAACTCTCCTACGCGGAGTATCTGGAGGACGCTCCTTTCTCTCCAACTTAGGGGTAAGACTACGAACCTTTCCTGCGAGCGTAATGTTTCCGTGTGTTACCATTCCCATCAACACCTCTCTATAATTCCCTGATTACGGAGTGTAGAAGGTGATTTTAAACGTTTCTCCTCATCAGAATGATGCATGTATCTACTGCCCCGGCATTCCTCCGCTTCCTCTTCAGACCGCCCTTTTTCAAAATAATAAGGCAATTGCGTTGGTTTCTGTAAATCTATTAGATTTAGTGACATGGGGTGAAGGTGAACGACAATCAGCTGAGCAGGTATCTTTCGGAACTGGTCGAGTATGGTTTCGCTGTCAAGGCGGATAACAATACGCTTTAGCCGACCCCCTAATAGTTCACACATTAATCGGTGCGCATTAGGCAGTTTCTAACGCGCTGAAGATATTTGCTTGATTATCGGTCCTATCTAAATTTTTTAAAACGCTTAAATATCGTCCCGCCATACTTATTCGACGCTGCAGATGCCCGTCGAGGACCATGCGAATCTCCACACGGATATGGAGAGGATTCTTGAGGCGATAATTCAGGCCAAGCTTCTCTACGCTGTCACGCCTAGGCTCCCGGAGTATAGGAGGATACTGCTCGTCATACGTCAAAGGAGCCCCCCGAGGGGTTACTCGCTATGGGTTAAGGAGGCTTATGAAGCATACAGGAGGAATCATGTTTAGCCCCCGGCTGGGAAAAGTTAATACTGTTGTTCAAACCCATTGGAGACGGGTTGGAGGAGCGCTTAAGCCTCGTGGAGACGCCTGTCGGACTCATAGTTTTCGAAGGAGAGAAGGCTTCCCCATACTCTTTTAAAGACGTAGACGAGGCAGTAAGGTACTATGGCGGCGAGGCGACGCACAGCGTCGCATCATTCTTCAAAAAATGGAGGAGTAGGAGCATTCTCGTAGAAAGGAGGAGCGCTGTTAAGACGCTTTCTTCAATGGGTTTGAAGCCTGTTGTTCAAGAACCGTTGGACGAGGCTGTTAGGCTCAGGTCTGATTTCAACACTCTTCTAAAAATCCTCGGCTTAAGCGTGGAGGATTACAGGAGCTTTGCAACGAGCGTCGCTAACAGGATTGTCTGGAGCAGGATTAATGAGCTCGCTAAGAGGAAGGATCTGGATATAGTTATGGCGTTGCAGAGCTACGACGAGCTGGTTAAGGTCATGAACACGATTCAGGACAGGGTGCTGGTTTGGGTTAAGGAGCGTGAGCCAAGTCTCCTCGAAGAGGACAAGGATATTGAGAAGGTTGTTGAAAAGATCTATTCCGGGGATTCTGAACCGGAGTACGTTAGGAAGATGGCGGAGCTTTACGTTAAGACTAGGGAGTGCAGGAGCATTGTGGAGAAGCAGATAGGCGACCTTATGGAGGAGACTGCACCCAACGTTGCGGCGGTAATCGGGCCGATTCTGGGTGCGAGGCTTATCTCCAAAGTGGGTTCTTTAGCCAGATTAGCCAGCCTACCTGCTTCAACCATCCAGATACTCGGCGCTGAGAAAGCGCTTTTCAGAGCATTGAGGAAGAGGGGGAAGCCTCCTAAGCACGGGATAATCTTTCAACACCCTTGGGTGCATGGTTCGCCTCGAAAAATCAGGGGGAAGATTGCCAGGCTGTTGGCTAGTAGGATAGCGATTGCGGCGAGGGTTGACTGCTTCTCCGGAAGATTCATTGGGGACGAGCTTAAGGAGGATGTTGAGAACAGGGTTAAGAGCCTGAGGGGTGAGGCTGGTTGAAGCCGAAAGAGGTTTTCAGGGGGGTTTACGAGGTTGAGGACGAGGAGGGCAGGCACATAGCTACTTTAAGCATAGCACCCGGGTCTCTGGTTTACGGTGAGAAGATCATCAGGGTCGGCGGCGCCGAGTACAGGGTCTGGAATCCCTACAGGAGTAAGATAGCTGCAGCCATACTCAAGGGCTTGAAGAACTTCTTCTTGGAGCCAGGTTGGAGAATACTTTACTTGGGAGCTGCCTCAGGCACTACTGTGAGCCATGTTTCAGACATCGTCGGGTTGGAGGGCGTTGTGTATGCTGTCGAGGTTGCTCACAGGCCTTTCAGGGACTTCGTTGAAAAAGTCTCGGAGAAGAGGAGGAACGTCGTACCCATCTTGGCCGATGCTAGAAGCGTTTTCGAATACGGCTGGCTGCTCCAAGAGGTTGATACAGTATACTGCGACATCGCCCAGCCTGATGAAGTGAATATTGCGGTGATGAACGCTGACGCTTTCCTAAAGAGGAATGGTTTCCTCGCGATAGCTCTTAAAGCCAGTAGCGTCGACTCCACTAGAAAGGCTAGTGAAACCTTCAGGGATGAGGAGGCCAAGCTTGAAGCAACCGGGAGATACAGGATTGAGGAAGTTGTAGACATAGAGCCCTACGCCATGATGCATGAGCTCATAGTCTCCAGGAAGCTCTAGAGGAAGCTCTTGATGCTCTCCTGGCTCAGGCGCGCCCTGGTCCTCTGCACGGTGCCCCAGCTCATCCTTAAGAGGCCCCTGCCCCTCTGAGAACCGAGAAGCTGCTTCACAAGCCTGACCGTATCCGGGTCCCCCGGGTATCCTGAGCACTCCGGCAACCCGGCTATCCTAAGCATTCTTTTAACAGCCTTGTCTCTCTCAACCTTGGCTATGATGCTGGCAGCCCCGACGAGCGGGTTCGACTCATCCAAGTAGTTCCTGACCACGAGCTTCCCTTTGAAGCTCGGCGCATGCTTAAGTATCGTGTTTCCAAACCTTTCGCAATCCCTGTCCACAGAGTCCACGTAGAAAATGCCGCGGCGATGCTTGGCGAGAATGCTCCCGATAAGCATTGCCTCTATCTCGTTAAGGCTGACCCCCCTCTTCCTCAGCAAGTCTATGCGGCTGGCGCTAATCCTCCTGACCTCAACCACCTTCGACAACTTCTTCACGCGGTATGCGATTATTACCCTTCTCCTGGGGCTGAGCATTTTAGAGTCTTTAACGCCTGCTTCAACTAGCCGGGGGATTGCCTTCTCATCCACGCCCGTCATCGCCACGACGAGAGGGCCTATTACGCAGCCCCTCCCAGCCTCGTCGACACCGGCTACAAGCACCATTTTAATACGCTCTCGCGAAGTAGACGACTCTAGAAGCCGGTTTCCCGCATCCCACGCAGTTCGAGAAGACAGGCTTTTCTTCGAAAGGTATCAGCCTTATGGATGCGCCCGTTTCCTCCTTGACGGCGTCGTCGCACTCCCTGGAGCCGCACCAGCATGCTTCAACCATCATCCCCCTTGAAACCATGTCAGCCAGCTCACTCATCGTCCTAGCCCTGCCGGTCTTCTCCGCCATCATGCTCCTAGCCTTCTCGTAGAGGCTTCTCTGAACATCCTCCAAGAGCCTTGCTACCGCATCCTCCAACTCCGGATCCCTTACCCTAGTCCTCTCAAGCCTATCCCTCCGGAAAAGTGTGAGCATCCCCTCATCCAAATCCCTAGGCCCAACCTCTACCCTGACCGGAACACCCTTAAGCTCCCAATCGTTATACTTCCATCCCGGAGTATAGTCTTCCCTCAGGTCAGCCTGTGCGATGATTCCTTTCTTCGAAAGCCTCTCCTCAACCTCCTTGCATTTCGAGAACACTCTATTCTTCTCCT
Organism: uncultured Nitrososphaerota archaeon; assembly: GCA_964616835.1. GTDB lineage: Archaea > Thermoproteota > EX4484-205 > EX4484-205 > JAAOZP01 > JAAOZP01. The sequence continues at coordinate 5,546 of CAZTSG010000047.1, read as the reverse complement.
CTTCGCTGTAAAATATCGGTATTATTACCGCTTGTAAAGGTGCTACCCTAGGAGGTAGCACGAGGCCCCTATCGTCGCCATGCACCATGACCACAGCCCCTATCAACCTCGTGGAAACGCCCCAAGAAGTCTGCCATACGTAGCTGCTCGAGCCATCCTTGTTCAAGAAAGTTATTCCGAAGGCCTTGGAGAAGTTTTGACCTAGGAAGTGTGAAGTGCCCGCTTGAAGCGCCCTACCATCCGGCATCAACGCTTCCAGCGTGAATGTTGCTTCAGCACCTGCGAACTTCTCCCACTCGGTCTTCGAACCTTCTAAGACGGGGATTGCTAAGAATTCTTCGACAAACCTCTTGTAGATCCTGAGGATTTCAAGAGCCTGCTGCAGCGCCTCATCCCTCGTAGCGTGGGCAGTATGCCCCTCCTGCCAAAGGAACTCAGTATTCCTTAGAAAAGGCTTCGTAGACTTTATCTCCCACCTCACTATGTTGCACCACTGATTAAGCTTAAGAGGAAGGTCCCTCCAGCTCCTTATCCACTTGGCATACATCTCGTACATTATTGTCTCCGAAGTAGGCCTTATCGCAAGCCTCTCTGAAAGAGGCTCGTCGCCGCCTTGAGTAACCCAGGCAACCTCGGGAGTGAAGCCTTTAAAGTGCTCAGCCTCCTTCTTCAGAAGCCTCTCGGGTATTAGCAGCGGGAAGTAAGCGTTCCTAACCCCTATCTTCTTAAACTCAGCATCCAGTATGTCCATTATTCTCTCCCATATGGCGTAGGCAAGCTCCCTGAAGATTATGCAACCGTGTACTGGAGCGTAGTCGGCTAGGCCTGATTTCGTAACTAGCTGACTGTACCATTCCGAGAAATCCTCGTTTTTCCTAACGGTTAAGCCCAGGTCTTGCTTAACAGCCAACCCGCGGCTGAGTGAGGTCGTTCTTTTTTAAAAACGTTGTGGCTTGAAAAAAGCTAAATATCAGGCTTATGATTGTAAAAATAGAAAACATGGCTAAGAAGAGAAAATCCAGAGGGAGGTCCAAGGGGGGAAAGGGTAGGTCAGAGTACGTCAGTTGTACCAATTGCGGGAGCAGAATCCCCATCGACAAAGCTATAAAGGCAACTAAAAGAGTCTCCTACGTCGACCCCACTCTGGCGAGAGAGCTCAAGAAATCAGGCACTTTCATTCCTAGGATTAGCGTCACCAAATACTACTGCGTCTCATGCGCTGTCCACGCGGGTATAGTCAGGGTAAGGTCTAGGGAGGAAAGGAAGGTGGTTGAGTAATGGCTTATGAGAGGCTTGTCGAGAAGCTTACGAAGGAAAACCTCTGGCTTTACATTTTGACGATGCTGAAGGAGAAGCCTATGTACGGCTATGAGATAGCGGGGAGGCTGAGGAGCGATTTCAAAATCCCGATAGCGACGATAACAGCCTACGTTGTTCTCTACAAGATGGAGAGGGAGGGGCTTGTGGAGAGAGTTGCCGAGCCGGAGGCTGGGGGAGGCAGGATAAACGTGAGGAAGGTTTACTACAGGCAGACGGAGAAGGGGAGGGATACTCTGGAGAAGGGGATAGAGTATATCAGGAGTATTCTCCAGACCCTTGAGGGGGCTGGGAAGAGTGGTTCTGGGGAGCCTCAGAAAGAAGAGTGAGAAGCTTTTCTCAAGGCTGGGGAGAGTATTAGCGCCCGTGATAACACCGACGGGCCTGACTATTCTGGGCCTTCTATCCGCGGTAGTTGCGGCATTCTTCTACTCCTACAGGCACTTGCTCCTAGCTGGCGTAGCAATACTTGTCTCAGGCTTGTTCGACGTCTTGGACGGTGTCGTGGCGAGGATGACGAAGAGGACCAGCGGGTTCGGCGGGACGCTGGATGCTTTAGTAGATAGATATACGGAGTTCTTCTACGTGTTGGGACCCGCTTTAGGAGGCTACATCGACTGGCCTCTTGCCTACGTTGCTATGTTCAGCGTAGTAGCCTCGAGCTACGTCAGGGCTAGGGCTGAGAGCGTCGGCCAGATGAAGGATGCTTCCGTAGGGATTCTTGAGAGGGTTGAGAAGATCCTTATAATATCAGTAGCAACGTTCTTGAACCCGTTCTTCAACTGGGCCATAATGTTCTCAATGATCCTCCTCATAGTGTTCGGCCAGATAACTGTTCTCCAGAGGCTCTACGCAACGTGGAGGTTCTGGGCTGCGAAAAAGCCTGCTCAAACATTGATTTAAACTGCTTACCGCTTTCAAAAGCCTAATGTTTTTATAATTATCGACTATAGGTAGGAACCGGTTTGGGGAAGGTGGATAAGGGCGTTAACTGTAGCGTGGAGGGCTGCCAGAACAAGGCTATTAGATCAATAGCCTTCAAAAAGGCTGTTGAAGCAGGCCTCAGGTTTAGCAGAGAGTCTAGGAGAGCATACTTGTGCGAAGACCATTACAAGGAGTTTAAGAAGGCGAGGAGGAGCATAGACAGGGTTGAGAGAATGAGGTGGGGGCCTTGAGAATCCTCCTCATACACTGCAAAGAGTTCGAGTACAGCGTTAGGGATAAGGCTGTTGAGAACGCTGAGGCGCTTGACGAATCCAATAGAGGGGGAAGGTTTGAAAACGTTCTAGTCTCCTTCACGACGGTTGAGCGGGATGATGCTAAGGACCCGGAGGGGGTTGCGGAACAAGCCAGTAGGGAGATAATTGACGTGCTGCACAAGGTGAGGGCTGAACGCGTCCTCCTGTATCCCTACGCCCATCTTGCAAGCGATCTGGCTGAGGCGAGTGATGCGATAAGCATCCTGAGGAAGACATATGGCAAGCTTCTGGAGAAGGGGGTTGAAGCACATAGAGCAGCGTTCGGCTGGTATAAATCCTTCACTCTCGCGAACCTCGGCCACGCTCTCGCAGAGCTTTCGCGAAGCATTAAGCCAGGGGCTGTTGAGAAGCCTGTTGAGAAGAAGGAGAAGTTCCACAGGTTCATCATCATGGATGAGGAGGGTTTTGAGTACGAGGTGACGAGGGAGAACTGGAGGAGCTGCGAGGCCTTCAGCAAGCCCGGCGGGAGGATGATGCTGCTTAAAAAATTCGTTGAGAACGAGCTTGAGGAGAAGACTGGGAGGGGGGAGGAGCCAAGCCACATCGTCAACATGAGGAAGCTCGAGCTCGTCGACTACTGTCCTGAGAGCGATGTTGGAAACCTCAAATGGTATCCCCAGGGCATGCTTTTGAAGGACCTTATCATGGACTATGCTTTCAGGAATATTGCTCTGCCATGGGGGGCGATGAAGATGCAGAACCCTCTTCTCTACAGGACTGACGTTGAAGCGATAAGGCAGCTCCAGGGGGAGTTTCACGAGAGGGATTACAGGGTTGAGGATGGTCTAGTTTTAAGGTTCGCAAGCGACCCGGGCGCGTTCCCCTTCGTGCAGAAGACGTTGTTCACCTACAGGAACATGCCTTTCAAAGTGTATGAGGAAGCGATATGCTTCAGGAAGGAGCAGAAGGGCGAGCTCACCGGGCTTATGAGGGTTAGGAACTTCTGGATGACCGATATGCATGCTTTCTGCATGAGCGAGGAGCAGGCTTGGGACGAGTATTATGGTCTGAGCGTAATGTTCGGGAGGCTCATGGACAGCGTTATAGCGGGCGGCAACTGGGTCCTCGGCTTCGAAGTCGTGGAGGAGTATTACGAGAAGTACAGGGAGCTCTTCAGGAGGATAGTTAGGGAGCTCAGGGTGCCGGCTTTCTTCAAGCTGATGAGGGAGATGACCCACTACTACGCTTTCAAGAACGAGTTTCAAGCAATATTCCCGAACGGCGAGAACCTCCAGATATCAACAGTCCAATGGGATGTGAAGAACGGCGAGAGGTTCAACATATGCTACTACGACAGCGACGGCACCAGGAAGCCAGTGCCCATAATAATACATGCATCATCCTTCGGCAGCGTTGAGAGGGCTGTCGCAGCAATCCTGGAGAACGCTGCCGGAAGGGTTTCGCAGGGCAGGCCCCCGATGCTCCCAGTATGGCTTTCCCCGGAGCAGGTTAGGCTAATACCCGTCGACGTCCAGAGGCACATGGATGGTTGTACAAGGGTTGCAGAGAGGCTTGAGAAAGAGGGGGCCAGGGTCGGGATCGACGATAGGGATTTAACAGTCTCCAAGAGGGTTGCCGAGGCCAAGACGCGCTGGATACCATTCATCATAGTCTACGGGGACAGGGAGCTGGAGACCAATATGCTTAGGATAGTCGTGAGAGAGAAGTCAACGCTTGAAAAAGACCATGTTGAGGAGATGGGCCTAGAGGACTTCGCAGCCTACTTCAGGAGGAAGGTTGGGAACATGCCCACGAGGCCGCTCTACATCCCTAGAGAGCTGAGCAAGAGGGTTAGCTTTGTCCCCATGAGGGCTTAGATAAGGCTGAGTATTGCCCCGGCTACCATGCTGGTTAGGAAGAGTATCAGAAGGATTATTGCAACAGCCTTCTTGTTCAACTAGACCCTACCTCCTGTGAAGTACTTGTGTATCCTGAGGAGTTGGACGGTTAACCCTATGACTATGAAGAGGCCCACGAGGCCCGTTGCAAAATTCTCCCAGATCGCTCTACCCCCCGCAGCGGCCTGCATGAGCTGGAATATTGAAACAATAGTCTCCAAGACGATTAAAACGATTATAACGAAGAAGAGGGGTTTCAGAACCATCAGGAGGCCTATTGCAGAGAGCACTGATAACAAGCCTATTACCACGCTGAAAACTGTCGTAGCCAGGGGGTCGTCGCTCGGCAGTGGCGGTGGCAGAACGGGTTCGACGAACCTTATGAAAGCCATCGCGGCGACGCAGAAGTTCCAGGCAGCCCATATTATCAGCATGAGCGCAGCCATGGGGACGCCCTCAAGCTGGTAGCCCTCGAAGCTGAAGAAGTCCCTCCTAGAGTAGGACTGCGCTTTAACGCTCTGCGTCCTCTGCCTCAGCCTCATCCTCGCAACCTCCAGGTTGAAGCCGCAGTTGGGGCAAAACTTCAAATCCTCCCTGACGGGCGTGTTGCAGTTAGGACACTTCTTCAAAACAACCTTTCTAGTGGGCGGGGGCTTTGCTGCAACAGGTCTGCGCGGCGCCTTCTCAACGGGCTCATACTCCTCCAATACTTCTCTTTCAGCACGTCTTCCAGGCTCCCCGGCCACCCTGGCCTTCGGCAGGCGCAGCCCGCAGAGGCTGCAGAAATCGTCGTCTGGGCCAACCGTGGCCCCGCACCTAGGGCATGTCCTTTCCTGGCTCAAGACGGTTATTTTGGCTCCGGGACGGTTAAAAAGGTTTCCTCCGAGAAGCATAGAGTACTCTAGCTTGAGAATGTTTGAATGAGAAAGAAAAAGGGGATAAAAAGAGTTTAAGGGTTTTTACTTGGGTGCAGCAGGTGCTCCGAATAGCTGCGGAAGCCTCTTACGCCTGTAGATGTGGTACTCGTGTATCACTATCGCCAGCACCAGCACTATTATGATGACCATTACTATCAGCAGCAGGAACTGCGCCATGCTCATGCCGACGCCGAAGAGCTCTATGAACACGTCGA
>CAZTSG010000046.1:2872-10400 GCA_964616835.1 uncultured Nitrososphaerota archaeon | reverse complement strand
CCCGAGTTGGCTACGCTATGAATTACAGCTCTGAATACTCTCCACCAGCCCCCTCGTTGAAAATCAAGCTTGCGAGACCGTTCTCCGACCATTCGCTAGAGCTCCAAGCTAAGTTGGATACGGGTGCCGACATGACTGTCATACCACAGTATGTTGTAAGCGAGCTTAGGCTCATCCCAGCTAGCCGAGTATCCGTTATATCATTCGACGGACATAAGGTTTGGAGATACACCTATTTCGTAAACCTCTCTCTCAACGACTTCGAGTATAAAATGGTTGAAGTAATCAGCGCTCAGCGTCACGACGCGCTTCTCGGCCGAGATATATTAAACAGATTAAAAATTGCCCTAAACGGTAAAACCCTGAGCTTCAGTCTCCTTGACCCGTGAATAAGCTATATGTGAAAACGGAAAATAATGCCAAAAATGGCTAAAACATTATCAAGATCGAGGAAAAATTAAAATATAAGTCGGCAGAAGATAACAGCTCAGGCGAGGTAGCTCAGCCTGGGAGAAACGATAGAAAACATTCCCAAGAGCGCCCGGCTGAAGATATACAAAAGGTATATCTGCCACCGGGGTGTCGTCGGTTCAAAGATTGGCGGAGAACCGCCGGTCGAACATATCCGGCCCTCGCCACATTTTCTAGACGAGTTATTTTCAGATCTACGGTTACGCTTTTAAGCTTACATTAACAGTGATGGGTCGCGTTGAGGAAGAAAGTGTTCTCGAAACTGTCTTCGTCTGCTGTGCTTCCTCTTTGCCTCTGTTTCCTTGCTAGCTAAGAATTCATTCATCACTCCCTTGCTTAGAAACACCTTTCCAGCTTTTGGCGGCATCTACTCTTTAAGTCTTTTTAGCGCTCTTCGATGTTTATTCCTCGAGTAGAATTTTCTGAACCCAAGGCATTTCTTCTGTTTTTCCTCTAATGTCTATTCATTATGTCCCATAAGCGCTGTAAGCAACCTTGTAAGCAGCAATAACCCGCTTCAATCCTCTTCTTTAGCTCCTCGAGTCCTCTTCGTCACTCCTATTACTCCCGTTAAACTCTGACGCTAATCTGGAATGGTATTCAGCATCGTCAGCAATCTCAGCCTTAACTTCTACTCCATATTCCTTCGAAATACTCCTCGCCACTTGTCCTTTTCCAGCCTACGTCGATATATTTCTAATCAAACTTTCTCCTATATAGTCTCCAGTAATATCCGTCCCGGAGAAATATACGTCAACAGTCCCATCATCGGATTCTACGATACCGCCGTAAAAAATACATGATGGTAGCAAGAACAACCTTAAACCGTTTGTCAAGATTCCTAAGAGGCATAATAGCATCACAGATCCCAACTATCTCGTGAAATACTTACAGTTGGTTATAAGTTTATTTTATGCAGGAGAATAACTTAAAAATGATTTGAGAAAGCGAGAGAATCGCGTAGATCAATTGTAATCCCTAAAACAGGAGCCTCAGATAATGCGCTAACTAGATTATTAAAGGATCATCTGAGCATAATCTTTTCTCCAGTAACAATATAAACTATCGATTCGCCTATATAGGTTGCGTGATCAGCTATTCTTTCAAGATATCTCACAACTAGTACGCTGGAGATTATGCATTTGTTTACGGTTGACGGGTTGTCTATTAAGTTATCCAAATATCTGAAATACATTTCGTCAACTTGTTTTTTCTATTTCCGAGAGATTTCCAGCTTTATTAATGTCACGACTCTTAGATAATTCAACACTTATTTGAATCATCTCTAGAACTTTCTTGCTCATCTCTATTATGTGATTCCTAATCCATCCTTCACAGGACTCCAAACCGCCAATCTTCTCATATATCTGCGATATATCTAGAGCGTATCTACCGTATCTAGCCAGGCTATAGGATATCTTCATGCAGGATTTTAATAATCTTAAGTCCGACGCGACTGGCTGAAACCTTGCGATTAGCTCGAATATTTTATCATTTGCCTCTTCCTCAGTCATGATTAAAATGTCTGAAATTTTCTGAACTTCTGAATAGGTACTAAAACCCTCAATATATCCTTTAATAGATGTGGAGATTGCTTCATGTGCAATATTCCCCATGCGAATAAGTATGTTCTTCACCTGTTCCAAACCTGCATCGATTAATCTGGTCATTTTCACCACCTAGCCGAACCCTCCTGTAAGGTATTTTCCAGTCAACTCGTTCTTCGGGTTTTCAAAAATCTGCCTAGTAGGACCATACTCTATCAATTCTCCAAGATATAAGAAAGCTGCGTAATCAGAAACACGCGCAGCCTGCTGCATATTGTGAGTAACTATGATGATCGTATAATCCTTAGCCAATTCTCTAATAAGAACCTCTATTTTTGCGGATGATATTGGGTCTAATGCAGATGTAGGCTCGTCCATGAGAAGTACCTCCGGCTCAACAGCTAGCGCCCTAGCTATACATAGTCTCTGCTGTTGTCCTCCTGATAGGCTGGCTCCAGATTTGTTTAACTCATCTTTTACTTCATCCCAGAGCCCGACCATTCTCAGGCTTTTTTCAACAATCAAATCTATCTTCCTCTTATCCTTAACACCATTCAACTTCAAACCTATTGCAACATTATCGTATATCGACATCATTGGAAAGGGATTTGGTTTTTGAAAAATCATACCTATCTTACGCCTTATCTGAACGGGATCTACATCTCGATCGTATATATTGACTCCATTGAATAAAACCTTTCCAGAAACCTTCGCTTCGGGAATAGTCTCATGCATCCTGTTTAAACACCTAATTAAAGTTGTTTTTCCACAACCTGATGGACCGATTACTGCTGTAATGGCTTTTTCCTTAATCTTCATGCTGATATTTTTCAACACTTGTTTAGAGCCAAACCAAGCATTAAGATTTTCAATCTCAAACTTGTATAACAATTCTGCTTCTAGTTCTTGCTGATTCACCATTCGTACTTCCCCCTCGTAAGCACCCTTATAAGTATGCTTATTCCCAATATCATAAATATTAGGAAAAGAGCAGAGCCCCATGCGAGAGTTCTCCAGTTTTCAAATGGGGATATTGCGAAGATGTATATGTTTAAGGCGATGTTCGAAGCAGGCCTATTTAGCCCTGAGAACCACCATCTCCAATAACCCATCGTGACTAAAACTGGTGCAGATTCTCCCGCGATTCTAGCCAGAGCTAACAATATTCCTGTAATTACCCCTTTCCTCGCGCCTTTTAGGACGATGAAGACTATTGTTTTCCACTTTCTGATTCCAAGGGCAAGCGCTGCTTCCCTGATAGCAACAGGCACCATCCTTAAAGATTCTTCTGTCGTTCTAGTAACTATGGGGATCATTATTATGGCTAGGGAAAAGGCTGCCGCAATTACTGAAAAGCCCACTACTGAAACTATCAACACGTATCCGAAAATTCCGACTACTATTGAGGGGAACCCGCTTAGAACATCGTTAATGAATCTGATTGGCTGTGAGAGTTTTGAATTATGGTACTCGCTTAAAAATATGCCTGACATTACGCCTATTGGAACACCGATTATCGATGCTAATCCGAGTGTAATAAGGGTTCCCTGAATCGCATTGGCAATTCCTCCTTTTTCTCCGACAGTAGGTGTTGGAAGAAGGAAGAAATCTATGTCTATAGCTTTTGCCCCATTTACGAAAACATCTAAAAGTATGCTGAACAACGGTATCATAGCGATTATAAGGGATGACCAAACCAAAATACGCATAAGCCAATCTTTTAGTTTCCTAATCCTGTAATTGTCCATTATCCCCTAGACACTCCTTTAACAAGCCTTAGGGATCTCCAGACTATTAGCCTCGCAATCACGTTAACCATTAGAGATATAAAGAAAAGTGTTAAGCCGACATGGATAAGGGCACTCACGTAAATATCTGAAGTAGCCTCAGTGAATTCGTTAGCGATAATAGCTGCCATCGTGTACCAAGCGTCGAAAAGCGAGTTCGGCAGAACCTTAAACTTGTTTCCTATCAGCATAGTTACGGCCATTGTTTCTCCTATTGCACGTCCTAAACCGAGGATTATTGCTCCTATAACCCCGGGCTTCGCGTAGCTAATAACAATCTTACATGTTTCCCATTTAGTCGCGCCTAAAGAAATTACTGCTTCACGCTGGGAATGTGGTACTGCTGAAAGAACGTCTCTTGAAACAGAGGAAATAATAGGAATAATCATTATGGCGAGGACTATTCCTGCTGTTAGTACTCCACCTCCATATATTGGCCCGGAGAATAAAGGTAGGAATCCTAAAACCGCTTGGATGTACGGATACACGTTGTCCCTAAGAAACGGGATCAATACGAATATACCCCATAGACCGTAGATAACACTGGGAATCGCTGCCAAGAGTTCTACCATAAAGGAAACAAAGAATCCAAGACGCTTTGGAATGTATTCTGAAAGTAATAAGCCTATTCCAATACTTATTGGCACACCTATAGCAAGAGCTATTGCAGAAGTCGTGAGGGTTCCAAGTATTAGCGGAAGAGCTCCGAAGTTTAGGGTAAAAACCGGATCCCATGTTGTACCCGTTATGAACCATAAGCCGAATTTTTGCGACGAAAGCCATGAACCCCTTGTTAACTCGTAAGCCATCAACCCGACTAACAATATGGTAGTTAGAGCAAAGAAGGCGCTTACAAGCCTAAAGATTTCATCGCCTTCTATTTTCGCCTTAAGATAAACAATTTTAGAAAAAGAGGTTTTAGATTTCACGCCTCATCTATCCTTTAAGTTGCTTTCCGTTGAAATTTATCATCCTGATGGTTTCCTCATTACGAGCCACGACGTTAGACGGTAAGGGCACATAGTCTAATTCAGCGGAGTAATTTTGACCATCATGTATAGTCCACCATAGGAATTCCACCAGCTGTCTTGCCGTGTACTCATCCATGTTGGGAAGCACATTCAATTCCTTGTAAACCAAGAAGTACGAGAAGCTTGTAATTGGATACGCGTCGACTGCTTGGGTATTTCTCACCACACCTCTTATTATTGAAACTTCCGCCCAACTCTCATCTCCCTTAGGGAGCGTTACTGCAGCAGCGGCTGCGGCAGCTCTGAATGATTCTAAACTCGGTTCGACGAAACTTCCAGCAGCGTTCTTTAAGTATCCCCATGCTATATTATTTTTCTTAGCGTAGATGAACTCGACGTAGCCTATAGAATATGGGTTTTGAGAGACAAGCCCGGCTACTCCCTCGTTACCTTTCCCTCCCAGACCTACCGGCCAGTTCACTACAGTACCCCTTCCAACCTTTGCCTTCCATTCTTCACTAACCTCAGAGAGATAGCTGGTGAACACAAATGTCGTGCCACTTCCATCAGATCTATGAACCACTATTATATCCTTATCTGGTAGGTTAACATTAGGATTGAGCTCTACAAGCTTAGGGTCGTTCCACTTAGAAATCTTTCCCATGAATATGTCTGCCAGTACTTCCCCGGAGAATTTAATGCCTCTAGATACCCCTGGTACATTGTATATTATTGCTACGCCTCCTATGGTAAACGGTATGTGCAGCGTGTTGGGAGCATTAGCAGCCTGACTCGGAGTTAGAGGGGCATCAGAGGCAGCAAAATAAACTGTTTTCTCCGTATGCTGCCTTATTCCTCCACCGCTTCCGATTGACTGATAGTTTATCTTAACATTCTTTTTAACCTTGCTGTATTCCGCTATCCACTTGTCGATCAGTGGAAACGGGAAGGATGCCCCGGCACCATTGATAGTTATCTCCCTTTCAGGTTCTGGCTTAATTAGGTATGGGTACACAACTACTAATAATCCTATTGTTATAATCGCAACTATAGCGACCAAGAGGATTTTACGGTTTCGATTCAGTTCCATCTTATCTCACCGGACAAATGGGTATAGGAAGATTACATATACCTTTGTCAAATAAAATATATAACTTCCCGTAATCTATATAGATAGTGTGAAATGCATTGAACGGGCAAGAATCATCTGTTAAAAAGGGCGAAGAGACAAGGAAGATTCAGCTTACGGGTAGATCAACGTACATAGTTTCTCTTCCTAAAAGATGGATAGACAGGATGAAGCTAAGTGCGGGGGATCAGCTTGTGATCTCTGAGGCCAATTCCTCACTTATTCTTACTCCTAGAGCGTTTGTTAAGCCAGATAAACCGGCAGAGGCAACTATTAAAGTATCTATAAAAGACAATCCGGATTCAATAGTGCGAAAAATAATCGCACTTTATCTTGTAGGATACAGTCTAATCAGAATTAAAACGATAGGCGAGAATATAACTTCTCTTCAGAGAAACCTAGTTAAAGACTTGGCTAGAAGAAAACTTGTCGGCGTCGAAATAATCTCAGATTCTGAAAACGAGATCGTGCTTCAAATACTGGTCAGTTATTCTGAGCTTTCTGTTGAGAATGCTCTGAGACGCATGTGTCTTATAACAGCTTCAATGCATAACGATGCGTTAAAAGCTTTAAAAGATTATGACAAGAAGCTTGCTCAAGATGTAATTGCTCTTGACGATGAGGTTGATCGTTTCAGCCTTTATGTAATACGGCAATTGAAGATGGCGGTGCAAAATGAGCGGATACTCAAAGACATAGGGCTCTCTAACCCCAGGGACTGCTTAGGATACAGAATAGTAACAAAATTCGTCGAGAGGATAGCTGACCATGCTGTTAAGATAGCTGAAACCGTTATGATGATAAATAAGCTTGATAGCCCTGTTTTTAAAAGGATTTCTGAAATGAGCATTTTATCCGTTTCAATTCTTAATGATGCCGTAAGATCATTGTTTGAAAGAAACTATTCGTTAGCAGACAATACAATCTCAAGGGCAAAAAACATATCGTTCATGGAAAGTGAGCTTATTAGAACTATACTCAGAAAGGCAGATCCCGCCGAAATATCTAGTTTAAGAATGATTATAGAAAGCATACGCAGAACTGCGGAATACGCTAGCGATATTGCCGAAATAGTTTTGAATCTAAATGTAAACCAGATAATTGAGGCTTGATGCTTCGAAACCGGTTGAGGTTATACATTGAAGGTTTGTAAGAAAATCTTAGGACATGGTTTTAGAATGGGTCGACCCGGATTCGAACCGGGATCGCCGCCTCGTAAGAGCGGCATCCTGCCATTAGACTATCGACCCGAGTTTTTCTAAATATATGTTCTAATAAGCTTTATATTCTTTTCTCTCTGTTTTATATTATTCGCTTTGCCTAGGAAGAAGGGGGTGCAGATTCGATTGTAGTAAATACTCGTATTTTCGCAAGCTACGTCGTGGCTGTTCTTTTAAGATGCGTCTCGTGGCACAATGCCAGCGGGGTCTCAATTATACTGGGATAACTACATATATGTTGACGACCCTTTGTTTCTATCTTGGTCTCAGACTGTGAGATGTCTCTTTCGCAAACGATTTCTCCAAGGACATCTCCCTAGTTAATGGTGCCAACCCTCTCCAAGCCGATTGGGTCGTTGGGAAGTAGGTTAAAATGGGCTACTTTTCATCTGCGATGCCGGTG
>CAZTSG010000046.1:0-2862 GCA_964616835.1 uncultured Nitrososphaerota archaeon | reverse complement strand
AATTTGAAAAGTGTGGCTGATAAGTATTAAATTCGTTGAAAAATTTTAAAAGAGATGGGGAATGTGGTTTAGCCGTGTCTGGGGATAGAGCTACTCTAGGGCGGTTTGAGAAATACCTTACCTTCTGGGTTATTCTTAGTATGCTTATTGGCTTTCTTCTAGGCAGGTTCTTCCCATGGCTCGGGTTATGGTTGGAGTCGCTTCAAGTAGGGGAAGTATCTATTCCAATGGGAATATGTCTGTTTCTACTTATGTATCCGACTATGGTGAACATAGAGTTGAAGGAAATAGTAAAAGCAGCTAAATCCCCTAAGCCCACAGTCATCACATTAATAGGCAACTGGGTTTTGGCCCCAGCCCTCATGGCTCTGCTAGCCCGCATATTCTTAAGCAGTTACCCTGAGTATGCCGCAGGAGCAATTCTGCTCGGGATAGCGCCTTGCACAGGCATGGTTCTATTCTGGGTTCTGCTTGCCGGAGGAGATGTGGCCAAAGGTGTGGTGATAACTGCTATAAACGCGTTGTCAACTCTGATCCTCTACACGCCTCTAGCAACCCTCTATCTTGGAATTGGGGGGATACCTATTCCAATAGCCCCGATTGCTCGAAGCGTAATCCTCTTCGTCGGCCTACCGTTAATCCTAGGCCAGGCTTCAAGGAAGCTCCTTATCGAGAAGAAAGGTGAAAAGTGGTTCAGAGACACTTTCCGCCCTCTCCTAGGAAACATTGCAGCAGTATCGCTGCTTGCCACCATCGTAATACTGTTTTCTTTAAAGGGCGAGGTGATCGTAAATCAGCCTTTTTTAATAGGTTTAATATCAGTACCTATATTGATGCATTTCTTCATCATGGCCACAGTCTTCTACCTAGTGCCATGGCTCCTAGGGTTTGATTACAGGGACGCGGCTACAATTGCATTCATCAGCTCAGGAACCCAGTTTGAAGTTGCCATAGCAACAGCCACACTCGTATTCGGCGTCGATTCCGGGGCGGCTCTCGCAACTGTGGTCGGCCCCCTATGGGAGGTTCCGTCAATGCTTTCATTCGTAAAAATAGTTTCGAAAACCAAGCAACGCTTGTTCATAAACCGTTAGGCAACTATAAATCTTACCTATTTTTCTAGAAGCACCCTGCTCCCTTTCCCCCAGCTTAATCAATAAGGGTTAGATGAGATTCGTTTCCATAAGGGCTATGCCCCCCACATTACCGCCATCGGTCTTCCCTAGTTTTTCGCCGATGTTTTAGCACGTGCTTAATCGATTGATTTTAAGAACTAGGATAAAGGGGTCGCCATTCACTAATATTTTAGGGATTAATCTTGATCCAGTTTGGAAAACAGCTAAAACGAAGCTTAGTTCCAAAAATCAAATTTCAAAAACATTAAAATAGAGAAGCTAAAGTAAGATGCGCATTCCATAAGAATTCCAAGATGTTAAAAACTTTAAAGACGCTCATTAGGAATGGAAAACAGTTAATTGAATTATGCTTGCTTTATATTTCTCTGACCTGACCCGAGCCGTAGATTATGTATTTCGTTGTAGTTATTTCCTTTAGTCCCATTGGTCCTCTTGCATGAAGTTTTTGAGTGCTTATTCCGACTTCCGCACCGAAGCCGAATTGGCCGCCGTCTGTGAATCTGGTTGAGGCGTTGACGTATACTGTTGAAGAGTCTACGAGCCTTGTGAATAGTTCAGCATCTTGGAGATTGCTCGTTATTATCGCGTCGGAATGCTTTGACCCGTACTTGTTTATGTGGTTTATCGCTTCTTCAATACTGTCAACGATTTTAACCGCAAGGGTAAGATCCATGTATTCTTCATACCAGTCTTCTTCAGTGGCTTCTAAGAGCGACGGCACTATTTTCCTACTTCTTTCACAACCTTTTATCACAACATTATACTTTTTTAATACGTCCACCAACCGTGGAAGATATTTCTCGGCTATCCTGCTGTGTATTAAGACTTTACGGACCGCGTTGCATACCGCCGGCCTTTGGACCTTGGCGTTAACTATTATCCTATCCGCCATCTCGAAGTTAGCATCCCAGTTGACGAAGATATGGCAATTGCCGGCTCCAGTCTCGATAACTGGTATGAGGGAATTTTCTCTAACGAACCTGATGAGCTGCGCACTTCCTCTAGGTATTACAACATCTATATACTTGTCCTGTCTCAACATGACTTTAACCAGTTCTCTGCTAGGGTTCTCTATGAGCTGTATTGCCTCAGGGTCGATTAAGCCCTCCACCGCTTCCCGCACAAGCCTAATCAGAATCTTATTAGAGTTCAACGCTTCCGAACCGCCTCTCAGCACTACGGCATTCCCCGCCTTAAGAGCCAATCCAGTAATATCGACGGTAACATTGGGCCTTGCCTCGTATATGACTCCAATGACTCCAAGGGGGACACGGATCTTCCTTATCTCAAGGCCGTGCCTAGTCCTCCAGCCCTCAACAATCTCTCCAACAGGATCTGGTAGCGAAGCAACTTGACGCAATCCCTCAACCATTTCCCTAATCCTCTTCTCGTTCAAGAGGAGACGGTCTATTAAGGCTGGAGAGAGCCCGCTGCTTTTCGCCGCTTCAACATCCTTCTTATTCTCCTCAAGTATCTCCTTGGAGCAATTCTGTATCTTCTCCGCCATTCTTTCTAAAGCAGTGTTTTTAACCGGAGTCGGTGTTACGCCGAGTTTTATAGATGCTTCTTTGGCCTTCCTAGCTTTCTCAACAACTTCGTCTTCTATGCTCAACGCAGCCAATATGGAAAAACTCCTTCAGGACTTAAACCTTTTTCGGATCGGCTTAATCACGGTGCCGATGCTTTCACCATTAAGTATCTTGCTTATTACGCCTTTTTTAAGACC
>CAZTSG010000045.1:0-10608 GCA_964616835.1 uncultured Nitrososphaerota archaeon | reverse complement strand
GACGAGTATAATCCTTAAAGTTGAGAAAAATCCCCCCAACCCCCGCCACGCCAGTTGCCAACGGCACGAGGGCGATTGCCAGGGAGCCCAATAGGCCTGCTAAAGTGCCTAAGAGGGTTACTCCGCCGGAAACACCCTTCTCAACCCTCTTCCTCAAATCGGTAATCAGCCGAGGCTTAGAATTGCTGAGCAAGCCTATTTCAGTCGATAAAGTGTCTGAAGCAGCTGAGCATACTGCTGAGAGGAAGAATACTGTGAAAACCTCCATTCCGCACAAGTACTCTAAGACCACTGGTATTACTGCAGGCCCGCCGTTTGCGAAAACGTTAACCCACGTTCGGACACCCCCCTTCTCCTGAGCCAGCGTGCCGGGAGCCTTCTCAACATGCTTGTACTTCGTGAAAACAACGCTGAGAACGAGGAAGGTCAGGAGCACTATGAAACAGTCCCAGCCGCCCAGGAAAAGCGTCACCACGCCCACGATTACCGAGGCCAGTATTCCCGAGAAGGTTAGGGACTTGGAGAAGTGCATGGCTGCTGCAAGCGCCACCAAGACGGTAGCCTTGGCCAGTACGTCACTTGTCAAATACGACGTGTTAGAAATGACGAGCCTTATTTAACCTCTTCGCCCGCTCTCCTAAACCAGTGTGGAAAGCTTTTCTATTAGTTCTTTCGTCGAACTTAAGTTCGACAACGCTACGACTATACCATCGACCTTAGCTATCTCCGCGGCAACAGGATCAAGGTTCTTAGGGCCGTGGAGAACAATCATCCTCGGCTTGAAGGGAAACAAGTGTACCCCCACCAGCGGGCTCCTTCCGTGCTGAACGTTCGTGAAGACCAGCGCCCTAATATTGGTGTAGCCGAATACGTTAACCATGTCGTACCATTTGAAGTAAAGTATCGTCTTAACGCTGTCCAGCACGGTGTGGCCGAAGACGAATTCGTTGAGAAGCTCGGGGAAGGTTTCAACCCTACCCTCTATGGCGTCGACAACCTTGGATATGGGGACGGGTTTGGAATACTCCTTTATGTCTAGGATTATGCCTTTGAGAATAGGCTCCATCTTGAGAAGCTCCATGATGTGTGTCCCGCCTCTCTCAGCATCGCTCTCGACGAGGCTTTGAACATAGTTCTTAAGGAAGTTTATGCCTGGGTTCCTCCTCCTACCCGTCTCGTAGTCGCTTATGACTGATGCTGAAATACCCATCTTGCTCGCCAGCGTCTTCTGCGATATTCCGAATTTCTCACGCCAGTTTCTCAAAATCATGAAAGGCTCATCCGCCAAGACGACGTCGCTTATAATCCTCTTCATTGAGGATTGCTTAGCCATTGATAGGAGCTCGTCGAGGTAGGGAGTCAGCTCATCGCCCATAGTCGAGTCAGATTTAAACTATAGCCGATACTTAAACCTTATTTCAGAATCATGCTAGTAAAAAATCATCTTCTACCCTTACCGTACACGGTGGAGGGGTTGAAAACCCTTTTGAACACCTTCCTCAAACCCCCGCGGAAAGTAACCCTCCTGTAGAAGCAGGTCTCATAGCCCATGTGGCATGCGCCGGGCCCCTCCTGTTCCACGGTGAAGAGCAGCGAGTTGTTCTCGCAGTTAACCCTTATCTCTAAAACCCTCTGTCTGAAGCCTGATTCCTCGCCCTTCATCCATATTCTTCTCCTGCTTCTAGAATAGTAGTGCATGAACCCTGTGGTGAGAGTCTTCACCAAAGACTCCCGGTTCATGAAGCCCACCATGAGGACAACGCCGTTCCTTGTCTTCGCGACAACCGGTATAAGACCCCTGTCGAAGCCTAGTTTTGAAGCAAGCCGCCTAGCGCTTCCAACGCTCATCTTAAAAACCCTAGTCAAGACGAGTTACCTCCTGCAGTAGTCGACGAAGTTGCCGACTACCCTCAGCCCGGGGAGCCAGCTCTTCTCAGGGTGGAACTGTGTTCCGAAAACATTCCCCTTCTCGAAGACCACGGGGAACCTGCAGCCCCCGTAGCTTGTGAAGGCAAAGGCCTCTTCAGGATCGTACTCGAAGGGAGCGTAAGAGTGCGCGAAGTACATCCTGCTACCGTTCTCCACGCCCCTTAGAACCGTTGAACCGTTTTCAACCTCTATGCTGCTCCAACCTATGTGCGGCAGGCGCCTGCAGGGGATTCTCCTGACGACCCCTTTGAAAAGGCTCAGACCCTCCTCGCCGGGATTACCCTCCTCGCTCCAGCTGAACATAATCTGTAATCCCAAGCATATTCCAAGTATTGGACAGCCTTCTTCAACGAGTCTTTTAATCCGGCCCCTCTCAGCTCTAACCTTTACGTAGGCTGCGGAGTAGCTTCCCACTCCTGGGATAACCAGGCCGTCGAAGCCCCCGTCAGGGATTTCGGAAACTATCTTGGGGGTTGCGCCAACCCTCCTCAGTGAGGCACTTATGCTCGCTAGATTCCCCACTCCGCAGTCAAGTACTAGTATCGTTGTCAGTGTCTACGTCTGCCCTCCAGCTCTCTCACAACGTCCTCCAGCTCGACGCCTGAGGCTGCGAGGACAATCAGGTAGTGGAACAACAAGTCAGCCGCTTCAGAAACCTTGTCGCCTGAGCCGCATACTGCTGAAGCGAATTCGAAAGCCTCTTCGCCGAATTTGCCGAGGACCCTGTCCAAGCCCTCTTTGACGATGCTGGCAACGTAGGACCCCTCAGGCTTCTCGCCGACCCTCTTCTTAACAACTTGGAAAAGCTCCTCCAAGTACTGTATCGTCAAAGCCTTACTTCAACCCCCTTCTCCCTAAGCCACTTCTTAATCTCCAGCACAGTGTACTGCTTGTAGTGCAACAGGGAGGCCAGTAGGGCTGCGTCCGCACCGCCCTCCGTCAAAGCCTCATAAACGTGCTGCAGCGACCCGGCTCCGCCCGAGGCTATTATCGGTATGTCTACTGCCCTCCTCGCCGCTTGGAGAAGCTCAACGTCGTACCCGAGCCTAGTGCCGTCGGCGTCGATGCTCGTCAACAGTATTTCCCCAGCACCCTCCCGCGCGCATGTCTTAATCCACTCTATTGCGTCGAGGCCAGTCGGCTCCCTCCCAGCGTTAACGTAGACCTCCCACCCCCCGCTTATCCTCTTAGCGTCAACGGCGACGACGACGCATTGGCTGCCGAATATGCTGCTAGCCTTCTTCACGAGGCTCCTGTCCCTTACTGCTGCAGTGTTCACTGAAACCTTGTCCGCACCAGCCCTCAACAGTCTTCCGAAATCCTCTACCGTCCTAACGCCCCCACCCACGGTCAGGGGGATGAACAGGTTTTCAGCAGTCCTCTTAACAGCCTCAACCATCGTCTCCCTGCCCTTCGGCGTTGCAGAAATATCTAGGAAGACGATCTCGTCGGCAGACTGGTTCATGTACTCAACGGCGAGCTCCGCGGGGTCGCCTATTCTCTGGAGGTTTGAGAACTTGACGCCCTTCACCACAACCCCGTCGTAAACATCCAAGCAGGGTATTATCCTCTTTGCAAGCCCCATTTTCACAATACCCCCTTCTCGCTCGGCACTCCTAAGCCGGTTATCGAAACAGCCTGCTTGAGGGCAAGCCCCAGCGCCTTAAACACTGCCTCAGACAGGTGGTGCGCGTCCCCTCCCCGGAAAACTATCACGTGGAGCGTGAGACTCGAGGAGTTGGAAAGGCTCCTCAAGAAGTGCGGTATCATGCTCGTCCCCAAGCTCCCGATGGTCATCTGGTCGAACTCCATGTTGTGGGCGAAGAAAGGCCTGCCGCTGAGGTCTATCGAGACCCCCACCAGCACCTCGTCCATGGGCGTGAGAGAGTATCCGAACCTGCTTAACCCAGCCTTATCCCCCAGCGCTTTGCTCAAGGCCTCGCCGAGAGCGAGCGCAACGTCCTCAACCAAGTGGTGCTCGTCGCACTCAACCCTGTTAGCAGCCTTAACCATCAGGTTGAAGCCTGAGAACCTCGCCATGCTCCCCAGCAGGTGGTTGAGCACTGGGTAGGGGGTTTCCACCCTGTGCTCACCCCTACCGTCGAGGTCAAGCTCTAGCTCAACAACCGTCTCCAGCGTCTCCCTCCTCACCTTGGCCAGCCTGCTCATTCCCCAACCATCCTCCTGAGCTCCTGGAAGCTTAGCAAACCGTTGTATAAAGCCTTTCCAACAATTACCCCGTGGACGCCGACATCCCTAAGCTTGAGAACGTCTTGAATAGAGGAGACTCCCCCAGCGTACATTATTTCCAAACCCGTTCCGCCAAGCTTTTTGAGGAAGCCCAGCGCCTCCTTCCGCACGCCTTTTAGAAAGCCTTCTGCACCAACATCAGTAACAAGAACACTGTTTAAACCTGTTGATTCACGTAGCTCAGAGACCCATGAGACAATCTTGTCCTCAGCCATCGTAATACTGTTCTTACCCACGTCTCTAAAACTGTCGCTACCCATGTAGTCTATTCCTAGGACGATCCGTAAGTCGGAGAAGCCTTCTGCGAAGCCTCCCGAACAGGGTCTAGGTCTTACAACAACCCTGGAGGCGCCTGCGGACAAGAGTTCTTCAACCTGCTCCCTAGACCTTATGCCGCCTGCTACCTGCACGGGTATTTTGACGGAGCGTATCACTTTCTTAATCACCTCAGTGTTCCTCCTCCCAGTGCCTATTGCAGCATCTATGTCGACAACGTGAATCATGCTCGCACCAGCCTTCTCCCAGAATACCGCTATCCCAACAGGGTCAGATTCTTCGAAAACCTTCTCAACATCGTGACTAACTACCTCAACCCTTTTCGAACATAACAAGTCTATCGAGGGAATTATCTTCATCGCTCAGAGAATCACCTTGTCGATGTTCAGGACGAGAATATCCTTAGCACCCTTCTCCTTAGCGTTGTAAATTACTTCGAAAACCTTATCCGCATCCACAACCGTTATCACTTCCCACATCGGCTCCTTAGCCTCAACCCTCGAAATCGTCGGCCCGCTCATGCAGGGCAGGCAGCCTATAACATCCTTCAAGTGTTTCTCAGGGACGTTCATCATAAGGAGTTTCTTCCCCTTGGCCAGTTGAGTCGCTTCCAGCGTAGATTTAACATAGTTTATGACGGGCTGCTTCTCAGGGTTCTCAAGGCTCTTCCTATTGCCTATTAGAACTGCCTGCGACTCCATGACCACTGACAGAACCTTCAAGCCGTGTAGCAACAGCGTTGAGCCAGTGCTCATAACAGAAACTATGCAGTCTGAGAGCCCTAGGTTAGGCATGCTCTCAGTAGTACCATCCACATTTATGATCTCAACGTTAACGTTAAATTCTTTAAAGAAAACTCTGGTTATGCTCGGAAACTCCGTCGCAACCTTTATGTGGCCCAGGCTCATGAGGTCATTCAGATCCCTAAACCTTGAGGCTGGAGCGGCCAGCACAAGCCTAGCATGCCCGTATTCAAGTGGGAGAAGCTCCTCAACGTCGGCATTCGACTCCCTGACCAGGTCTCTGCCGGTAATGCCAAGGTCTACAACACCTTTCTCAACCATTCTCGGAATATCGGCTGCGCGGTTAAACACTATCCTAAGGTCCTTCATCCGGGAGCATGCTTGATAACTCCTGTCGTTTGAAAAATAGTGTATTAATCCGGCTGAGGTCATCAAGTCTATCGAAGGCTGGAAGAGCCTCCCCTTGCTTGGAAGCGTTATGAAAACCTGGTTGCTGCTCAATTCTGCAGCACACTCTTTAAAGCACATGCGAATAGGCTCACCTCTCTCCACGACCCCACTGTAACCCTTAAGAAGCTTTCCCCAATACCTCCCCACTCAGGGGTAACCAGGCGCACCACTATGCGTTTTTCAAGAAGCTTTTCGAAAACACTCTTAGCATCCCTGACTCTCACTAGGATGTAGTTAGCGTTAGAGTCGTATGCCTCAACTTCCTCCATACTGTTCAACTCCCTGAGCATCCAGATCCTGTTGGACAGCGTTGCGTCAACAACCATTCTCAGCCACTCCTCATCCTGGAGCGCAGCCTTAGAAGCCTCCACAGCTGGGGCGGGGACATCGAAGGGCCCCGTGTACTCCGCAACCTCCTTCAAAATCCTCCGGCTCCCAATGAGGTAGCCAGACCTCAAGCTGGCTAATCCATAAGCCTTGGAGAATGTTCTTACCAGAACAAGGTTTTCGAAATCCTTGAGCATCGTAGCCATGCTGACCCCGTAGTACTCGTAATAAGCCTCGTCCAAAACCACCATGCCAAACTCTTGGAGAAGCCTCTTAACCAGGCTCTCCCCAACAACCTCGCCAGTAGGATTGTTCGGCGAGCCTGCGAGAAGCACGGCATCCCTGCCCGAGAGGCTTAAAACGCTGTCCCAGTCCCTTCCAAGCCAACATGCAACGCGCTCCACCTTCTTGAAGCAGAGCCTTGAAAACCTTGTGTACATTAGGAAGGATGGTGAGGGTATTACTACTCTCTCATAGTTCTTCGACAAGTACTGTAGCAAGACCTGTAGACCCCTGTCGCTACCTGGAACGGGAAGAATGTTCTCTGGGGCAAGCCCTAGGCGGCTTGCGAGAACACTCTTATACTCCTCGTAGTCAGGATACCTGTTCAGCCTTCCCGCGCACCTTAAGTATGCTAGTATCGCCTTCGGCGAAGCCCCGTATGGGTTCTCGTTCGTATCCAACCTTATTAATGGGAATGACATGGGAAATCTATTCTTATTAAGGACCCACATATTTATAAGCCTTTCCCACATCTTATTTATTCGACCAAAAATGCCAAAAACATACGTTCTCAAAATAGATGACAGGGGGAGAATACTAATACCGCAGGCAGTAAGGGACATGATGGGCCTGAGACCCCATTCCGAGACCGTGGGAACATATGATTCTGAGAAGAATGTCTTCACTCTAATGCCCGTGAGGCCGGGCGGGAACTTTATCAGAATAGTCTTCAAGATATCGGACCAGCCTGGGTCGCTCGCAAAGGTTGCGAGCGCCCTCGCATCCTCAGGCATAAACCTTGTTGCAACAAGCTCCACGACGCTTGTTCCCGGCAAGCTCGCGGAGTGGGAGGTTATCGCGGACGTTAGCAAGGACTATCCTGTTAAGGAGCGTTTGAAAGAGGTTGTTGAAAGCCTCAGGGATATAGTTTACGAGTTTGAGAGCGAGGAGGCCAAGGTGGAGACGTGACTATAAGGATGTCTGGAAAAAAGATTAAACCAAAAAGGATTTAAGCATCCTTAAGCATTGTTTTTCCGAACAAGAATTAGATGGTGGGTATAGAGGAAGCCTTAGGAGAAAGGATTAAGCCGTTTGACGAAAAAGAAGTCTTCGAAGAACTAAGCAAGGAGGAGCAGGTTATAACGATAAGGCTTGAAACAACAAGGTGGGACAAGCACCTCACGATAATAGAGGGAATAAACCCGAAGGAGGTTAATCTGGCGGAATTGGCTAAGAAGCTTAAAACCCATTGCGCGTGCGGCGGGACTGTTAAGAACAACGTCATAATGCTCCAGGGAGACCATAGGCACAAGGTCTACGAGTACTTGACGAAGAACGGTTTTTCCAAGAGCAGTATAACGATAATCTAGAGGAGAATCGAGTAAAAAAGCAGTGTGAGAACGCACCCGTATTAGATTGAAGAAGGTTTTTAAAAACTTATTTCCGAGCGTGGCGTTGGAGGGAACAGAATTGGAGGTGTTTGAGTGCATTTCGAAAAGAAAGAGCGTGAGATCCTATACTAAGAAGCAGGTGCCTAAGGAGGTTCTTGAAAAGGTTCTCGACGCCGCTCTCCTAGCACCGTCAGCAGGCGATATACACCCGTATAGGATAGTTGTAGTAACGGATGAGGAGAAGATTAGGAGGATAGCTGAAGCGGCTTTAAACCAGGTTTTCATAGCTCAAGCCCCCGTGGTGATAGTCTACCTCGTCAGCATCGAGGAGGCCTCGGCATACGGCAGGAGGGGTGTTGAGCTCTACAGCCTGCTGGATGTAGGAGCGTCCATGGAGAACCTTATGCTGGCGGCGACGAGCCTCGGGCTCTCAACATGCTGGGTTGGAGCGTTCGACGAGAAGAGGGTTGAGGAGATTGTTAAAGCGCCCAAGGGCTATAGGGCTGTTTCAATAACCCCCCTGGGCTACTCCGACCATGTTCCAAGAGCGATACCGCCTCCTCCGAAGAGTGAGAAGGTCTACTATGACGAGTTCAAGTAGGCACGGGGATTTCTCCGAGGTCGTCAGGGTTCTTAACAAGCTGGAGATGGAGAGCGAGGAAGAGAAGGCAAGCAACATAGCCTCGTTGCTTAAGAGCGTCGACGAGAATAGTGTGGAGAGCCTCCTCAGGATTTTGAGGATGGATTTCGGAGAGGCGTCGAGAATAGTTGGGACGAGGCTCGCGAGGAGAATAGTTTCAGAAGCGGTTGCGAGCATAACCTCCAGGAGGCAGAGCGAGGTCGAGGAGCTTTTGGAAAAGGGGAGCGTGGACGAAGCCCTCAGGAGGAGGAGTAGAGCATTGACTGGAGAGAGTTTGACGATTAGCCAAGCATACTCCGGGATGCTTGAAGCATGTAGGATTAGCGGGAAGAGCAGTATAGGCTCTAAGGCAAGTAAGCTGGCGAGCCTTCTAAATAAGGCTTCTGATGAAGAGGCTGCCTTCATAGTTAGCACGCTAATCCAAGGTGGGAGACGAGTCAGCGACGGGCTCTTGCTTAAAGCATTGGAGAAGGTGTTCGGTAAGTCTTTAGGCAATTCGATAGGGTCTAAAGATTTCTATGAAAAGGCAAGGCGGTTGGTTAAGGAATGCAAGATGGAGTAGAGCCCGCTGGCATGGGTAATATTGAGAAGATAATGCTGGTCGCGGGTAAGGCTGAAGAACTCTCTCTCACTGTTCAAAAACTGAGCAAGGCGCTGGCGAGAGGGGAGCTGGAGGATCTTAAAAACCTGCTGAACGAGATGAAACAGTGCGTAGCAGAAATAGAGAATCACTTGAACACACTGAATTTAGAATAGAAGATTTGAATGAAGCATCTATACCGGACCATTCTCCCGATTCATAGAGCTTCAGGGTCTCTTCGCGTTTAAACGCTCCCGAGGCCTGTCCGAAGATTAGCATTATTATCGGTATGAGCAGTACTCAACTCTCACAACCTGTTTAAATTAGAGAGCGTGAGATCATCGCGTTTGAAGAGGCAAGCTTCCGGCTAGCGGTGCTTTTCTCTAATTCTCTCATCGTATTAACTGCTTTGATTGCGAATAAGCTCTTCAAACACGATGCTGGATAAGAAAGTTTATTAAAAACTACTGGGAAAAACTACATGCGAAGGTGAGAATTCATGAATCAACCTTTGCTTTCCGCTTTGAGATTTTTAGGCGACGCTGCTAAGACGATGATCATCGCTTCAGCCATGCTCTTAATATCGTTAGCAATATTCTTGTCTTCTCCCTCGGTGGCGGTAAGCTCTCTTATTCATCGCATAAATGGAAACATTGTTACGGGAATGCTCGTGCTCGCAGCCGTACTTACCTTGACATCACTAATATTGATCCTAGTATCGATCTACAGTATGCTTATACATTCAGCATATTATTTCGCCGCTTACAAGAGAGAGCTCGGTATTGTCAGCAACTATATTAAGTGGGGTTTCATCATCGGTCTAGTTCTAGTCGTTGCAGGATTATTCTCCTACGTGCTCGGGTTTATCATTGGGAACCCGTGGGCTATTGGAGCGGGATTACCGCTCACCCTACTAGGTACCTTTATACTATGGCTGGGCGGAGCAGGTTTGTCGGTGCTTTGCTTCAAGCTCTACGAAGATTTTAAATCGGTTACGATGCTGATAGCGGGCATAGCATTCCTGATAATGGGAGCAATATCGTTAGTCTCATGGGTACTAATACATATTGAGACAAGAGGCTTAATACACAGGATTGGAGGAGAAGCCCCAGGCACGGTAGCACTAACTCCACCACCGCCTCCCCCGACATAAGGCGCATTCCGTAGGATTGCAGTCGTGAAAAACCGTTTCTTTTTTCACTCATCCTCGGTTACTAGTGGTTTGAAGCCAGCCTCGAAATCAGCAGTGGGAAAATCTCTCCATTGAGAGTTATATGCTGCGTATCGCATATCCAACCCCTGTCGATACTGTTTTTGGAGAGGATTGAGAAAGAAGGTTTTAGAAGACCAAGTTTTAACAGAAGAGATTGTTCTTGCTACTGGGAGGATTCTTAAGGCTAAAGTAACAGCTGGATGCAGCATTCCAAGGATTTAAGAAAGTCATATACATAGGCATCATCCTAAATGCTCCTATTTCTTTAGCAACGCCACTTAATATTCGGTTGTGCCCGCTGAATATCTGATATAAAGCATAAATTAGCTTTAATCTAGAAATTAGAGAAATATGAGGAGTAAGGAAGCTAAGAAAATACTAGTTCTCGTTCTAACGGTTATTGCTGTCTTATTGTTTGCATCACTCCTGATAAGTACTGGACCTGTTCGCCACCGGCCCATGGAGGCTTTTCCCGATTGACGTAGCCCACTGGTTCGGCTGGGCTGGAGGAGCTATGCTGGCTGTTTCAGCAGCCTACTCGGCTTTGAAAAGGGGTTTTCCGAGTAGGGTTAGGCTGTGGTTGACTA
>CAZTSG010000044.1:0-10913 GCA_964616835.1 uncultured Nitrososphaerota archaeon | reverse complement strand
GGATTTAGAACAAGAATGTTTTCAAGGACATATTTATGGACATCCAACCAAGTGTCTTAAATCCTTTCATGAAGTATTTGGACCAAATGCAAACTATTATTAAACCATCAAAGAACCTAGCCTCCTCAGTATCTTAGCCACCCATGTAGTACAAAGTTCAGCTAAAATGTATTTTTTTAAATAATAGCACAAGTCACGCAAAAGCCAAATTAATGTCGTGTTTAGAAATACGTGATTTAAAGACATTATTTAAACATATTGTTACAAATCAATTCCAAATTGTTTCTGAAATGTTCAGACAAATGAGCTTATATATCCCATGATCGTATATATCATAATATCGTATATTAAGAAGGAGGAAAATGAAGAGCGATAATGTGGATGTGAAATACCGGAAGACGCTAATTACTATAGGCTTGATTGCTTTCTCCATATTCATTATCTCCAGCGGACTTATCTACGCGATAGGAGGTACACCGGGTAGTTGGAGTTATGGGCTAACGGGCAATGATCGTTGGAGATGCGTATATGTTAAATGTACCGCAGCAGGAAGATACGACAGTAGTGGAAACAAATTTGATTGGGCCGATCATTGGGGATATGGACGGACTGACTTATCTGCATTTCCTTTTACTGGGATATTTACGAGTCTTACAGAAACATGTAGAGCAGAAGGGCAAGGGGGCTACAGCTTTACCCAAAGCATATTGCGGAATGAAGGCGGGGGAAACGGTGGATATGGAAAATCAGGTTCCTTTACTTATGTTTATACACAAGTCGACGCGTCGGCGTGGCTGGTTGCTCCACCACTGGTTCCTCCTTACATAATAGTCTTCACCGGAGAGGCACATTGTCATTCTGCAATTAGCCCATAGAATCAATAAGCCATGAGAAAACACAGTTTTTTAATAGTTATCATCTTGACATTCGATACTTCTATTTTTTTATTACTGGCAGACAACGATTCAGCAGTCCCTTTTCCGTGGATGAAAGAGGGTATCAGATTAGATTATGAAGCAGAAGAAACACTCATTTATGTCAATTTCTATTTTTCCAATGTATCGATGATTCCTGAGGCATTGCGCGACAACCCCTATGTAAAAGCAATGGGAGGGGATGGTTCAGCATACGTAATCATTGAGAGCGAGGAACCTATACATATCCGTCTTTCCGTTATTCTCCTTGAGATAAGAGGAAACAGGGGCCTATTTAATGTAACATTAGAAATCGATTCTTATTCCTCAAGCAGGGAATTACTAGTTGATTTACAGGAACATGATGTCTTTCTACTGGATGGAACCCCCCCTCGGAAAGACAACAATATGGATACCGCCCTGTAAAGGAGGAGACGAAATCAGGTTTGTTGGAAGCGGAGACTCTACAGTATTCGCAAACATATCTGGACCATTTATTTTTCTAGAATTGCAATTATTGACGGATTTCTTCAATTATCTCCAAGATCCTGAAAAGTTTCAGGATTCTCTTATTCTAGATGTGCCGGCTTCGCCAAAATATCAAGGCATCCGTTTCGATGAGAAAATCAGCCCAGTGGAGCGTCAATCGATCAAACATTTTGAGACTAGGCAAAATGTATATGATGCTGATACGTTTATATTGATAAAGAGTAGCAACATGGATGGAGAGGCTTTCCTATCTGCTTTTGACATACTGGTTATATCCCAAGGGCTTCGTTTAACCTATACTAATATTGACCTTGGACCACCGAACTGGTTGGCCTTTATAGGATTTCTGTTAATTCCAGTAATACTTATTATGTTAATCATAGGAATCCCCACTTACATGCTTAGGAAGAGAAAGAGGAAAAGGCAGTAATGATAAAAGTAAAGAACGTGTCTAAATTCTTCGGTAAAATAAAGGCTTTAAACAGTTTAACTGTAGAAATACCTAGAGGAATATGTGGTTTAATAGGTCCCAATGGTGCTGGAAAAACAACACTTATCCACATACTCATCGGCTTAATTAGACCGAGCTCAGGGACAGTAAACATTCTTAGCCTTGAACCGTGGTCTCAAAGACACGAGTTGATGAGAAAAATCGGTGTTCTCCTAGAGAGGGAAACTTTCCCCCAGAATTTGGAATGTCTTAGATATCTAAGACATATCGCGAGGCTGAGGAATATAAGAGACATTGAAGTAATCGATGCGTTGCGTCGAGTAGAACTACTAGATGTATCTTGGAGAAAGATAGCGGGTTTCTCAGCCGGAATGAAGAAGCGTCTGGGAATCGCCAAGGCCTTGCTTGGAAATCCCGAGCTGGTTATACTTGATGAGCCCACTGCAAACCTAGATCCTGCAGGAAGGATTAAGTTAATGACTATGGTTAGTAGGATAAATAGGGAAACAGGAACCAGCTTTCTTATATTAAGTCATGTTCTTCCCGAGCTTCAGAGGCTTTGTTCTTGGGTCTGCTTGATGTACATGGGAAGTGTTATAGAGCAAGGGTTCACAGAAGATTTGTTAAATAAGTATTCTCCAGCAGTTTATGTAGAAGTTACAAAACCTAAGGAGCTTTCAGAATTAATCAATAGCTCTGATGAAATTAGGGCAATCGTTAAAGACAATTACGTATACATCAGAGGGGATCTTAAAAAGATTCGACATAAAGTGCCGGAGCTAGTAATGAAAACAGGAGGCGAGCTAATAAGCTTTCGCCAAGTCGGTAGGAGCTTAGAAAACGTATTCATTAAGTCTCTAGGCAGCAGGGAAAGCATGATGGATGATGAGTTATGGATAGATCAATAGTTGAACTGATGCGTTTCGAATTTGAAAGATTTTGGACAGCAAAATATTTGGGTTTCATAATCCTATTGTTAATATTGTTCGTAAACATCCCAGCAACAATACTGCCCGGGGCAATTTCGACATCCGACCTAATGTCATTTACGGGAGGGGTCAGGAGCCTCCTTGTCTATTTGCTCATTACAATTACCCTAACCAATTCCTTCTGTAACGATATCAAGCAAAGTGTGATGATGGATGAATTTACCAACCCAGTGAGGAAATCCGCAGTTTTCATCTCAAAATTGTTAGTAAATTTCTTCTTAATGATAATTACGGTGAATTTATTATCGATAGCGTTTTCCTCATGGTTAGCATCTGGATCTCTACCTCTCTCATCTATTCTTCTGGTGACCCTTGTTCAAACAATTGTTTCCATGTTCTTTGCAGCCCTAGCCATCTTCATAGGAATTTTAGTACAGAGCACCATCGCATCCATATTAACGCCATTATCCATATATTTCTTGGAGGAATACTTTATGCTTTTCCTTGGGTCGAAGTATTCTGTAGAAGACGCCATACTTCATCTCATCTCGGCTGGTTTGGATGAGATGGTTGTATTGTTTGCTGCAATAATCCATGTTAGTCTACCTATTGCCTTACTAGTCTTCTCCTTCCTCTTCTTCACGGAGGTATTTGAACTTGATTAGAGACTGGGAGTTACGCTACGGAGGAACAGTGATGCTATTCACGGGTATTAGCTTCTTTTTACTGACCGTCATGCGCGGTCTTTCTATGCATACTTTAGTATACGGCTTTGTGCTCCCGGGAAATGAGACACTTCCAATAACTCCACTTATGTCTTGGCCTCCTAGAGATTGTAGAATGTGGCTACACGTGAATGGTTCAGTAGATGTATTAATCTTAGATGAATCCAGTTATCTTTCATTTTTGAATGGAAAAGAACCATGTCCTTTAGTGGAATACAGTAATTTGAAGGGAAATGCGTTAATCTTTAAAATACCTATCAGAGGGCAATTATGCCTACTGGTGAGAAACAGAGGAGAAAAAGCAGTAGAAGGCGACGTGGTGATAACTCTTTCTGGTCTCGAAAGCGATTTGATGCTCTTATCGTTTTTGACTTTGATAGCAGGAGCTGTCTTATGGATAATTGGTTACTTAGCTTTGAGAAAAAAGGGGGGCTATACATGCCATAGATACAGTTATTGTGTAAAATATTAAAGTATCAGTATAGCAGCAGGAATAGGATTGGTATTGTTCAGAAAAAGAAAGGAGGAAGAGCTCGAGAAAAGGGTGCTGGAACTGAGTGAGAAATATGATTTACTCGAGAGGCGTTTAGAGGAGGTAGTTGAGAAAACAGAAAGAGTAGAGAGGGGAGCAAGGCTCCTGACGGAAGCAGTCTACAAGATAATCACCTATCTAAAAGACCAAGAGTGGTCGAGAGAAGAGAAGCCAGCCCGGTTTGAAGCACCCCGTCAACCAGCGGCTACACAAAGCATCGTAGAATACCTTACTGAAACAGAGCATAAGATATTGGAGGAAGTAGAGAAGAAAGGAGTGATTACTGCAAGCGAATGCTGCACCCTAGTAGGAAGAACGGAGGAGCATGTAAGCAGGCTTTTGAAAAAACTTACTGAAAAAGGCTTACTGACAAGAGAGAGAAAAGGAAAAACATTCTACTACAGGCTTGCGGAAAAATAGCTAACTGCTTCTAGTCATAACATCCTTAATGCTGGTGCTGGCAGGAGGCTTCTTAACAAGCTAGGAATGAGTCTTGGTTAAGAATACAGTGGATATGGTTCTACTTGTTTTTAAGAAGAATAGTTGCAGCCTGGTAAACATATTCTCTCCCAATTTTCTTCCTTAAGAGAAGACCCTTGTCATGAAGCCTCATGAGATATGTAGCTACGGTGCTTAGTTGAATAGGTTTACCTACTCTCTCCTCATACCTCTTCTTAACGTCTTTAGACGAGAAGCTCATGTCTCTAAACTCTCTAACTACTTTCAAAATATTGCCAAGAACCTCACCCTGTTTACGCAAGGTCTCTAAGAAAACATCGTTTACGTCGATTTTCCTCTCCGGTTTTTCAAGAGAAGAAACAGATAGTTCCTGCTTGAGGGCTTCTTGAGAAAGCATTAGCGGGAAAAGATTGGCAATAGCAATTTTATACTTGTCTATATTACTACCTTCCAGTCTGAAAGAAATAATCGTATCTGAACCATCTGAAAACCGGATCTCAAGCCTCTTTCTATCGCTCTTGTTAATCAACAGCGGATTTCCCAGAATGAGGAGAAAACGAGTAAATAAGTGTTAACAAGCAGTTTTTCCAGTGGAAATAGAAAAAAGAAAAATGCAGTGAAAAAGTAGGAAAAAGGAAAGATTTACAGAGATTAGTCTACAAATAAGAGAAAAAAGTAGAAAATTCATATTTCCAGTAGAAATTGAGGGGAGAGGGCAAACTACTGAAAACGAAAGTTATAATGAAAAGGAAAATGAAAAAAGATAGGAAAGAGAGGAATAAGAGTATAAAGAGAAGAAGTGGGAGAAAATAAGATTCTTCTACAAAGAATGATGGAGAAAAAGCCGCGCACACCCCTCTATTTCCATTGAAAAACAAGTTTGAAAAGAGATAAGAAAGAATCTAAAGAATCATGATTATTTTTCTCAAGGATGCTAAACATAAAGTATTAAAAAACAGAAAACACTGTTAATATAGTGTGGGGAATGAAAAATTCTCAAATTTATAATATTTTCTATTGAAGTAGTGTGGAGAAGAAGCAAAGGGGTGTGGGTGTTTTTCTTTTGTCACTTTTCGTCACTTTCTAATTTTTCTGTATTTTTTTCTCTAAACAATTCTCCAATTCGTTTTTCTTTTCAAACGAAGCCGTCCGTCTTCTAATGGAGGCGGCGAGAGGAAGTCTAGAAGTGCTTAACAAAGTATTCGACAGCATGTTTCTTAAAAGTAGTATTTTTAGGAATAGGGATGCTTTAAGACACGACTATGTTCCTGATCGTCTTCCCCACAGGGAGAGTGAGATAAAGTATGTTGGCGAAGTTGTTGCCCCGCTCCTCCTTCACAACAAGGCTTCCAACCTGTTTATTTACGGTAAGCCTGGGACTGGTAAAACTGCTGTTGTAAGATTTGTTTTCAACGTGTTATCGAAGAAGGCTAATGAGCTCAGGGCTAATATAAAATGTGTCCTTGTAAACTCGAGGCTCGAGGGCTCCGAATACCGGATTCTTGCTTCTATATCTAGGCAGATAGGTCTTTCAATACCTTTTACAGGCTTAGCTACTGCAGAGGTTTTCCGCAGGATCGTTAACCACATTAAGGCTAACAACCTTTACCTTCTAATAGCACTCGACGAGATTGACGTCATAGTTAAGAAAGAGGGTGAAAACCTGCTTTACGAGCTTTCGAGAATTAACGAGAACTTTTCTTCTCACCGCGTTTCCTTCATAGGGATTTCTAACGAGATTACTTTCAAACAGATTCTTGACCCTAGGATTTTGAGCACTCTCAGCGAGGAGGAGCTTGTTTTCAAACCCTATACCTCAGATGAGCTTTTCGACATATTGATGGAGAGGGCTAACGAGGCTTTTCGAGAAGGGGTTTGCGATCCTTCTGTAATAAAATATATTGCTGCGCTTTCGGCCTCTGAGCATGGTGATGCAAGGAGGGCGCTGGACCTTCTCAGGGTTTCTGCAGAAACTGCAGAAAGAGACGGAAAAGAAAAGATCACGATCGAGTGCGTCCAAGAGGCTCTTAGAAAGATTGAGAGGGATCAGGTTAATGAGGTTATTAGAACGCTTCCTATTCAAAGCAAGATTCTCCTAGTTTCAATTCTCAGAAACCTTAGGAATTCGAGTGCTCAGCATACTAGTGGAGAAATATACGGCGAGTATAGGAGCTTGGTTGCAAACCTGGGTCTTGAATCGTTGACTGATAGGAGGCTTTCCTCTTTGCTTAATGAACTCGAGTCGGCAGGTATAATTTGCTCGAAAATAGTGAACATGGGAAGATACGGGAGAACTAAGAAATACAGCTTGTCAGTACCTCAAAACCATATCGTTGAGGCTCTGAAGGAAGACGGTTTGCTAAGCGGCCTTTTGGAATAAAAATACGTAGTAGGGAACATCCGTTCTTCTCAGTAAAAATTCAGCAAGAAGCCTTATCTTCTTGGCATAGTAATTCAAGCATCAGTCTTATTGCATTTCGAGACTGGGCTCGAGGCATTCTTATTTATATAATACTGGCTTTAATGCGCTCATGGGGCCGGTTTCAACACTAAAGGGGTAACTTAATCCAGAAAAGCTTATCAGTGTTAAACCTGATGAGATAAATGGGCGCCACGGTGCCGGAGTGGAAAAATATTCCACAAACGGGTCGGGCTCGAGATCCTTTCATGTATAAGAAACCCGATGCCCCTTTTCGGGGCACGCAGGTTCGAATCCTGCCCGTGGCGCTTTCCAGATGTCTTTATGGAGGATTATTCGGCTTAATAGTTTCTCCCTTCTTTTTTTACTTTTATGAAATATAAACAATACTTATTTGAAGCGATGTGGCGGCATGCTTGATGAAGACTAGGATTGCCGTCACGATAGGCCGTTCCTCAATGTCTAGAGATGTAATCAGAGAGATGGCTCTTGCTGGAGCAAGCATATTCAGGGTAAACTTTAGTCACGGTTCTCCAGAGGAATGGGTTGAAATCGCTAGGCTGGTTAGGGGTGTGGAGTCTGATCTGGGAAGATATTTTACACTTCTCGGGGATTTACGTGGTCCCAGTATCAGGCTCGGTGTTTTGGAAACCCCTGTTGAGGTTAAGGCAGGTGATACGGTTAAGATTATTCAAGCAACCGAGTCGACTGGTGGAGCAACTAAGATAATCCCGCTGCCCAGCGAGGAGGCTTTCAAAGCAATTAAGAAGAATCATGTTATCTTGATGGATGATGGTAGAATTGCGTTCAGAGTAGAATCAGCAACCAATTCGGAAATCCTTATGAGAGCTTTGACAGACGCCTGCGTCACTTCTAGAAAGACGATTGTGGTCCAAGGTCAGGACTTAGATCTTCCATCCATTACTGAAGAGGAGATTCGTGCTATCAAGATCGCTGTAGAGAACGATTTCGACTATATAGGATTAAGCTATGTTAGGCGTGTTGAAGACATTGCTGCACTCCGCGGAATACTAATCTCGCTAGGTGCGAAGGAGACGGGGATAGTGGCCAAAATAGAAACCCCTGTCGGAGTTAAGAAACTAGACGAGATTATCGAGGCTGCTGACGGAATCTTAGTTGCCAGAGGAGATTTGGGGATGCACTTTCCCTTAGAAGACGTTCCTTCCCTCCAAGAAATGATTGTTAAAAAATGCGTTGACAGGGGCAAGCCCGTAATCGTTGCCACTCAACTCTTAGGGTCTATGATTGATAGTCCTGTTCCCACTAGGAGCGAGATTGTAGACGTGGTCTTAGCACTGTCCCAAGGGGTTGATGTGCTAATGTTGACTGGAGAGACGGCGGTGGGTAAATACCCCGTTGAAACAGTCTCTTGGCTATCGAGGATAATAGAGCGATACGAGCCTGAAATAAAGCCCTTCAGAAGGAGGATTACTCAAGAGAGCGATATAGGAGACCGTTTTGCATTCGGAATAGCTTCATTAGCGGAATCGCTCGGTGCTATGATAGGTGTTTTCACCAAGTCTGGGAAAACAGCTGAGAGAATAGCCAGCTTCAAGCCTGATTGCAGGGTAATCTCCGCATCTCCCAATAGGAAGACGCTTAGGAGGCTAATGCTTACACGTGGAGTAGAAACCATCGAGGTATCAGCATCAGAATATGAAGCCGGTATAAATGAGTTAGAAACGAAACTCTCTAAGTCAAAGCTTCCTGAAAACACTATTGCTGTCTTAACATACGGTTTTCGCGACGAGCCCGTGCACATCGTGAGAATACGTCAAATGAGGAGACCTTCAGGCGAGTAATGAGTTTGGTCGAGTTGTTTTAGCCGATGAAGACCTAGCAACCGCAATTTTAGAAACCTGTTTCCTCAAGAATCTTATTCACATGCTTATAGTATTCTTTTCTCTTAAGCTTGGATGCTGCTGCCTCATCCACAATTACTATAACGTCAGGGTGTATCTGTAGTATTGAGGCTGTGACTTGAGAGGTTATCGGGCCCTCTACCGCTGCTGCAATAGCATCAGCCTTATTCTCCCCATTAGCTAAGAGCAGTATTCTCCGCGCCTCCATGATCGTTCCGCATCCCATGGTTATCGCGAGTCTTGGTACTTCTTTCTCATCCTTGAAAAATCTAGAATTGTCTCTTATTGTTTCTTCTGCAAGAGCTATTAGCGTTGTCCTACCCATTAGGGAGGACCCTGGTTCATTGAAAGCTATGTGCCCGTCTCTCCCTATTCCTAAGAGTTGAAGATCTATCCCACCGGCTTTCTTAATCTCCTTCTCGTAGCTTTCGCAGAATGCTTTAACATCTTTAGCAAGCCCGTCGGGGATATGAATGTTCCTCGGGTTTATGTTTACGTGTTTAAAGAAATTTTCGAACATGAAGTAGTGATAACTCTGAGGATGGTCTGGGGCAAGCCCATAGTACTCGTCTAGGCTAAAAGTGACAACCTTGGAAAAATCTAATCCTTCTTCCCTATGCATTCTAATTAGCTCCCTGTAAGTCCCTAAGGGGGTGCTTCCAGTAGCCAAGCCTAGTACAGAATTGGGCTTTTTCCTAACCTGCTCAGCGATTATTCTCGCAGCCCTTATGCTCATTTCGTCGTAATCTTTAGTAATTATTATTCTCATGGCACTTAGTCAACAGGTTAAAAGGATTGATTTAAGGTTGTTCCCCTGTTTAAAAACGGCGAGCTTTTTCCAAAATATTTGGAGTGCAATCCCTTTAAATAAAACCTGCTCTATAGGAAAAATAGGGGACGCTTGAGAATAGTAGCTACGGGCATTAGTGGCAGCGGCCGGGAGGAGTATTTAAGAAAGTTCGTAGACTTCGCGGGTAAGAAAGGTATTGACGTTAAGCTTTTCTCCGTGGGGGGCATGATGTTTGAAACAGCTAGAAAACTCGGCATGGAAATAAAGGAGGATAAGATACTTGACCTCTCTCCTTCTTCTCTGAATTTCCTGAGGGCGACCGTCTTTGAACAAATAATCAGAGAATCGGAGAACCATGAGAATATAGTGATAAGTACGCATGCTTGCTTCAGGTGGAAGAAGCATGTTTTTCAAGCTTTCGACTTCCATTATCTTAACGAGCTTTCTCCCGACATGTTCATCACCGTGTCTGACGCCGTGCTTTCGACAAAAAACCGGCTTGAACATTCCTCCCAGTGGAGGAATCGTCTGACGTTGAAGGATATTCTCGTATGGAGGGATGAGGAAATACTCTTGACGAAGTCTATAGCAGACTACAGGGGAAAACCGTTCTACATAATCCCCTCATCCTCCCCCGGTGAAACGCTTTTCAACCTGGCTTTTAAACCGGGTTCTAAAAAAGTGTATCTCAGCTATCCTATAACGCACTTGGAGAATAAGGAGCACAGCCTTGCTAGGAAGAATGCTTTCAAGGAGAAGCTTAGGAAACTGGGGCTCACCGTCTTCGACCCGGGTGAAATAGAGGATGCTGTGCTTATGGAGAAGCTTAAGGAGCTTAAGACCTCAGGCGGAGACAAGCTGGCGGTAAGCGATGGGTGTGAGATTAGCATAAGAGAGATGGAGGATGTTGTCGAAGACCTCCTAGACCAAATAGTTGCAAGAGACTACCAGCTTATTGACCAGAGCGACTTCCTTGTAGTCTACTATTTCTCCCCAATAATGTCTCCCGGAGTCCTCTCTGAGATGAACTACGGGTTCAGCAATAACAAGAAGGTGTTTACTATCTTCCAGGGTCCGGAAAGCCCGTTTTTCAACTATTATTCTACGAAAATCTTCAGAACGGAGGAAGAGTTAATAGCCTTCATGGAAAAAGAGGGTATAATAAAAAGTGGGTGAGAATAACTTGTTTGGCAAAATTTATTAGATTCATCATAATATGATATTTTCTTGTCTTAGGAATCGCGGAGGTCGCCAAGCCTGGTTAAAGGCGCGAGGCTCAGGACCTCGTCCCGAAGGGGTTCGTGGGTTCAAATCCCACCCTC
>CAZTSG010000043.1:0-11744 GCA_964616835.1 uncultured Nitrososphaerota archaeon | reverse complement strand
AAGCAGAGGATAGAGATAGTGGAGAGGAAGGGGCTCGGCCACCCGGATACGATATCCGATATGGTTATGAACCAGGTTTCAGTAGAGCTTTGCAAACTCTATCTTAAGGAGTTTAACGCAGTACTCCATTACAATCTTGATAAAAGCCTACTTGTAGCGGGAGAGTCTGAAACCAGGTTTGGCGGTGGAGTCGTCAAGAAGCCTATGAAGCTGATTTTCGGAGACAGGGCCACCTACAGCTTCAACGGTAAGGAGCTGCCTATAGAGAACCTTGCAGTAGAGACTGCTAAAAAATGGTTTAGAGAAAACCTTAGGTTCGTAGACCCGGAGAAATATGTTTCCTACGATGTTCAGATAGGAAGGAGTGCTGCAAACCTCGCTGACATTTTCAAGCGCGGGGGCGATTTCCTGGGTGCTAACGACACTTCTGCAGCAGTCGGATATGCTCCATTATCGCCTTTGGAGAAGCTGGTCCTCGACGTGGAGCAGTATTTGAACAGCCGGGAGTTTAAGAAGGATTTTGAGGAAACAGGGGAGGATGTGAAGGTAATGGGCTCTAGAGTGAACAGCGAGGTCGATTTGACGATAGCCATGTCGTACGTGGACCGTTTTGTAGACAGCGAGGATTCTTACTTCAGATCTAAGAGGGAAGTTGTTGAGAACCTTAAGGAATACGTGGCTAGCAATTATGACTTCAAGAGGGTAAATATAACTCTGAACAGTCTTGACGTGAAGGGGAGGGGGGAGAACGGTGTTTACCTGACTGTTACAGGCACGTCTGCAGAAGCAGGGGACAGCGGGCAGGTCGGCAGGGGCAACAGGGTAAATGGGGTGATTGCTCTACTGAGGCCTGCGGGCTCCGAGGCGGCTGCGGGCAAGAACCCTGTGAGCCACGTCGGCAAGATTTACAACGTCTTATCGTTTAAGATTGCTAACGACATAATTGACAGGGTTGAGGGGGTGGAGGAGGTTTACGTGTGGCTTCTGAGCCAGATAGGGACGCCCGTAAACAAGCCTAGGCTAGTATCCGTCCAGGCAGTCCTTGAAGAAGGCTTGACCATGGAGACTTTGGAGAAGCCTATCGCCGAGGTTGTGGAGGAGGATTTGAGCGACGATTCTCTGAGAAGCTTCATAAACGACTTGATAGAGGGAAAAATGAAAGTATGCTGAGTCAAGAAGAGGCTGGCAAGCTTAAGATAGGGCTGGAGATACATGTTCAACTGACTAATCTCAAAACCAAGCTTTTCTGCCCTTGCCCTTCAGATTATCGGGGCAAGAAGCCTAATGAGAACGTTTGCCCTATATGCCTAGGCTTACCTGGTACACTTCCTCAAGTCAATAAGAAAGCTATCGAGAGCGCGATAGCCGTGTGCCTCGCTTTCGGAGCCAGGGTTCAGCCATACGTCGTCTTCAGCAGGAAGAACTATTTTTACCCTGATATGAACAAGAATTACCAGATAACTCAATACGATAAGGCAGGGGGCACGACGATAGGCGTCGGAGGATATGTCACGATAAACGTAGACGGCGAGAGGAAGAAGATACCTTTGAGAAGGATACAGATGGAGGAGGACCCTGGTAGACTGGTCCATATTGAGCAGGGCGGCATTAGGAAGACCTACGTAGATTACAATAGAGCAGGAATAGCTCTAGTAGAGATAGTTACGGAGCCAGCTATGCATCAGCCTAGGGAGGCAAGGCTAGTCTTGGAGAAAGTGCAGACGACGCTTGAGCACCTTGGAGTTTTAGATCCTTCTTTCGAAGGATCCATGCGATGCGACGCAAACATTTCCTACGCGGGAGGAGCTAGGGTCGAGATAAAGAACATTAGTTCCTTTAAGGAGGTGGAGCAGGCATTGCGCTTTGAACAGCTTAGGCTGGAGTATCTCCCCAAGATGGAGAGCACTGTTACAAAAAGGTGGGGGGAGAAGGAAGGGGTTACAGCAACATCTAGGGAGAAGGAGATGGAAGAGGATTACCGCTACTTTCCTGAGCCAGATATCCCCCCAATAGTGATAGATGAAAAGCTCGTCGAAGACATAAGGAAGAGGCTTCCCGAGCTGCCTGATGAGAGGATAGAGAGGTTCATAAGAGAATACGGTGTATCTGAAAAGCTTGCTTCAATGCTTGTTTCAGAAAAGCCTGTTGCAGATTTCTTCGAAAAGACTGTAAGGATATTGAATGATCCTGAGGAGGTTGCACACTGGCTTATGAACGAGGTTGTGAGAAGGTGGAGAGAATGCGGCATAGATTGCAAAGAAAGCAGGTTTAAACCGGAGAACTTGGCTAAACTGATAAGGATGGTTAAAGAGGGGATCATAACTACAAGGATGGCTAAACAAGTGCTTTGGGAAATAGTGTCAACAGGCGAGGATGCTGAAGAATATGTTAAACGAGCGAGTTTAAGCATTATAAAGAGTCCTGAGGAGCTTGCTCCAGTGATAAGAGGTTTCTTAGAGGAGAACCCGAGGCTTAGGGAAGAGGCTTCCGAAAACGAGCGTGTAATCGACTATATATGTGGAGAGATACAGAAGAAGCTCCGTGGCAGAGCGGACCCGATAATTCTGAGAAGCGAGATTAAGAAGCTGGTCGGAGGACAGATGGGAAATGCTTGAAAACATTTCTGAGAGGCTTCAGAACGCCCTCAGGTTTATAACGAGACAAGCCTACGTGAGCGATAAGGAGGTCTCCGAGTATCTTAGAGAGATTCAGCGCGCTTTAATAATGGGGGATGTTGACGTTAGGCTTGTAAGCCAGCTTACTGAAGATATTAAAAAAGGTTTGAAAGAAGCGGTTGAGGGATATGGTATCTCTCTGAAGGACAGGATTACTTACCTAACTTATCAGGGGCTTATTAGAATACTCGGGGGCGAGAAAAAGGAGCTACGTATAATCCCCAACCAGCTTAACGTTTTCGTCTTCATGGGTATACAGGGCTCAGGCAAGACTACGACTGTAGGCAAGATCGCCCACTATTTGAAAAACAAGAATGTAAAGGTCGGTGTGATAGCGGGAGATGTTTTCAGGCCCGGGGCTGTAGACCAGCTCAAGCAGCTCTTGAAAGGCGAGATACCCCTTTACTCAGATGTTTCGAAGAAAACATCCGTGGAGGTGATAAAGGAAGGTGTGGAATGGGCTAGAAGGCTCGGTCTCGATGTTGTTTTGGTTGATACTGCTGGCAGGCACAGGACGGAGGAAACCCTCATGGGGGAGATGGCTCAGATAATAAACGCGGTGAATCCTACTGCGACAATACTTGTGGTCGATGCGATGATCGGTCAGCAGGCTAGGGTACAGGCAGAGGCTTTTAACAGGATTGCGAAAGTAGGGTATGTTATTGTAACTAAGCTAGACGGTTCAGCCAAGGGTGGCGGAGCCCTATCTGCAATAGCCTCCGTCGGGGCTCCGATAATCTTCATAGGGGTCGGTGAGGGGATTGAGGAGATTGAGGAGTTCGACCCTGTAAAATTCGTATCGCGGCTCTTAGGAAAGCCCGATTTGGAGTCAATCATAGCTAGAGTGCAGAAAATGTCTAGGGAGGAGAAGATTAGGGCCCAGAGGATGGCTCGCGGAAGATTTACGATAGAGGAGTTCGTGCAACAACTGGAATCTGCCAGAAAAATGGGAGGTATTCAAACAATCCTCTCCAGCCTTCCTGGGGGAGGGAAACTTAGCAAAAAGGATATGGAAGAGTTTTTCGTTAAGGTGAAGAAATGGAGGGCGATCGTGAATTCAATGAATACTGAGGAGAGAGAAGACGTAACAATAATGGATTCTTCAAGGGTAAGGCGTGTCGCGAGGGGATCGGGGACTTCAGAGAAGGATGTTAGAGAACTCTTAAAGCAATATTTAGTGGCGAAGAAGACGATTAAGAAGATTTCTAAGGGGGCTTTG
Source organism: uncultured Nitrososphaerota archaeon (assembly GCA_964616835.1). Lineage (GTDB taxonomy): Archaea > Thermoproteota > EX4484-205 > EX4484-205 > JAAOZP01 > JAAOZP01. Next base: position 7,850 of record CAZTSG010000043.1, on the reverse strand, counting down.
CGAGACATATCTCGCTTAAGACCTTAAAATGGAACTTTTAAAAACCCTGAAGAAGATCGTGACATCGATTCCTCTATGCAACAGGTGTTTAGGAAGACAGTTTTCAAGCCTCATCCCGTCTTACGACAACGAGACGAAGGGGAGAATTCTGAAGGACTTCCTATTCATGAGCGAGAAAATGAAGGCGGAGAAACATGGTAAAGGATCTTTCAATGTCTTCAAATCATTGGCAGAGTCAGGGCACGGACCCTCATTAGCTTTTCTTAAAAAGAGCAAACCTGGGGTTGAAATAGCTTCCAAGCCCTGCTATATTTGCGGTGGCAATATCAATCAGCTTGTTGAGAAGGCTGTTAATAAAATAATTGAAGAAGCTTCCAAAATTGAATTCGGTACTTTCTACACGGGGCTTTCTCTACCGGTTTCCTTAGAGGAGAAAGATGAGAAAGTAAAGTCTTTCTTTAAACTGGGGCTCGGCGAGGCTTTGAAAAACGAGCTTAACAAGGAGATAAACAAGAATGTTGCGAAAGCCGTTGGCAAGAAGGCTAGGATGAAAAGACCAGACGTCTTATTCGTATACGATGCAGCAAACGATAAGGTTTCAACACAGATAAACTCCATATTCTTGAGATCCAGCTACAGGAAGCTGGTCGGTGGAATTGCTCAGACAAAATGGAAGGGAATGGATTCTGAGGACATAACTCCATCCATAGAGAAGATGTTGGAGGATGTTCTGCTGCCAGTCTTCAAGGGCAGGAAGTTAAAATTCCACGGCGCTGGGAGGGAGGATGTTGATGTTAAGATGCTCGGAGACGGTAGACCGTTCATAGTCGAAATACTTGAGCCGAAGGCGAGAAACGTTAACCTGAGCGAATTACATCTTGAGTTCAATAGAAGATTTGGGAACATGGTTGAAGTGTCTCCGTTCAGCAAGGCGAGCTATCTGGATGTGCCCCGACTCAAACTGGAGGCGGAGAGAAAAAGGAAGAGTTATCGAGTCGTCTTCGAGACTGAAAGAGAGGTTTCGGAAGAAAAGTTGAAAGAGGTTTCGAAAAAACTGACGGGCTGCCTGATAAGGCAGAGAACGCCGCTCAGGGTTTTAAAAAGGAGGGGGGACAGGGTGAGGAAAAAGATGGTTTACGAGGCTGTTTTCAAACCCCTTGGCAATAATCGGTATGAAGCCCTAGTCACGTGCAGCGGCGGACTCTATGTCAAGGAGTTGCTGCACGGAGACGAGGGGAGAACTGTACCCTCTGTGGCAGAGTTGCTCAACGCTAAGGTTAAAATAGTGGAGATGGAGGTTACGGGGATCGAAGGAGGATAAAAACATGCCTCAAACCTCTGGAAAAAGGATTAAAACTAGGACCCTGCTTCGGAAAAGGGTTAGGGAAAGAGGTATTAAGCCCCCGTCATACCTGTTGCAGGATTACAAGCCTGGAGACAAAGTTGTACTCAAGTACGATCCATCAGTAAATAAGGGAATGCCCCATAGAAGGTTCTACGGCAAGATAGGGACGATAATAGGGAAAAGGGGCAGAGCATACCTTATTCAGGTGATGGACGGGGATAAGGCAAAAACCTTAATTGCGAGGCCTGAACATTTCAAAAAGCTGTAGAAAATGGGCATTAAGAAAATATCTGAGACGGATATAACGGTATCTGAGGCTCTTGAAATACTCTTGAAGCAAGAGGATTTGAAACAGTATCAAAAACTGGTCTTAGAGTATTTGAAAGAAGTCTCCAAGCTCCCAGCGGACAAGGCTAAGAAACTAGTGGAGGAGCTTATGAAAGAGACAGGGTTGTCTAGAAAAGAAGCGGTCATTCTTGTTAACATACTTCCTAGGAGCAAGCATGAGATAATGGCCATACTATCCGGGGGAAGGGATAAAGAGTTCTTAACGCTGGAGAAAGCAGAGAAGATTAAGAGCATAATAGATAAGTACGTCTAGACGGTTTACTTAATCCGCATTATCTTCTGTCTACTGCCCACCCTCCAGTACTCCACAGTAACGCCCTGTGTTACACTGCTCCTCAGCTCAGGGTCTTGTGGGAGGGGCAGTTCAAAAACCTCGTATGTTTCAAGATCCATCACCTGAACGTTATCTCCCAGTATCGTAAGCACTTGCGCACTCCTCTTCTCTATCAATGGAACCTCTACCTTCGTGTCTACCGGGCTTAAGAGAGTGTGTTTAGCACCGTCGAACAATCCTATTCCGACGACGCGCGCCTTAGCACTGCCATGTTTACCAGGCTTCGAATGCGATATCTCGACTATTTGGCATGGCTCATTGTCAATCATGAGCCAAGATCCTTCTTTCAACTCGCCGAGTTCAACTACTTTACCCATTTTAAGGAAAACTAATAAGTTACGGTATTTAAAAACTTATACCGAGATAAGAAGGTGCTGGAGACAGTGAGGGTAGCAATAGTCTATAAGATTAGGGATGCAGAGACCCTAAGCATAATCGAGAAGATTAAGAAGGTTCTGAAGCCAAGTCTCTTAGAGGAGTATTCAATAGGGAGCTTGAAGAAGGGTTTAAGAGGATTCGATCTAGTAGTGTCTATTGGAGGCGATGGCACCCTCCTTAGAACCTCTAGGGTCGTTGAAAACGGGTCTCTAATACTACCGGTGAACATGGGTAAGAGAGGTTATTTGATAGAAGCTAATCGTGAGAATCTAGAATCGCTTCTAGAAGAATATTGCAAGGGGAACTTCCTAGTTGAGAAATGCTTTAAATTAAAAATAGAATACGATAGTAGCATTCTAAGCGCGGTAAACGAGGTTGTGATTAGAAATGTAAGGGGGTTGAAGCAAGTTGAACTGCTAGTAGAACTGGGTGGGGGCAGTTTTATAGTAGAGGGAGACGGCTTCCTGATATCTACACCAATAGGCTCCTCAGCATATTCCCTAAACGCAGGAGGCCCCTTCGTCCTCTCTAACGTAGAAGTTTTAATATGTACACCCCTATGCGCAAGAAGTCCTCTAAGATCCTTAATCGTTAACAAGGATGAGCTTATTAGAGTGAAATATTTAAGCGGAGAAGAGGCTCACATAATAGTAGACGGAGAAGAGATGTTGAAAATGGACTCTGGTAAAACAGTCATGATTACGGGCAGCAACGAGACAGTGAGTATTGTGCGCTTCTCGAGGTCTTTTAACATAAAACGTATGTGCAGGCTGATTGGGAGGGGTTGAAAATGAGTAAGAAAGGCTATGTCCTAGACTCGACTGCCATAATACAAGGGGTAGATCCTAACTCGCTAAGATGTGAATCCTTTACCATAAGGGAACTCCTAGACGAGATCGGGGGGATTGGGAAAAGGTGGATGAGAATAAAGACTGCGATGATGCTTGGGAAACTCACTATCAGAGAGCCTTCCAGTAGGTCGAGAGAAAAAGTGGAAGAGGCTACGAAGGAATACGGAGTATATTGCAAGCTTTCTAAGCCAGATATTAAAATCCTAGCCCTAGGTTACGAGCTTCGCAACGAGGAAAATTACGACGTAGAAATAATTTCTAACGATTATGATATCCAGAACACGGCAGCACTCCTTAACCTCAAATATATCTCGGTAGGGGTTATGAGAATAAGGAAAACGTTCACTTATATTAAGTATTGTTCCGCCTGCAGGAGAAGATATAATAAATATGCGGGGACGATTTGCCCAGTTTGCGGCCATAGGCTGGTGTCTCTCAAGAACGTAGTTAACGAAGAATCTTTTTAGAAATACTGTTTGAGCCTTTTTTGAGCAAGAAGCTTATTATCTTCCTTAGTAATTAGTAGTGAAAGCTCTTTTTCCAGCAACTCCATATTGCTCGAGAAATACGGGTCGAGCGAGAATAGGGTTAAAACCTTCTTTCCAAGCACCAGATATTTCTTAACACCACCCACGTATACTGTAGGAGAAAGCTCCCCACCGCAGGAGGGGCATTTGGATGATAGGGGAACCCTCCTAAACTTCTTGCCACATCTCTTGCATCTGAATTTCTGCGTGAAGAACGTCCTTATGTTCCCAGAGATATCTTTCAAGAGGTGCGAGTTCAAAAGGTTCTCTATGAAATCTTTCTCATTAACTCCGGCTAAAACAGCCGTTATTTCCAATTGGAGCTTTAGCTTTTTATCTATAGAGCCGATAGTACTATAGACGTTTTTACTCACACCGTCTACAATGCTGCTGGTATTATGCGTCCAAGCTATGTTTGCATTACTGCTCTTAACCAGGTTGATGCAGTTCTCAAGCTCCTTCGGCTTTGCACCTTGCCAAGCTAACGAATAAACATCCGCACTGTACTTCTTCACATCTTCCATATTGTATACTTGATCATCTATCTCATCAGGCTTTAAAATGGGCATTATTATGAGAGGAGTATCCATTAGACCTCCTGCAGTCTCCGGAACGTAATGTTTAGAAAAGTTTAGGAGAGCATCCAGAAGGAGAATTATGGAGTCCCCGTCTCCATCGCAATCCCTCCTCTTAGCCTGGTGCCAGAAGGGATGTGCGAACACGACTTGGGAATTAGTGTAGCCTATTATCCTACCTACTATAGCGCCGAGAGTATGTGGAGAAATCCCCAGTACGAGATGCCCTATTAAGTCCTCCCTGCTTTTAACATTGTAGAAAGGCTCGACGCCGTAGAGGAGCCTAAGCTCATCGTCTATAAAGTTAGCAATCCTAACAAGCGTGTCACCCATTTCCTGCGGGAGGATAATGTCTTGAGGATAGAGGTAGAGCAACTGGTCCTTGCTGACGAGAGGATTACCCTCAACATCGATATCATACCCTAATTCTCTTAAAACATTAAGGGGAGTGCCTATCTCCCTTGGTTTGAAGGCTGTTAATGGAGCATTCGTAGCGTCGAAGCGGATCGTCCCATCCTTGTAGATTGTCAAATTATACTTTGCTCTTAAAACCCCTTTTTCAAGAGGCTCTGGAACACGGTTCTCGTTCATTAAGCTTTTTACTCCCTTCAGCTCAGCATCTATTTTAATCCCGAGTTTTTTCTCAATATCGCTTAGAATCTTCTCAAGCGGAATGCTCTTCGCATGATAGGGCACGCCCTCGCCACCGCATTTCTCGCACTTCTCCGACTTAGAGTAGCTGTTGCACCTAGCGCAGTAATACGTCGCTATCGTAGGAGATTTGCATTGAGGACAGTGAAAGTAGAAAGTATGGAGATCACATCTTTCACAATATCTGTTGCAAATATTCACAATGATGTTTTTACGCGATGCTGCAGCCACAATATTCCTCTTAGGGCCGCCTTCTAAGCCCACTGGGAACAGGACGTGAGAAGGAGGATCCATCTCCCTCAGCTTAGCAGCCTCAGGTCTTCCCAGTCTAGCAGATATGAATGCACCCCCCTTAGGCTTTATCCTGAAATTCAGAAAACCATTCAAATACTCAATGGCATTTTTATCCAGATCCGTCTTAGGCATAAGCATTTTAGATAAATAGAGAAATAATTCTGCATGTGTTTTCTCCACCTTAATAACACCGTCTCCTCGTTGAGACGGTAGACACATCTTCTCAAACTCCTCCGCCAGCGATGCATCTTTCATCGGGACATTCACTATCTCTCCCTCCACCTTGGCTTCCCTGAAGCATTTGACAACGTGGAGAAGCTCTTGTCCCCTTAGGTTCTCGAGGAAGAAATAGAAGCGAGGGTGAAGAGGAACCTCCAGCGCTATGCTTATCTGCAAAGCCGTCCCAAAATCTATTTGGGAAAAAGGGTCTTCAATGAGTCTCTTGAGAAAAGCCTCGTCTAGGGGGAGATTCTTAATACTCTCTCCCTTCTCCCTTAACACTGCTTCGAGTTCAGCAGCCCACTGTTCTTCAGTATAGCCTGTCCTGTCTAAGGGAGAATTCCCCTCTATATAGTCACCCAAGGATATGAGAATATCCCCTAGGAAGAGAATTCTCGAAATATTGTCTTGAACCTTCCTAAGCTTCTCATCACTGTTCACGAGATGAATAGAGCCATCATTAGTCTTGACTATAGGAGGCATTATTGAGTCTACAGGCATGACTATCGCGGACTTACCGGGCCTATCGATCCTTAGCTGCGAGCCTATGGATAGGAACCCTTGAAGAACCTTCATCGACATCGGATGGATGCCCACAGCCATTAAACCAGTATTCCTAGCCCTACCGTATCTAATCCTAAAGCCTCCGAAGGCTTCGGATGAGGAGAAGAACGGCCTGCCTATTAAAACCTCCTTCAGATACTCTGACTTCGTGCTCTCCACCTCTATCTTGGATATCCAGGACCATCCTGATATGTTGAGCTTGTTGATTATGCTCTCAAACTTCTTAACCCTTCCGATTATTCCATCGTTTATTATCCTGAGAGCACCACCCCTAAGCCTATTCGTCTCAACCCTAGGCAGGTCCCTGTATATAACTACCTCAGCATCCTCAGAAGGAGGCCCAGTAATCTCTATGGGAAGGTTCTCTATTACTTCAGCTATCTGATCCTTCGCAACCTTATACTGAAACCTGTTCTTGCCCCTTTCATAAAGCCTCAGTTCCTCAATATATCTTGCGACTTCCTCTTGCGTAGGCTTATACCTGTCAAGCTTCAAAATCCTCCTTATAAAGTCGGCGAGGATTATTGAAAGAGCCTGCTCAGTGCCTCCGGCGGATCTCATCGGGCCGGAGAAGTACACGGCAAGGTATCTCGTATTGTCACTGTTCTTTTTTATCAGAACTTTCTCTATCCCCTCTATTGGAGCCGCCGTCGTCCCAGGAGGAGTAAGCGAGGCTAATGCTGCTTTCAAAGCTAACTCTGCAGCCTTCTCTTCCGGAAAATACCCGAATCTACCTAGTATGATGTCTTCAGCTATTTTAAACGGTACCTCTAAGGGAGGGAGTGTTTTCTTAAGTTCCTCAAACCTGTCTTTAAAACCCTTCAAACCCAAAAGCTTCTCTATGGTCTCAGCCTGGGAAAAAGAGATTATTGACTCTGGCTTTTTCTCCGGGTCATAACCGTTCTCTTTAGCGCGAGCCGCATGATTATATGCCTGCCAAAACTTCTCCTGCAAAAGCTGATTATACTCCTCTAACCTCATTTTCTGGTCGAGATTAACAGCAAGTTTTGAAACCTTTACTATTTCTCTTTAAAGCGCCTCTGCGTCCTCCTTCTATAATTTCTGAAAGCTTATCTCTTATCGCACATGTTTCCTCAAGAACATCCCCCGTAACAATTATGTCAGCACCTGATGCAACTATGTTTTCAGCAACAGTCCCCTCTCTTATTCCTCCTCCAACGATTAAGGGGATGCTTATGCTCTTCTTAACCATGCTGACTAGCTTTTCAGGGACATGCGTCTTAGCGCCTGAGCCGGCCTCCAAGTAAACAAATCGGAAACCGAGTGCTTCAGCAGCCATAGCATAACCGACAGCAAGTTCCGGTATTTCGAAGGGAATAGGTTTAGCATCACCCACGTAGCCAGCAGCCCCACCTGTCCCAAGAATCAGGTATGCCATGGGAATCGCCTCTAAGCCGAACTCCCTGATCGTTTTAATCCCAAGCACTTGGGCACCGATAATGTAGTAGGGATTCATCGAGTTAAGTAAAGACATAAACCATATTGCATCCGCCCCTCTGGCTATGCTCGCAACATTACTGGGAAAAATTATTACTGGAAGACGGGAATTCGACTTAATTCTGGCTATTGCTTCCTCGTAATCTGAAGTCTTGTGCGAAGTACTACCGCCTACCATAAATGCTGAAGAGCCGGCGGCTTCAGCAGCCTTAACGACTTCTTCTATCCTATTCATTTTCTCAGGATCGATTAAAGTGATGTGGATGAAGCCCTTCTCGCTAATAGCATCATAAAGATACTTCTCTG
>CAZTSG010000042.1:0-11870 GCA_964616835.1 uncultured Nitrososphaerota archaeon | reverse complement strand
AAGGGCTGGTGTATTGCAGAAGTCGAGGAATTCGGTAGCAAAAGAATCGTGTTTAAGGTCAGAGAATTGTTCGAATGCCTGCCTTTCCAAGGCAAGCAGGAGAATGCTGTAAGCCAGTTTTTCAGAGGGTATTTGACCGGATTGCTCCGCCAAATACTTAACAAAGATGTGTCTGTGACCGAGGCTGAATGCATCGCTAAAGGCGACGCTGCTTGTAGATTTGTCGTGGAAGTGAAGGGCTAACGGCCGGAATTCTAAAAAGGTTTATATCCTGAGTAAGTACTGTTTTTCGCATGTTTCCAAGAAATTTTCTCTGGGGTGTTTCTGAAGCTGGTTTCCAATTTGAGATGGGTGATCCAGAGGGGAGAAACATAGATCCGAACACGGACTGGTTTAAGTGGGTCCATGACTCTAGGAACATCGCTAATAAGATTGTTAGCGGAGACCTTCCTGAAAACGGGGTGGACTATTGGGACCTTTACAGCGTCGACCATGATCTGGCTAGGGGCATGGGGATGAATGCATACAGGCTCGGAGTAGAGTGGAGCAGGATATTTCCGAAAAGCACCTCCCAAGTTAAAGTGGGCGTGGAAACTGCCTCCGACTGTGGGATGAGCAGGATAGATATTGATGCCGGAGATCTGGAAAAGCTCGAGATGTTGGCGAACATGGATGCTCTAAAGCATTATTCTGAAATTATCAATGACCTCAGAAATAAGAACTTTAAGGTAATAGTCTGTCTAAACCATTTCACTCTCCCGCTCTGGGTACACGACCCCATAGTTGCAAGAGATTCCAAGCTTAAGCAAGGCCCCAGAGGATGGTGTGACCGCGACACGATAGTCGAGTTCGTAAAATATGCTGCGTTCATGGCTTGGAAGCTCGGGGATTTGGTTGACATGTGGGCTACTTTCAACGAGCCGAATGTCATAGCGATGAGCTACCTTACGACTCTAGGAGGCTTCCCACCTGGTGTCCAGATGAATGTGATGAATGCTTTCAAAGCCTTTACAAGGATTTCTATGAATATGAGTATTGCTCATGCGAGGGCTTTCGAAGCCATTAAGAAGTTCGATAATCAAAGGGCTGACGCAGATAGTTCTGAGCCTGCTTCTGTAGGAGTTATTCAAAACGTTATCCCAGTGTTGCCATACGACTCTTCTAAAGAGGCTGATTCCCAAGCATCGCGATTCGTAGAGAATATGCACAGCAAGCTATTCATAGAAGCGGTTGCATCAGGCTGGTTTGACTCAAACCTTAACGGAATAAAAGAAGATAATGAAGTTAAGACCTACTTGGGTAACAAGCTGGACTGGCTGGGTTTAAACTATTATACTCGAATGGTCGCTAGCGGAAAGAAATCATTCTTAGCCAGAATTTTCATGGGTATTCAGGCTATTCCGAGCATAATGGAGGGATACGGTTTTGCGTGTAAGGCTAACGATCTCTCAAAGGATAATAGGCCGACGTCAGATTACGGCTGGGAACTCTACCCAGAGGGTCTTGAGAAAGTTCTTGTTGAAATGTCTAAGTATGGTAAGCCGATCTACGTGACTGAGAACGGGATCGCCGACTCGGAGGACAGGCTTAGGCCAAGATACATAGTTGAGCATCTTAAGGTGTTGGAAAACCTTGTTGAAGAGAAACGCGTCGATGTCAGAGGGTACTTCCACTGGGCTTTAACAGACAACTATGAGTGGGCAAAGGGTTTCAGCATGAAATTCGGCTTGTATAGCGTTGACTTGGAAACCAAGAAGAGGCTGCCGAGAGGCAGTGTCGGAGTTCTCAAGAAGATAATTCAAAACGGAACTGTAGGCTCACGCTGATATCGTCTAAGCCATGAAGCAAAGAGGATTGGTATACATTATTCAGAAGCATGAGGCTACTCGTCTGCATTACGACTTGAGGCTTGAAATAGATGGTGTCTTGAAAAGCTGGGCTATTCCCAAGGAGCCTGAGAACAGGCCTGGGGTGAAGAGGCTCGCAATACAGGTTGAAGACCACCCTCTAGAATATGCTGGTTTCGAAGGAGTCATTCCAGAAGGCCATTACGGTGCTGGAAGAGTTGAAAGGTGGGACTTTGGACACTATGAGCTTGTTAAAAAGACAGAGGATATCATTGAAATAGAAATACATGGTGAACGGTTGAAAGGGCGTTTCGTCTTAATGAGGTTTGAGAAAGCAGGTGAGAACGCATGGTTGTTTTTCAAAAGGAGAAAACCGTGACAAAACGATATAAGCCTGTCCTTCAACAAAAACCCTAAGGTGGACAAAATGGGGAAAGTGAAGATTGTAGGAGAAAACTTGAAGAACATCCCCTGGCAGGATAAGCCTGAGGGTTACGAGGGCGTTATCTGGAGGTATGATAAGAATCCTCTAACCCAGTGGAACCCTACTAAGAGCACTGCCAGAATATTCAACAGTGCCGTAGTGCCTTTCAAAGGAAAGTTCGTAGGAGTCTTCAGGGCTGACCATAAGGATGGTAAGGCTAGGCTCCACGTCGGCTGGAGCGAAGACGGTATCTCGTGGGATATTGAGGATGAGGTAATAACTTGGAAGGACACGGAGGGAAGAATATACCAGCCTAATTACGCTTATGATCCCAGAGTCGTCAAGATAGAGGATACTTATTATATAACTTGGTGCACAGATTTCTACGGTCCCTCCATAGGCGTAGGCATGACTAAAGACTTCAAAGAGTTCATAAGGCTTGAAAACGCTTTCCTCCCTTTCAACAGGAATGGTGTGCTCTTCCCGAGGAAAATAAACGGGAAATACGTTATGCTTTCAAGACCTAGCGATGCTGGGCATACTCCTTTCGGAGACATTTTTCTGAGCGAGAGTCCAGACATGATTCACTGGGGGAGGCACAGAAGGGTCATGAGCAGAGGGGGCTCAGGCTGGTGGCAGGGACTCAAAATAGGGGCGGGTCCTGTACCTATTGAAACAAGCGAAGGTTGGCTGCTCTTCTACCATGGAGTAGTATTAACTTGCAACGGATACGTTTATAGTTGTGGTGCGGCAATACTTGATTTAAACACTCCGTCGAAAGTCCTCTACAGATGCAGAGACTATCTTTTAACTCCTGAGAAAGAGTATGAAACTTGCGGCTTTGTGCCAAACGTAGTGTTTCCCTGCGCAGCCCTAACGGATGCTGAGACCGGCAGGATAGCGCTATACTACGGCTCTGCAGACACTTATGTTTCACTAGCCTTTGCCTATGTTGATGAAGTTATAAAATACGTTAAGGAGAACTCAGAGCTTAATCCAGGGGACGCGGACGAAGGGAGATAAATACTTTTTATCTCTCCAGTTTTCCTCTTTTTCTCTAAATTTAGATTAAAAAACTAAGAGCATTAATCCCCTAAATGTTAAAGCGAGAATTTAGTCTTCAAACACATCCACGGCTTATCAATTATCACATAGCCCTTTCTCTTCAAGAGCCTTCTTACCGCTACTGCTTTGGAATAGAAGTGCCTAAGGAAGCCTTTTGCAGGTTGTCAAGCATCTGCAACAACAGATCTAATATGCCTTTGGGCTTCACTAATTGTGGATTGTCCTCATAATGCTTTATAAGGAAACTGAGGGAGATTTGACGTTGTTAACTGCAGTGATAATATGGGGTTGAATTACCGTATTTAAAGATATTTAATGAGACGATAGGATTCCTGTTTCGCTCTATCAAAAAGTCTTTGGACGACATCTAAAAATCTTAAATATCTCTTTCCGAATAAAATATACTTCAGGAATAGTCTGGGATGACCCTCCCCTATGACTCTCGGCTAGGATACCGGTTACCAAGGTTTGAGCTTACTGCAGGAGCTAATCCAGCAACTGAGCAAGACTTAGCTTACTCAGAAAACGTTTTAAAAAGCTTCATAGAGATTGAGCACAGCAAGTTACTAATACCGCCTCTATGTATTATTAATGTTTTTAGCGGTTTTACCACTACTCAGACGCTTCTGGGGCCGGTGGTTCAGGTTATACCAGTCGATGATGTCACGGTAACTCTAAGCGGTAAGCCAATGGATCTTTTAACAATCTACTCTTGTAGCATTCATGAAACTACTCACATGTACCAGATAAGCCACTTGGAGGTCATGAGTAAGTATGCAAGTGCGGAAGTATTAATCCATACTCTTAAATCGTTAATCGGGGCTGCTTCTGGAAAGGATACAGCCTACTCTAAACCCAGAAATTCTACTGCAGGTTTAACACTCGGAAGTCTAGAATTCAGGAAGTTAATTAATGAAATAAATGAGATTCTTCCCTTTCTCCCGCTTAAAATTGATAGAGACATTTTAATTCTTTTGGAGGCCTTCCCCCTCTTGGTTCAGATGAGGGTGATTGAATTTCCTGAAGTTAATGTACTTAAGGAGTTTGTGGCAGATAATATTAGGGAGGAGACGAATGTAAGATTAATGAAAATGCTAAATGAAGATCCTGCTAAATCGATTTATTCGGAAGCATTGGGATTAGTATATGCTCTCCATGAATTGTTGCCAAAGTCGTATGTGACTATGCTGGTCTATTCAAATTATTTGACAGGCTTAGGAGCTCAGGGTATTCTTCAGATGGCTCGTATGCTCATTAAGGACGAAAGAAAGATTAAAATACTGGCTGGTTTTGAGAGCGAAGCCGAAAGCGGCGGTGACCCTTTAGCTCTTGCTTTTGAGCAAGACCTTTTTAGCTTTGAAGATTTTATTAACCATAAGGAGAATCTTTTAAAGATAATTGATGATGCCTTAAAGATATGTAATACTGGTGAAGAGTTCAATAGGCTCAACTATATTCGGCAAAAAATCGACTCTGTTAAAACGCCGTTAGAACTCCGTTATTTGGCATCGAGCTTTTCTCAGAACATATTCAGCCAACGTTTAGCTCCCAACCATCCCCCGACATACTATTTTCACGCGAACGGCCCCTCGTATAGTAAGGATGATGTATTGCTCTTTTCATCATTGTTTGCAGATCTTGTTATTGCAGTCAACGTAATTAAATCTGTAATCAACGCTTTAGAAAGCGGTAAGGATGTTAGAAGTGCTATAAAAAGCGTTATACGCTGCCCCCTTAAGAGAGCTCCTCAAATGAAATGTGCCTCAAGCCTAGAATGCGAGCACGAGAAGACCTGGCTCGAAATCATTTAACGGCTTAAATCACTTACCTAACTACGAGCACAGATCCCCTAAATTGGTTTAAGACCCTGCTTGCAACGCTTCCAAGAATCCTACCAGATTTTCCCAATCCCTCTCCCCCAATGACGATAAGGTCATAGCCTCCTTTCTCAGCCTCCCCGATTATGATCGAGGCTGGGTCGCCAGTCTTGTTGAAAAACTTCGCTTTCACACCCATTTCTTCCGCGATTATTCTTGCTTCTTCAAGTATTTCATCCTTCTCTCTAATCATACTTGCCCTGGTGGAATCTGGAAGGACTGCGATTTTAGAAGAGTACTCTACACCTGGCTCCGCTACCATTTTTAAAGGTGCTTCAGAGACATGGAGTATCGCTACTTCTATATCTGGATACTGAAGCTTTAGTTTTAAAGCTGTTTCAACAGCCTTTTTTGAAGCAGGGGAACCGTCGGTCGCAACCAGAATCTTCTTAAACATGGCTTAGTTGTTTGGGTGAAAGTTAATAAAATTTATAGCCCATTTTTGAGAGCTAGTTAAGAATAATGAGCGAGTATTTTACCTCTCCGAATTGACTAAGATTCCCAATAACTAAGTAGTTTAAACCATCCAGTGTGTCGAGGAATCCCGACCATTCTCCATTCCTTAGCAAATAATTCTGAGGTCCGCCTTTTTCGTGATACATTGTTACGAGGATAGGCTTGTCTGCAGGTTCCCAAGAAATAGTTATCTTTATCTTCGAGGCAGAGTAAAAGCCACCGTAAAGGTGACTGGTTAAGGGTCTTAGTGTTCCTGAGTAGGCGTCGTTAGACTCGTTTCCATGCGGGGTCTCGCTGTTTTCAAATAACAGTTTGAAACATAAGCTTGAGTTAAAGGATTCTTCATCGTCTTCTCTCAGATGGATTAGTAAATCAACAATGCGGGCTTTTTGAACAATTCCCTCTTCATTAACCTCAATATTTTTTAAAAGTAGGACATTGCGGATTTTAAGATCCCACATTTTAATCCTTATGGTTTTGTTGTATGCTCCAATAACTCTAGGGAGCCTGAGTGGAAACAAGTCTATTCTAATACTGCCCGATTCAGAGATAATGTAGGGGACAATCGCATTGCTACAGGTGTTCTTAACGATGACAAATTCAGGAGTTAATACTAATTGAAACTCAGTGGTCCCTATGTTCCCTGAAATTAAGCTAAGCTCTAACGGCTTAAAAAGCATTAAAACTATAGAAGCCGTCACCATCATGGAGAATATTGTTAGGAGCATTCGATTCTCATCGAATCTTTTTATTGTTACTTCCATTTGGACAAGGTTTTATCGTAAATCTTTTTATTAAACATTATTTTACAAATTAATTTGGAATTATTTTAAAATATGGCGGTGTTGGACAAAATGTCTAATTGAGTAAAGGTCTTCCCTTACTATTGTTTGATAAGCTTCTTTCAAAACGTTTAATAATGTTCAGAAAGGTTCAATGATTAGAGATTTTGTTTTAATTGTGGACAAGATATTTCTCTGCTTGAAATTTTAATCATAAGCTGTGTCTGAGGATTTTGAGCATTGAGCTCAGGCTTAAACCTCCAAAAATTAAAATAATCATGTTAAAAATCTTCCTTTTTTAGGGTAAAAATATACAGAAACATTCAAAAGAAATGAGGTCGGTATTAGTCAGGGAAATCTAGTATTTATGATGGTAGATTATATAACGAAATGGTTATAAGTTTACAAACACTATTCGTAAAAACTCTAATGAGGCTCAATCCCCCCTGGGCTATCCTAATGATTATCTCAGGAGTACTCCTAATAATTACAATATTAACCCCGCGTGTTTTCCAACTTAGAATAGAGGAGGGTGGAAGTCCCCGCGTGTATCCAATTCCTGATGTTTACACGTTTAATGATGTAATAGTGGTGTGTCTTCTTTCAATATCGTTCGGCTATTCCATGTTCAGAGCCATAGTGGTCGAGGAGAAACATCCTCTCTTAGGGCGTTTAGGGGTCTCGGAACTACTGAGGCTTCTCAAGCCTGATGAACTAAAAATATATGAAACTATAAGGAGCAGTGGCGTAATTCTTCAATCGGAGCTTATCGAGAAAACGGGATTTTCAACAACGAAAGTAAGTCAAGCCCTAAGTCTCTTGGAAGCGTACGGGTTGATTGAGAAGAAGAAAAAAGGCAGGGAGAACGTGTTAAGAGTGGTCGAGGAGAAATCCTGATCCTTTTTCCCAATAATCGGTAAGCATTACTATACTGATGGTAATGGAAAGTTTTAATAACCTTGTCTTCCTCGCGGCTCCAATGTTCCTAAGCCTAGAGATAACGCCTCCTAAAAGAGACGTTGAGAGAGTGATGAATATAGTTAAGCAAGCAAAAGATATTATTGATGCAGTAAACGTTACCGATACCCCGTTGGGGCAGCCTAGGATACCTGGTTTTATTTTCTCCATAATGCTTAAGGAAAGGCTTGGGATTGAACCAATAGTGCACTACAAGACTGTTAATATGAATCTGACAAACCTAAAAAGCGTTTTATACGGGTGTGTCGCAGCGGGCGTTAGAAGATTCCTCTTCATGCGTGGAGACAATCCTGCTGAAGGATCGTCAATATCAGACATCTCTCCGGAAGGCCTCTCCCTCTGGGCTAAGAGGGAATTAGGTGTTGAAGTAGGGTTGGCAGTGGGCTGGCCCACATCCATAGATAAGCTTGTTTCGAAACTTTCAGCAAAGCCCGACTACGTTTTCACGCAGATATTTCTCAGCGTTGAGGATGCTGAGAAGTTTCGCAGGGCGTTTGAAGAAGCTGCTGGAAAAGCAGAATGGTTTCCCCCCGTATATTGCACCTATCTCGTTCTCTGCGAGGAGAACCTGCCTACCCTCAGGGAGGTAGCTAGACTAATGGGTCTTGAAGCACCGAGTTTCAAACTCGATATGGAGACAAACATTAATTTTATTCATGAGTTGGAAAGATTTTTCGAGGGATTTATGATTTCGTCTCCAGGAGGGTATGAACATGCTATTAGACTGGTTAAATCATTAAGGGGGCTTTGAAGCCCGGTGGTGTAGTATGGTTGTTGAAGCAGCACTCGTAGGAAGTTTCCCCCGGCCTTTTAGCGTAGGTCGGTTAATGAGCCGGTACAAAGATGGCAAAATCGATCCGGAGACCTATGAGGAGAAGCTTGAGGAAGAGCTGGTAAATGTTCTTCGTAAGATAGCTGATTCAAACGTTTCCCTAGTTCCTTTCAATATGTTCTTATGGGATGATCTTTTCGAACCCTTTGCAAGTTCCTTTGAAGGAATCGAGAGAGGAGGGCTCTACAGATTCTTAGATAACAACTTCTACTATAGGATTCCGGTTGTTAAGGGGAGGATTAAGCATAAGGATGCTACTTTAACCATGCTGAAGACTGTTAAAAGCATTATAAGAAGAAGTGGGATAAAGGTCAGGATTAAGGCAGCTATCCCGGGCCCATACACTTTTTTAAAAATGTGTGAAAACAAGTATTACTCGTCTGAGGAAGAGCTTGTTACTGATATTGCTGGAGCGCTCGGCGAAGAGGCGCGGATGCTCAGGGATTCTGGCGTAAGCTTCGTAGAGATTCACGAGCCATTACTAGTCTCTGAAAACTTAGACAAAGAGCTTCTTGAAAAAGCATATGAAACAATAGTGTCAAAAATATCGAGGGGGCTGTGGCTTCAGACTTATTTCGGTTCGATAAGCCATGTTCTTGAAGAGCTATCGAAATGGAGGATAGGCGTTATTGGAGTAGATGTTGTCGAAGCACCTGAACAGCTTGAGAAGATCTTGAGTTTTGAAGAAAAATGGGGAGTTGGATTAGGCGCGGTTAACTCTAGGAGCACGAAGATTGAAAAGGTTAAGCAATTAAGAATGCTGGTTAAGAAAACAGCTGAAAAGTTTAAAGATGTTTACTTGACGCCTAATGCGATGATGGATTTCATCCCTGTTTCAATAGCCTACGCGAAGATTAGAAGAATGGGTTTGGTTATCGGAGGGTTGAAAAATGAGTGAATGCAGGCTTCCCATTCTGCCGACTTCAGTCATCGGAAGCTACCCGCGGCCCACATGGCTAAGGAGAATGATAAGGCTTCGGAAATCAGGGAAGATTAGTGAGGAGCATTTGAAAGAGGCTTTCGACGACGCTGTGGTGAGCGTTGTAAGAGACCAAGAGGATGCCGGCATAGATATTCCTAGCGACGGCGAGCAGAGAAGGGATGAAATGGTGGAGTATTTCGCTGAGAGAATAGGCGGTTTTAGGTTCTACGATCCGATAAGGGTATGGGGTAATGCTTACTTTAGAAAGCCTGCTGTCTACGCACCGCTGCAATACAAGGGTAGTATTACAGTAGAAGAATACAGGTTCTTGAGATCAGTTTCTACGAGGCCTGTTGTAAAGATGACTATAACCGGACCATACACTATAGCAGACTGGAGTTTCAACGAATACTATGCTACAAAAGAGGAGCTTGCCTTCGAGCTTTCGAAGATAATCAATATGGAATTGAAGGCCTTGGAAGATGCTGGGGCCCCCTATGTGCAAATAGACGAACCCGCACTCACGACGCATTTGAAGGAACTGGATTGGGCTGTCGAAGCAATTAACAAAGCAGTTCGGGGGGTTAGCATTAAGATAGGCATGCACGTGTGCTACGGAGAATATTCTAGAATACTCCCATACCTTGAGAACCTGAGGGTAAGCCAGCTTGCATTAGAATTTGCGAACAGGGGTTTCAAAGATATTGAGATTGTTAAGAAGATTCCTGAGGATAAGGAGCTGGGCTTCGGGGTCGTGGATGTTCACAACAGGAGGGTCGAGAGGGTTGAAGAAGTTATTGTAGGGATTAGGAAAGTTGTTGAATTAATGCCTGTTGAAAGGCTTTACATAAACCCCGACTGCGGTCTCAAGCTATTGCCTCGGGAAACCGCTAGGGAGAAAATGAAGGTGATGGTTGAAGCAGTTAGAAAGCTGAGGAAGGAGATTAGAGGAGACGGGCCTTCAATAAGGCTTCCTCAGTCGTTTTGAAACAATAATGTACCTCGTTAAACCTACCTTTAAGCTCGATAACCTCGTTCTTTACGTTCTTCCCTTCCATTATTGATTTCTTAAACAATTCCGCCACCGTCTTCATTTCTTCTTCTTTCATCCCCCATCGGGTTAACTCTTGAACACCAAGCCTTATTCCCGAAGGGTTTTGAGTAGCGTCTTGCGGCCGGTCTGTCGGCAGAGCCATCTTGTTACATATGATGTTAGACTCCTCAAGCAATTCTGAAACCGGCTTACCGCCTCCAAACCTTTTCATATTAACAATGATTTGGTGAGATTCAGTGAATCCCAGGTCTGGGCAGAGGACTTCAAACCCTTTATCATAAAGGCTTTCGGCAAGGGTCTTAGCGTTTCTGACCACTTGCCGAGCATAATCTCTGCCAAACTCCTTCATCTCCAGCGCGGTGATTGCTAGTGCTGGAAACCTGTGAATATGAGTGTTCGACATTATGCCTGGGAATATTGCTGTCTCAACCTTTTGCCAATCTTCCTCGCTAAGGTTTTTGCTCCCTATAACAACCCCTCCCTGTGGTCCCTGGAATGTCTTGTGGGTTGATGAAGTAATAAGGTCAGCTCCCTCTTCCAAGGGCTCTTGGAAAACCTCACCGTATATCAGGCCGAAGACGTGTGAAGCATCGTACACAACCTTAATCTTGGGGTCAATCCTCTCCTTGATCTCTCTCACCGGCTCCGGGAAGAGGAACATGGAAGCTCCAAACATTACTATCCGAGGCTTCACCTTGTCTATCAGCTTAACAGTGTTTTCAACATCTATGTTCATCTTCTTAGCGTCGAAGAACATGTCTATGCTCTTCAACCCCCTTGCCCCCGCTATCCCCCATTGAGTTGAAGAAACATGCGCCCCATTCGGTATTCCTAGGGCGATTATCACGTCACCCGGCTTAGTAAAGGCGGTGTACGCAACCATGTTCGCCACAGCCCCGGAGATGGGGCGCACATCGGCAAACGGGGTTTCAAACCTCTCCCTGAATAACTGGTTGCATAATTCCTCTATCTCGTATGCGTACTTTGTTCCGCAGTAATGTCTTTCAGGGCCGCTGTGTTCATTATACCTCCCGTGGAAATCGGAAGCGTAATACTTCTCTGCAAGAGGCGACATCACGCTTTCTGAAGCTATTAGGTTTAGACATTCTCTTCTTCTCCACTTGTTCTGCTCTTCCACTATCCTTATAATATCCTTTAGCCTATGCATCTTCAACCTTCCTTCTCTTCTTCTCCTTGACCTTGGTTTCTTCTTTAACAGTCTCCTTTGTCATTTCCCTCAATACTGCTAGAGCTGAGGCCTTCTGCATAATCATTAGTGAGACCCCTATGGCGAAATAGAAGAAAGTTATTCCGGCTGCGAATATGGCTCTCTCAACAGGTGTGAAAGGAATAGCTCGAATCCAGTCTTCTGTAGGAATACTGAATAAATAGAGATAGGTTATTGACCCAATAGCATGATCAGTAAAGGAGGAGCCGAGAGAATAGACATAGACCTGGGCCAGATGGTTCTTGAGTACAGAATCTATACGCGGCTTTAATAACGCTATTAAAAGAGGTATGGTCCAGAACAATGAGTAATACCAGACTTCTCTACCCGTTGGATGAAGTAGAAACAGTAGAATGCTTAAAGCAGGTATGATGATAAGCCTCTTATCTCCTTTGAACATTTTAG
>CAZTSG010000041.1:2042-12490 GCA_964616835.1 uncultured Nitrososphaerota archaeon | reverse complement strand
ACTAAGACTGCAGACATAAGCGCTGACCTTGTCGGGAAGATTGAGCTCGGAATCCCAGAGGACGACCCGAGGAATCCTGCAGTAATCGCCGACAATGTTGGAGATAATGTTGGAGACGTCGCCGGAATGGGCGCTGACCTCGTAGACTCCTATATTGCAAGCATTGTTGCAACGATGATAATAGGTGCAGAATACGGCGGCGGCATTCTCACAGTATTACCTTTAACGATTGCCGCAATGGGGCTCTTCGCCTCGCTCATAGGCGTCATAGTAGTGAGACAGAGCATAAAGGGGAACCCGGGCGCAGCTTTAAACAAAGGATCCTTCGCCACATGGATAATATTTGCATTATTCCTTTTCATAACCTCATACTTCTCAGGACTCGAAGGAAATAGGTGGATGGGAGTATTCCTTCCGACAGTCGCAGGGCTGGTTGCGGGAGTAGTGATAGGGATTACCTCAGACTACTTCACTTCCATAGACAGGATGCCTGCTAAGAAGGTGGCGCAAGCATCAGTAACGGGGGCGGCAATAAACATATTGACCGGTTTCTCCTACGGTATAATCAGCATTATCCCTCCGGTTGTCGGAATATGCGCCGCCACTTTAGCAGCATGGTATCTTGCCGAGTTATTCGGAGTAAGTCCATACTATGGGATTGCAATATCTGCAGTCGGAATGCTTGCAACAGTAGGAATGACAATATCTGCAGACGCTTACGGACCGGTTTCAGATAATGCTAAGGGTATTGCTGAGCAATCAGGCCTTGGAGAAGAAGTCGTTGAGATTGCTGACAGGCTTGACGCCGCGGGCAACACTACCAAAGCCATAACCAAGGGCTTTGCCATAGGTGCTGCTGCACTGACTGTGCTTGCTCTCTTCGCAGCCTACGCTCATTCTGTTGACATAAATACTCTGGACTTGATGGATCCGAAAGTCATTGCAGGAGTTTTCCTCGGCGGCTCAATGCCTCCACTGCTCTCGGCACTACTGATTTTAGCTGTCGGTAGGAACGCTGAGAGAATGATAGAAGAAGTTAGACGGCAGTTCAAAGAGATACCTGGCCTAATGGAAGGTAAGGCTAAGCCGGATTATGCAAAGTGTGTTGACATCGCTACGAAAGGCGCTTTAAAAGAGTTGATGCTGCCCTGCTTACTAGCAATAGCGGTTCCAGTTCTAACAATGATACTCCTTGGGAAAGAAGCGCTTGCAGGCTTCCTAGCAGGAAGCATCGTCACAGGAATAATATTCGCATTATTCATGGCTAACGCTGGTGGACTATGGGACAATGCGAAGAAATACATTGAGTCAGGAGCACATGGTGGAAAAGGCTCTGAAGCACATAAGGCAGCAGTAACAGGGGATACGGTTGGGGACCCGTTTAAGGATACTGCTGGACCATCTTTGAACACGATGATTACGGTTATGTCTCTTGTTGCAGAGGTTTTTGCACCGCTGATACTTCTGCTGGTTCCTTGAAGGTTTTTACGCTTAATCTGTGACGGAGGACTCTAGCATAAGTTCTGCTAAAAATTGGCTCTCCGGAAGCGGAAATTTGAGTTTACACATGCCGCAAAACAAGTTGTTGGAACTTGAAGAAAGGAATGCCTCTTTGGAGGAGAGCGTGATGAATCGAAGTTAGACGCTGCGAATTATAAGAATTCTGTTTTTCCAGCAGGGGTATTGCGTAGGTTAATGTAAAAAAGTAAACCTTAAATATAATTTAGGATACTACAGAAAATATGGCATGTACGACGAGTTCTCGCGTGAAATACTGCTCTTCTTAAGGAAGAGGAAAACCGCAAGGTTCAAGGACCTTAAGTCAGTAGTGAGAAACCCTAGGACACTTGCAATAAAGCTGAGAAGGCTTAAGAATCTGGAGCTTATATCCGCTAAAAACGGGGTTTATGAGCTTACCCCTAAAGGCCTTGAGGCGAGCAGGGTTCTTGAAGAATTGCATAGAATCCTTTACTCCTCTGAACCAGTGATCAAGAACGTAGAGAGAATACCCCATTACTACTATGCTCCTGTAATAAGAAAGTACTGTGAAATAGTGAGGGATATGCTGGGAGAAAGGCTGTTGAGCATAATGCTTTTTGGATCTATCGCCAGAGGAGACTGGGACAAAGATAGCGATATAGACATTCTTATAGTTGCTGAAGGCTGGGATGATAAGCCTGCCTGGGTTAGGATTGAAGAGCTTCGGAGAGCTAAAGAAGCCTTGGAGGAAACCTTGGAGTATTCGGAGGCTTTAAGAGCCGGTTACTATCCGATTGTTCAAAACTATGCTATGAGTGTTGAGGAGGCTAAAGGGTTTAACAGGGTATACTTAGATGCAGTGGTCGACGGCATAGTTCTTTACGATAAGGATGGGTTTCTAACAGGCGTGCTCCAATCTTTAAGGAAGAGGCTTGAGGAGATGGGTTCCGTAAGGGTTACTCTTCCAGACAAAAGGTTCTACTGGGTTCTGAAGGATGTGAAGGCAGGAGAGGTAATAACGCTTGGGTAACATTACGAACATAGACCTTGCAGCATCAGCCATAAAGAGGAGCGCGCGGTGGCTGAAAAGCGCCTTAAGAGCTATGGAGGACGAGAGGTGGGATGACGTTGTATACTCTTCGCAGATGGCTGTTGAACAAGCGTCTAAAGCAGTCTTGATAGCTCTTGGAATAGAGTATCCCAAGGAGCATGACGTTAGCGCAGTCTTCAAGCAAATCTCAAGAATAGAGAATGTTCCAGGATGGTTCTCATCCATTGTTCCTGAACTTGCCAACAATATCTCTGAACTGGCTGAGTTAAGAGGTTTAGCTGGCTACGGTTATGAGAAGGGTCTGGATGCGGATTACTTTAAGGACTATGCGCCAAAAGCATGTGAAATGGCTAGGAAACATTACGAGGCTTGCGCCAAATTCCTCTCGGAGCTTTACGGTGTTGATGCAAAAATAATTAATTGATCCTACTGCTTACAGATTGTGATTGCTTTAGGAAACGAGCAAATTCTCATTTCCCAGTTGGCTGCGCGATATGCAAAGCAAAGATTGCTATTCGACGCGGCTTTTCCAATCTCTTCAGTCGCAAGAGATTTCTGTAGCTCAACTAGAATTATTATCTTCCCATATTTTAAGTACTTTGCCTAAATGAAAAAGTAGGGAGCGTATAAGATCCTTGTTTCGCCAATCGTTTCGAATCCAAACCTGTCTTCAGTAAATACAACCGCCTTCTTGGGCTTATATGCTTCTAAAAAGCTTCGGAAACCCCTTTCTAATTTACCGCGTGTTTTAACTTCTACAGGGATTACTTCACTGTTCAGCTTAATGATGAAATCTACCTCTGCTTTCCCCGTAGTTCTCCAGTATCTGAATTCTCCTTCCAGGTTTGCCTTAAGCTCGTTCAATACGAAGTTTTCAATAAGACTACCCTTATCCGTCCTGCTTTCGAACTGGACGAAATTGTTTATAACAGCATTCCTCAACCCCGTGTCGGTGAAGTAGATTTTTCTCGCCTTCTTTAGCTCTGTTGCAAGATTCTTATAGAAGGGTTTGACAAGATAAATCAAATAGGTGTTCTCTAGAATGGCGAGGTATGATTCAACTGTTTTAAAATCCATTTTAAACTCACTCATAATGGAAGATGCTTCAAGTATGGAGCCAATGTTAAAGCTCAAATATTGAAGCAAGTTTCTAAACTTCTCGATATGCCTTATGTTCAGGAAGAAGAAAACATCTTTTTCCAAGTATGTTTGCACAAGGCTTTTGAGAAGTTGTTTCTTAATCTCCTGATCACTCTCCTTAACAATAGCCGGGAAGCCTCCGAATACTAAGTATTCGTTTAGCAGAGTTTTAAATTCACGTTCAAACGCAATATTCACGCTAGACTCCTTACCGGCTAGAATGAAGTCTGTCAAAGCTCTTCTATACTCAGAGAAAAGACTGTGTAAATCCCTAGCTTTCCAAATGAGGAATTCTTCGAAGTCGAGTGGAAGAAGCTCGAAGAAAACCCCTCTCCCAACCAGGTGTTTCCCAACTTCCACCTTAATGTCGAACGAGCCTGAGCCTGTTAAGAAGACCTTAAGCCTGTTTGAGAACAAGTCGTAGATTAGTTTTATCTTCTTGCCAACATCCTTACAGTACTGGGCCTCGTCTATGAAAAGAATCTTCTCCTCCAAGAATCTGTCAGCGAACTCCTTAGGGGCATTCTCCAGAGCCCTCAACATCTCGTCGTCTTCAAGCGTCACATACCTTCCACTCAGCTTCTCGCTCAGGTGCAGAAGCAGAGTTGTTTTACCGCTTTGTCTAGGTCCCTTAATCACTATCACTTCCCTCCTCCCGAGCCATTTATCCAATTTTTCTTCAATTTTTCTTGGATAATACTCCATAAATAATGGAGTTAAACATGGATAAATAAACTTTTTCCCTGGCATACTAGTGTTAAAACATAAAGTAACCGATTCATTGAACTCAACCATAACTTTCTGAGCTATTAATTCTGCAACTAAATAAAACCCGTAAGAATGCTAAAAGTGTCGCTTTTTACATCCGAGAGTTGGTCGCCAATCTGAACTCCACATAGGACATGCTCAAACTGTATAGAGCTAAATTCTAGAAAACCATATAGATAGCTCGGGTGTTTAAGCAGGACAATGTTGGCTTCATTTAACTTAGCAACTCCCAAATCGTTTAAAACAGCCCTGTTTCAATCGGAAACAGAACCGCGAGCAACTTAAGATTAAAACCAAAACCTTAGCAGACATATTAGTATATTCAACTCTCCAATGTCCCCAAGCATGTGGAAGTAACGGTCCTGGGCATAGCTTGTTAATAAGTCTCTTCAAGTATAAAGGTCTCGGACCAAAATGGCGAGCCGGACGAGATTTAAAATCAGGTTCTCCTGCGCACGGAGCCGAAGCAGGCTCATAGTACGCGCTGCTGTCCACATTGAGTTTTGCATCGGATTGCCAAACGAGGCTTCTCTAAGACTGGAAAAAGTATGGATTACAAGAAACTAAAAGCATATGCTCGCTGGAAAGCGTTGAGCGTGGATTTGAAAAAAGCTGCCATCTTATTTACAATCTGAAAGATTCAGTCTTGCTTGAAAGGTTTTTGATTCATACGCTTTTGCTGGTTCCATGTTGTAACAGTTAATCTTATAAGCTGGTTTTTACAGGTTGCTGAGAAACCGAGGGGGTTAAGGATGCCTAAGCCTTGGCATGCTGCAAGCATCGAAGAAGTTTTAAAAGAGCTAGGTGCGAGTCGTGAGGGCCTGTCTTCACAAGAGGCTTCTGAGCGTCTTAAAAAATACGGATCCAATGAGATCAAGGAGGTGAAGCGTAGAACAGCCCTGCAAATGTTCTTGGACGAGTTTAAAGACGTGTTCATCCTATTGCTGATTGCTGCAACAATTTTCTCTGCTATAGTTGGCTACTACGAAATGTTGCAAGGCGAGGAATTCATGGAGTCGTTTGCAGATGTTATTACAATAAGCGCCATAGTTTTTCTATGCGCAGTCACAGGCTTCGTACAAGAGTACAGGGCTGAGAAGGCTGTTGAAGCACTGAAGAAGCTTACGGCGCCAAAGGCGCGTGTTATAAGAGATGGTAAGGAGATTATCATACCGGCTAAAGAAGTTGTTCCAGGAGACATTCTGGTGCTGGAGGCGGGAGATCGTGTTCCCGCCGATGCGCGCCTAGTAGAAGCTATTGAGCTTAAGACTAATGAGGCTGTTTTAACTGGAGAATCAACACCCGTAGAGAAGGATGTAAATCCCGTCAGAGAAGATGCTCCTGTTTCTGAAAGGCGTAACATGGTTTTCTCCGCAACCCATGTTGTTTACGGCAGGGGGAGGGCGGTCGTTGTAGCTACGGGCATGAACACGGAGTTTGGCAAGATTGCTAAGATGGTTCAAGAAGCCGAGGAGGAGGAAACACCCTTACAGAAAAAGCTTAACAGATTTGCCAGTAAGATAGCTAGGGTAGTAATCGCAGTATGCATAGTGATTTTCATGCTGGAAGTCTTTGAAGTAGTTATGCAGAGACGTTTCGAGATTGATGGTTTCATTCAAGCATTCATGTCTTCAATAGCCTTAGCGATTTCGGCAGTCCCCGAGGGGCTTCCGGCGATAGTTACTGTAGCGCTCGCCTTGGGAGCAAGAGAGTTTGCAAAACGGAATGCTATCGTAAGACGGTTGTCTTCAGCCGAAAGCCTTGGTGCAGTAACAGTCATATGCTCAGACAAGACCGGTACGATAACTAAGGGCGAGATGACTGTCCGCCAAGTGTACGTTGATGGGAAAATCGTTGAAGTGACTGGTGTCGGATACGAGCCTAAGGGAGAGTTTAGAATTGGCGAGGATCATATTGAACCAGCAGAAAGCCTTCAGCTTCTTCTGAGAATAGGAGCCCTATGTAACAACGCTAGCTTGAGGAGGAATGAGCAGAATAATAGTTGGGAGGTTTTTGGAGACCCTACGGAGGGGGCTCTAATAGTCTCAGCCGCCAAAGCCGGGCTTGAGAAAGAGGCTTTGGAAAAGAGTTTTCCAAGAATCGGTGAGATTCCATTCACCTCGGAGAGGAAACGTATGACAACCATCCATAAGACTCCTGAAGGAGAAGTTCATGCCTATATGAAGGGGGCGCCTGAAATCGTTCTGGAAAGATGTAGCCGTGTTCTTGAGAACGGTGAAGAGAAGGTTCTGACAGAAGAAGCGAAGAGAAGGATTCTTGAGGTTAACGAGAAGCTGGCGGGGAATGCTTTGAGAGTGCTTGCAATGGCATATAGACGCCTGTCTGAAGCGATGGCGGAGCATCATGATGACGAGACCGTTGAGAGGGAGATGGTTTTCGTCGGGCTCCAAGGGATGATTGATCCTCCGAGAGAAGAAGCCATTGAGGCGAATAAGCTTTGCCAGAAAGCAGGCATAAAGACCGTTATGATAACTGGCGACCATAAGCTTACAGCCGTTGCCGTAGCTAAGGAAGTAGGAATCTACAGAGAAGGAGACTTGGTTCTAACAGGCGAGGAATTGGATAAGTTGAGCGACGAGGAGTTTGAGAAGATTGTTGAGAAGGTTACGGTTTACGCTCGAGTATCTCCTGAGCATAAGCTTAGGATCGTGAACGCTTTGAAGAAGAAGGGCCACATCGTTGCGATGACCGGCGACGGGGTTAACGACGCGCCCGCGGTTAAAGCTGCAGATGTCGGAGTAGCCATGGGGATAACTGGGACGGATGTTACTAAGGAGGCTTCAGACCTTATTCTTATGGATGATAACTTTGCTACGATCGTTAAGGCTGTTGAACAGGGTAGAGTAATATACGACAACATTAGGAAGTATGCACGTTTCCTGCTGGCATGCAATTTCGACGAATTGCTTGTGATAGGAACCTTCGCAATACTCGGCGGAATATTCGGTGAAACAATGTTCCCACTCCCACTCCTGCCGGCGATGATACTTTGGATAAACCTTGTAACAGACGGCGGTCCTGCGATCGCTTTAGCAACAGATCCTCCGGATGTAGATGTTATGGAAAGGCCACCTCGTAAGCCTGATGAAGGGATTCTCCACGGGATGGGTGCCTTCATAATAGCCTCCTTCTTACTACAAGCCACCGGGACCATTCTTGTTTTCTGCCTAGAGTACTATGTGTGGCCGGCTCATGGTTTCGGGACTTCGGAAACATATAAGGAGGCTACTACCACAGCATTCGTGCAGGCAGCGATGTTCGAACTCTTTGTCGTCTGGAACTGTCGTTCAGAGAAACATAGTGTTTGGAAAATGGGTAGGAAAGCATTTAGAAATAAGTTCTTCGTAGTAGCTGATTTGGCATCAGCAGTATTAACCCTCGGAATAACCTATATACCAATAACGCAGCAATTATTCCATCTGACAAGTTTAAGCCTAATAGACCTTGCGTACGTCATAGGTGTGGCCAGCTGGGGGTTATTAGTGCTTCCAGAATTATTTATGAATAGAAAGGTTTGGAAATGGGATTAACCACATACTTTCAATGGAAATATTTTTTTGAGAAAAACAGTTGTTAAAAGTCGTTTATTAACATTCTTTTTATTAGGGTTGCGGCACTGGTAGTATCCACGATCCCTCTTCACCTTGAACCAATATGACGACCACTTTTCCCTCTGTTTCAGCCATTTTCTTCAAGGATTCCATTAGTATGTATAGTTGAGCGATTTCCCTTCCAGTCATATTGCATTTCTCAGTGATCTGATTAATTGCCTCCGCTGTGCCATGGGTCCTGATTATGGTCGCGTTAGCATCAGCATTTGCCAATACTAGTACTTTTGCTGCTTGAAACTCTGCTGCAAGCTTCTCCTGTTCTGCAGAAAGCTTCGCCTCAATAGAGCTTGTAAACTTGGTTGGTAAACTTATCTCCCTAAGATCAACGCCTTCGAGTATTACTGCCCCAGCTAAGGTAGACTCTTCCCTAAAAGCCTTCTCCAACAAGCTGTTTACTTCAACTGCGATTTCCTCCCTCTTTGTAATCGTCTCTACAGCAGTATACTTACTGCTCACGTCTCTGAGCGTCTCCCTGATGAGCGGGATTATAGTCCTAGTCTTCCAGTCTAATTCTGGATATTTCTTGAAAAGATCAAGAACACTTGACGGGTTAACACGCCAGCGGACTGTAACATCAACCTCGACCGCAAGCCCATCTTTAGTTAAGCAACCCACTGCAGGAAAGTCTCCGTTTTGACCCTTTTCAGTCCACATGTGGACTACGTCGACTGCAACATAGACTTTCTTAACATAGGCCCATGGTGCTTTTAGATAAGAAGAACCACTGGGCTGTTGAGCCATCACCTTTGGCAGTAACTGTTCCAGCTACGGGATCTATGACAAGAGTAACGTATCCAATTTCAGTAGTAACCAGAGTAGTATTTAATAATACTAATATGATTGCAAGCAGCATCGGATTGTAACGATTATGAAAATCGCTTTAGGTCTTATTCTTGGATAGCCTACCTTTACTTCATAACTCTCCATTCCGGACCACAATTTAGCAAATATGGCAAATAATTTAAAAACTTATCTATCATAATACGGAAATGATTCACAGGACCATTTCTCTCAGAATCTTTTCTTTAATCTTCTTAATTTCTCTGAGGTTTCTTATACCGAGATATTCGAATTCTATTCTTGCGGACCTTAATATTTCTTTTAGCTCCTTCTCGTATTCTTCATGCTTAAATTTTTTTAGAAGCTTTCTATAGTTTTTCCAGTTTACCTTGCCGCTTTTAGCGAGGCATAGTATATCTACCCTATCCTTCTGCCCTTTCACGCTATTCCTCCTTTGAAGCTCAGCCTGTTGCTTCAATATCAACAGAATTTCAGGCTTAGGAATCCTGAAGTTTTCAATTTTTACCGTATTTTTTAGGATTTCCTCAGGAGGAATGGCAAATTCCGAGTAGTATGGCACATATATGTCTATTGATACTCCCTCCACTTTTGCCTCGTACTTTTTAAGGAAGTCGTTTTTCTGTATCCCTATAATTGTTCTGAGTTTAGTCAATTCTTCGAAGTCGACTATCAAATCTACATCCTTAGACTTGATTGCTTTAGTTAAGAAGTAAACAGCCCATCCGCCTATTAGAACAAAGTCGAATTTTCTCCTAAGCTCCTGTAATATTTTAAAGCTTTTATCTATTGCTATCTCGTTCCAGAATTCCATCTATAATCTCCTCCATTTCCTTTAGGAAATCCCTAGCATACCAGGATTTCAGGTTCCAAAGGTCGACGAATATCTGAGGTATGGGAGCCACCTTAAATTTAGCCAGATGCTCATCCAGGTTTAAAACTATCAAATTAGGTTTAAACTCATCGTCTTCTCTTCCAAACCTCTTCTCAAAATCCTCCCTTACGCCATATACCACTACCTCGCTATAATCTGAAGGAACCCTCCTGAATCTAAACTTGAAAGCCGAATATGCGGTGAAAACAGTCCTCGAAGGAACTTCGCTCTCAATCTCCTCCACAGGCTTGTCCAAATATGCTTGGTAGACGATATCTTTCTCCAACCTTCTGGTTGAAGCCCAGTATAACAAAATTTTCTTGGGATCCAGTACGTTAAACCCAAACCTCTTCTTCTCGATGGCGTTCATTTGTTCCAGAGGTCTTAGAGCATTGTTCACAGTGCTTAGAGATAGCCCACAAGCTTTGCTGAGTTCCAATTGTTTGAATGCTCCCATGTGTTTTTCGAATACTCCGTATAAGATTTCCCTATAGACACGCTCCTTTTTCATGTTTCTTATTTGCGAGTTTATTATTTATAAGTGTTTCGAAAAATATCGAAAACTAAGTCCTGAATTTACCATTTCTGCAAAGGGACGGTTGTAAAGCAACTTGGTAAAAGACAGAAGCATATAGTAGCAGGATTAGTATTTGGAATGTCCACGTTCTTTTGGAAGTTCTACTTCAATGAACTATTTATGTTAAGA
>CAZTSG010000041.1:0-1942 GCA_964616835.1 uncultured Nitrososphaerota archaeon | reverse complement strand
CACCATGATGACTAGGAAGATGGCTAGGAGGAACATCATTATGAGTATCGCTGGAATGAGAATTAGTGAAATGGCAACCACCAGGATAATTTTTACGATTGTTTTCTTTAAAAATGGCTTACCGACCCATAAAAAGTGTTCCGAATCCATTTCACTCTGTATATTGTTAAATCAGCACTTCTTATTCTTATGCCTTTTATTCTAGAATAAGAATAAAAAACTTAGATCAGCCATTGCCCACATCATCTTAGTTCAAGTAAAGCTTACTTTTATGTAACACATGCTGACTTTCGTTAGCACGCGCTAAATAGTAAAAATTTTAAGGATTATAATTTTTCGACAGTGTTCCTTGGATAAATGCCGTAGCGCGCTATTTCTTGAAGTCTCGGATGAAAAGAAAAGGAAAATTAAATCCTCAAATTTCTAAAACCGATGGTTTTATCCATTAAAAATATATTGGTATTCACAATACCAAAAAGTATTTAAAGTTTAGGGATTTAGAATACCAATATGCTTTGGTCTCAAAATCCATGGTGGAGGGGTAGGGAACATATTGAGGAAGACGAGGATTTTGCCCGTTGGAAGGCAAGCAGCGTCAGATGGGTTCCTTCTCTTTTAGATAAGATTGGTTTAGAACCATATGCGTTGCATTTTGTCACTGGACCTAGACAGGTCGGTAAGACAACCTTATTAAAGCTATTGGTAAACAGTTTGCTTACCCGCGTTAAAGAAAAAGCAATATTCTACTTCAGGTGCGACGAGCTTTCTGATTTCAAAGAACTAGACGAAGTAATTAAAGACTATTTGAAAATGAGGAGCATTGAAGGTATAAAAAGCTCGTATATTTTTCTCGATGAAGTGACTTTTCCAAGCGAATGGTATAGGGCGATAAAGTGGCATGTTGACATGGGGCACTTCAAGAATGATATTCTGGTTTTAACAGGTTCCTTGAGCATGTTCGCCAAGGGTGAAATCGAGACCTTCCCCGGGAGGAGAGGGAATGGTAGAGATTTCATCATGTATCCTTTAAGCTTTAGAGAGTTCCTGAAGCTGGTTAACAGGGAAGCTTTCGAAAATATTGATGCGTCTCAAAACCTTAATGACATAGAAGAAAGATGCTTCAGGGCATCGCCGTGGTTAGAAGAACTTCAGAAGATTCTTGAACTATACCTTCAGTGTGGGGGATTTCCCCTATCTGTTAAATCATTCTTAGAAAAGGGTAGAATTCCTAGTGAGGTCTTCACTACTTACTTAAGCTGGATTAAGGGAGATCTAGCGAAGCTAAAGAGAAGCGAGAGTTTAGCGAAGAGAGTGATTAAAGCAATAATAGAGAAAGTACCTTCAGCATTGAGTTTTAATTCTATAGCTAAAGAATTCGAAATAAAATCTCACAAGACAGTTTTCCAATACGTCGATGTTCTAGAAAAGCTTTTCCTAGCCAAAGTCTTTTATTTCATAGATCCAGATAAGGGGACGGAGGTTTTTTACAAACAGAGGAAAATTCACCTTACAGACCCTTTCTTATATAATATTTTCTCATACTGGTGTCGTACTGAGAAACCTGAGGAATCTATACTTGTGGAAAGTCTTGTAGGAGCACATTTAGCAAGAAAATTTAACGTAGGATATTGGAAAAATAATAGAGAAATAGACATAGTTGTTCTGAACGATGAATTAACGGGGATAGAAGTTAAATACAAGAAGCGACCGGAATTGGCAAGGGTCAAGATTGGGAGGATTAAGAAAGTAATAACTCTTACTATAGACGTGTTCAGTAAAGACCCTCCAGCGATTCCAGTTAGCGTGTTTCTAGCTTCTCTAGATGTTTAGAGACCAATTTAAAACTGGCGCGCACCTGAATGGATTAGTTTCCCTCTTAATGGGTAAATTTCAGGCTGCCACACTCTTAGAGACGCGCTGGGCATATGCAGAATTCTAAATG
>CAZTSG010000040.1:0-12685 GCA_964616835.1 uncultured Nitrososphaerota archaeon | reverse complement strand
GGAAACTTGATATTACTGAAGAGGAGCTGGGAAGGAAAATCTCGAATCTAGGGTTCTTCAAAATCGGCGAGAAACATTCTTTCAATGATTTAAGACTGCAAGCATTGCTTATTAAAAATAGGTGGAATCAAATGAAACTGTTTGAAGAAATTAAACGTAAGATGAATAAGTTAGAGTGAACAAAAGTTACCACGGTTACGTTTTCCTAAATTTTGACAAAATGATACATATTTTTAAAAACGACAATTGTAAGCTATCTCTTAATCTCTATGGGAGTGTTGCTAGACTTTATGAAATACAGGTTTCCTGTTTTCTGAATTATTTCCTTCTTAATCTTTATTGGTCTCATGCTCCAGATTAAAACTTCACCCGGCTCATAGACTTCTAATACAAGGTTTTTATCAGAGGAAGAATATCCTGAAACAATGCCTCTCGGCATAAGGTATACGTCCTTGAGACCTATTGCTGCTAAATCGTTCTTGACTGGAGAAAAAATATGTAGCCTTACACCCATGGGCTCTATTCTTAAAGGTATTTTCTCGTCTACTCCAACTAGCTTAGCCTCTCCACTGAAATATTCGTATGATACGAATTCTCCCTGCTTCAGTAGCGCGTCTGAAGGAGACACAGATCCTTCTACAATTTCATCATTCTTGTTTATGTTGAAGCTTGCTACAACGCCGTATACACCAATGTTTCTAACAGTTATCCTAGTGAAAATCTTCAAAGGTATGGATTCGTTGTAGGGATCCCGCATCACTACATCCCTACTAGGCAGGCCCGGATGGTCAGGCAGAGGGATACTAGAGTCTTGGAAGGCTAGTGGCTTAACGATCTCTGGCCTGGTTTCTCCTACATTGTCTGTAATATAAACAGGTCCACCGCTCACTGCTCTCGCCACAGCTTGCTGTAAAGCCCAAGGATCGTGGCTTTGAAACATGTCCCAGTCTGGCCAGACTATCTGAGACATCCAGAGCGAATTGTATGCGTTAAAATACAAGTGTAACTTGTTTCTTGACTTTTTATGTGGAACGATATAGTCTATGCAGTTCCTAGAGACTGTTGACCTGAGCCAGTTAAACTGGTTTTCAGGCTGCTGAGCCATGCAGTTTAAAACTTCAATCCCGTTAACGTATGCAGCACCCTCTAACCCTTCATGAAGCTTTCTAGCAGCACCCTCTATCGGAATCTTATTGCTATAAGAGTAACCGACGAAAGACTGATTATCGACCTTAACGAAGTCGAAACCTGCTGATCTGATTTTCTCGTACAACTTATTATATAAGTCGAAGGAATGATTAGGATCCGGAATCGCGAATTCGCCCGTATCGACAAGGAAGTCTTTGAGCTCCTCGAAGAGCTCGCTGTTTTTTGCAACACCATTCCAGTGGAGATTAAGCGTGTGCCAGAGACCAACGTATTTAACACCATTGTCCTTAAGATGTTTCACAAGGTTCTTGAAACCGTTTGGAAACTTATTAGGGTCTGGTTTGAAGCTCTTAATAGCGCGTGCGCCTGATTCGGTTTTCAACTCATCCTGCCACCCGTCGTCTATAAGGATGAATCCTGGCTTAATGCCAGATTTAACGAGTGAATCATACAGTTTTAGTATTGCCTGCTCATTAGGATTAAACCACATGCTGTTCCATGAACACCAGCCAAGGAACCTGAACGGCTCGGCCAGAGTCTTGTTTTTCCTCAAAGCATAGGGTTTGCCAAGCGCTTCAAAACATGCTTCATAAGCTTTCCCTATAGCAGTATACGGATCCTCAGACAAGCTAAAGACAGCTATCAAAGCTTTGCTCCACTTCCCTTCAGCTTCCCTGTCTAATACTATGCTAAAACCATTAGACCATTCTGTTATGAATCCTCTCGAACCCTCGTTAGAAACGGCAAGGAGAAAAGCGTAACACCCATCTCCTTCAAGCAATATTTGAGAAGCTTTCAAACCCTTAGGAAGCTCGTTAAGGCTTTTCAAATGAGCAGGAAAACTCCAAGCAGAGTATTCTCTATTCCTCGGTTCCCTGAAACACGGATATTCATACGGAGTATCGGCCTCCCCGAAATATTTCTCAGGATCGTAGGTAAAATGGTATAGTACGAGTCTCCTGTATCCCTCAATCTTACAATGGATTTTCGCAAGAATACCGTTCTTAGAATACCCTTTTTCAACACCAGCTTCAATCCTAAGACATTTTGGAGGATATTCCTCGATCTTAAATGATCCTGAGCAATCCTCGAAAACCAGT
Source organism: uncultured Nitrososphaerota archaeon (assembly GCA_964616835.1). Lineage (GTDB taxonomy): Archaea > Thermoproteota > EX4484-205 > EX4484-205 > JAAOZP01 > JAAOZP01. The sequence continues at coordinate 10,436 of CAZTSG010000040.1, read as the reverse complement.
TCGAAGCCTTTTCCACGTTCTTTAACTTCTCTAGGTTTCTTTAATTCACCGTTAATTGCGAGAAATGGTTCTAGACTGAAGATAAACCCATTTATTTCAAGAGCAATACTCGAATTTTCAATCCTCTTCTCCATAATTGAGGCTTTTTAATAAAATCAGATAAACCTTTCCATAATCTAGCCCTTAAGCTATGGAATCCAACACTAAGCCGGGAAAAAGAGTTTTTCTACGATCCATCTTATCAATATAATTTTCTTTCTTGAAATGTTGGCAATATGTTTTCATATAATTGTCGGTGAGGAGAAAATAAGGTTTTAACTCTTGATATACGTGATTTAAATGCCTGTCCATATTTTCTGTTTAACCATGTAATTAGCAAGGACATCATTATAAAAATTCCTAAAGCACTAAGAAACTGATTAACCCAAACGATCCTCTCAGAGTGTACGATTTCTAATCTGGGCATTACATAGGTGTTCGGCAAGCTGAAATCCTCAAGCAAAAGATTTCCTCCCTCACTTCTCATGATGAATTTGCAAAGGTCAAAGTTATCTAAAAGAACGTTACTCCTCAAGCTTCCTCTACTTAAAAACAGGTTTACGGTAATATTAGCATCTATCACTATTTGCCTATTCTCAAATTCCGGTAGAGTTAACGTACGTAAGCCTGATGTCCTTAAAGCCGATCCAGCATAAATCATCCATGGTTCCGCAACATAATGATCGCAATAAAGCTCTTCGCCTTCTGAAAAAAGATTTATCTTTAAAGCCGCTTCCCCCAGACCGCAGAAATACCCGCTTAAGGGACTATAAGCCATTTCAGTTAACTCATATCCTACAAGCACAACCCAGTTTATTGCCCTAGGCTTAAAACTATTTTCAAGCCGAGCACCTTCAACCATAGCCTTTGAAACATGCCACATAACTTCAGGGGGAACATTCGCATAACCGTCTGTGAAATAGGAGTAAAAATGTAGAAAGACGTAACCGTTACTCATATAATCAATATTGAAGTTGACATATGCACCAAGCAGAAGCAAGGTTAAGCCCAATATTGCCAACGTTTTTTCAGAACCTTCTCTTTTAATCAAGTATGCTAATGAGAAGATGATTACTAATATGATGGTCAAAATGCCTAACACGGAATCGATTGTTTTAAGGCTAGAATGCCAGTCAAATGCTCTAGCATCGTAAGTTAACCTGTATGTTCCAAGAGTTTCTTCGCCGGGAATTGAAGCATATAAAAGAAGGATGTTTTCCTTCTTCTCGAAAGTTAATTGGAGAAAACGCTTGTCGAAAACCAACGGAAGCTCCCTAGGGTAAGTTAAGAACGTGTAGGTCGACGGAGCGTAAAAAGATATTGTAAACGAATCATATTTATTCAACAGATTGTGAATCAAACGCGTTAAATCTTCCATCGAAGCGTGCTCCACTATTTCTTGATAAGAATTATCGTAAAAAGACTCCCTCAGATATTCTAGACTGTTCTTAGCCTCGTAAACCCCACCCTCTTTAAAGCCGCCAAGCGCTGATGATAAGATTATACTGTCATCCCACGGTTGAATTATAAGGTTGTTTAGCACGATCTCCGAGCCATTTGGAAAGGTTACGTGCGGAACGATGTATTGCCGAGGAATGTAGACAAGCGTTACAGACAGATCCCTACTAGGGGTGAGCCATAAATTTGCATATATTCGAGATACGTTGAATTCTTCAGGTAAAATGTAAAGGCCTGTTTCTTCAACATCTAACGTACTAGAGTTGGGAAAAACAAAAATCATATGAACATAGCTATTTAGCTTCAATTCAACTTCTTCTGAACCTATTTCAATATTGGAAATAACAATATGAAATATGGCTACAAATATGGTGAAGACAAGAAATGAAATAGATATCTTTTTCAGTCTTCCCATTGATGTTAGTAATTGTAGAAACCAGTTTATAAAGATATCTACACTAACGAATAAAATCTATGACATAGCTTTAAAAAGAAACAAATATCGCTTTTATATCAAAGCATTACTGTGTTCATTTAAGTTTCTTGTGGCAGAACCACCAGTCTAAGCATTCGAATTCTCCAGATTTAGCTTTCTCAAGACGGTTTTTAGCTGTTTCCAAATCTCTTGCTGGCGGTATTATGACATGATCCTTGATCAGCTCATTATTCGGCCAGTCGGCAGGCATTGCGACACCATTCCTGTCAGATATCTGCATGGCTTCCACAACCCTTAAAATCTCATCCATGTTTCTACCCAGCTCTTGAGGATAGTAGAGTATTATGCGTATCTTCCCCTTATCATCGACTACGAATACTGCCCTAACAGTGTTAGTCCCCTTTCCAGGATGGATGAGCCCAAGCCTTTCAGCAACCTCGCCCGTGTCTGCGATTATGGGGAACTTTATTTCGACACCGAGTTTCTCCCTTATCCACTCTATCCATTTCATATGTGAGAAAACCTGGTCAACGCTAAGCCCGATCAGTTCACAGTTCAATGATTTAAACTTGTCATATCTTTTCTGGAAAGCTACGAATTCAGTTGTGCATACGGGAGTGAAATCTGCAGGATGGCTGAACAGTACGAACCATTTTCCGACAAAAGCCTTAGGAAGCTCCATGACTCCATGCGTAGTTTGTACTTTCATCTCTGGGAAGTCTTCTCCCAGCAAAGGTATGCCTTTCCTTCCAATATTTTCAGATTTTTCCATCTTTACCACCTCTTTTTCTTAATTTCGAGACGGTAAGATTTATAAATATTTGGTTCGATTTTCGAACTATGGACAAAATAAATTACAGCATACTTGAAATGCTTAGGAGAAATGCTAGAACTCCTAAAACTAAGCTTGCACAACATTTCGGTATAACTGAAACTGCAATAAGGAAGAGAATAAGAAAGCTAGAATCAGAGAGAATAATAATTGGTTACCGTGCGATTATCGACTATAGGAAAGTAAATATGGTTTGTTCATTTACCGGAATTGACGTAAGGCCAGAATACTTAATGAGTTTGATGAAAAGTCTTAGAAACATTCAGAAAGTAACATCCCTCTACTTAACCTCTGGAGATCATGATTTGGTCGCAGAAATAGTTTGCGAGGACATAAATGAACTAGAAGAGATCCATAAAAAGATTTTACGTTACGAAGGTGTTGAAAGAATTTGTCCTGCAATAGTAAATGAAGTTATTGAGTTGTAGTATTTTCAATTGTTTTATTTTTCATAGTGCTCAAAATAAAGATTAACTATGCTGCGAAAAAATATTTATTACCCTAAGTAACTTCCTCCGAAAGCCATATTTTTAGTATCCTAACTCATACCTAAATAGGTATAGTCAGGTATTCTCTTAAGCAGCATTCCGCCTATTGGAACTGGGTTTAGCTTCTGTGCCAGATTCTTTGCCCATTCAAGCTTCACACTGCTCTCGGCGTAAATGGTGTAGAGCTTATCACCCTTCTTTACTTGGCTTCCCATTTTCTGCCATATTATCATCCCCGCTCCCTTGTCTTTTGGAGCGCCTGCAGTACGACATATTTGTGTTACAGCATCATTATTCACCATTTGCACATACCCGTCTTCCGGAGCAAAAGCATCGTAAGTATATTTTCCGATTTCAATATCGTCTGAAGTAATATCTGGATTACCTCCTTGAGCCTCTATTATCTCCTTAAACTTGGAGAGCGCTCTCCCACTCTTGAGAGTTTCTTCTGCAAGATGTTTCCCCCTTCCTCTCTCAGCCATGCCAGCCATTTCAAGCAGTATTCCTGCTAACGCACATGATTTTTCAACAAGGCTTCTGGGAGCGTATTTTCCCTCAAGAGCGCTTAAAGCTTCTCTGGCTTCCAGAGCAGGGCCTACCGCCCTACCTAAAGGTTGAGAGCCATAGGTTATTGCGCATTCGACTCTTATTCCTACTCTCCTACCCAGTTCTATAAAGTCTTGGGCAAGCCTCCTAGCCTCGTCTTCAGTCTCTACTTTAGCGCCCCTCCCCATTGGAATGTCTATTAGCAGAAGCTCTACTCCAGCAGCCTTCTTCTTTGAAATTACTGAAGCAAGTACTTGCGGCTTAGGGTCAAGGGATAGAGGATATTCTACTCTTATTATCTTATCGTCTGCAGGAGCAAGGTTTACACTACCTCCCCACACAAGTGTTCCGCCAACGCTTTCAGCAATCTCTTTTATCTTCTGTGCTGTATGAGACACTGGGGCAAGCACTTCCATCGTGTCAGCTATTCCAGACGGGCTTGTTATTGCTCTCGAAGACGTTTTAGGTATTGTTACGCCGTTGGCCGCGACTATGGGTACTGTGAGGAGAGCATACTTGTTCCCAGGTATGCCGCCTATGCTATGAACATCGACAATAGGCGACTTGTCGAAAACTATTCTATCTCCAGTTTCAACCATTGCATTAACCATATCTGTAATCTCATCCATATCCATGCCTCTTATAGCAACGGAGGTAACGTAGGCGGAAAGCTCTATGTCAGATAGATTATTATCTACAATATCCTTTATTATTGCATGTATCTCTTGTCCCGAAAGCTTCCGACCCTCCATCTTCTTCTTTATATACTCGAGAGAAGATGGTTTTTCTCCAGGGATAACGTTCACAAGCTCTCCTTCTTTAAGGCCAAGAGCGTTAGAAGCTTCTGCAAAAACACCTATCTCCCCGCTAGCCACCAGCGTCTCTGTAATGTTTGCAACAGCAGTTAATGATCCTTTTCCACAGGACATTCTGACACGGTCTAGGGGGTGTACCCCAAGATCTTCCGCATCCCTGATGTTTAATAGGACTTCGAAAGCACCTTGCTTAATATCTATAAGCCTGGCTCTAAACCCCATCTAGAATAAAGTAGCAACGCTTCCTTATAAAAGCTTTCGAAAAATCTTGAAGGTTCCTATGAACTTTGATTCAGCAAGTTTAAATCATCTTTCCTATTCCGCCAAACCCTAACTATCGGCTTCTTGCCAACGTTACCCAAATCATATGTTGCATCAGAGACTCTTCAAGCTTTTCAATCGCACTTGAACTAGAATGGAAAAATGTTTCCAGTTATTAAACTAAGCTGTGAAAAACAACCTCTCTATATTCATCTTCATCAAGTTTTCTGCAGAATCCTCTCTAACTATTCTACCGCTTACAATCACGTAACCCCTGTCAGCAATATCTAATGCCCTCTTTACATTCTGTTCAACCATGAGTATTGTTACACCTCTATCTCTTATTTCCCTAATCTTATCTATTAAAGCTGCTCCAGCGCGTGGCGATAATCCTGCTGTCGGTTCATCGAGCAATAGGAATTTAGGCCTAGTCATAAGTGCTCTAGCTACTGCAAGCATCTGCCTCTCCCCACCGCTCAGCGTCTTAGCCTTCTGATCTCTCCTCCTCTCTATTTCAGGGAAGAGCCTGAACATTTCCTCCATATCTTCTCTGATAGCAGGATCCTTTCCTCTTATGAATGCTCCCATTTGAAGGTTTTCTTCCACAGTTAGATTAGGAAAAATATTACCGAGTTGAGGAGCATAACTAATCCCTACTCTTACGACTTCATGAGGTCTCATTAAGGAAATGGGTTTGCCTTCGAAGAGTATTTCACCCTCATGTATTGTTGCAATGCCGAATATCGTGTTTAACAAAGTTGTTTTCCCAGCCCCATTAGGGCCTAGGACAACAACTATCTCCCCTTTTTCAACAGAAATATTAACTCCTTGAATAACAATCATTCTGCTGTAGCCAGACTTCAGATTTCTGATAGTCAGCATTTTTAGACACCTATATAGGCTTCTATTACCCTAGGGTCTGAAACTACTTCCTGCGGCTTGCCTTCGCAAAGAAGCCTACCGTTATGCAATACGTAAACATAATCAACAAACTCCATGAGAATCTCTATCCTATGCTCGATTATTAGGAAAGATAATCCCTGTTCATTCCTCAATCTCTTGACATAAGAGAACAATTCTCTCGCCTGAGGATAGTCAACACCAGCAGCTGGCTCGTCGAGAAGGTAGAGAGTAGCGGGAGTCATTAGCCCCCTCATTGTCTCAAGCATCTTCATATGCGCTACTGAAAGCTCCGAAGCCATGAGGTTTGCATATTGTAGCATGTTAAACGTTTTAAGCAGCTTGACGGCTTTCCTAGCAAGCTCTAACTCTTGGTCCCTCCAAGTTTTCTCGTAAAAAACCCTAGTAATGTCTTCCCCCTTCTGCCCTATCGGTGTTAACAGTAGGTTTTCTAAGACGGTTAGAGACTTAAACAACCTGGGCGTTTGAAAAGTTCTGACAATGCCTTTTCTAAACACCTCGTTCGGGTTTAACCCGTCTATTCTCCAGGTACCGCCAGAATCTCTAAACCAAACGCTTCCCCTATCGGGAACATAAAACCCCGTAACAACGTTGAACAACGTTGTTTTACCAGACCCGTTAGGCCCTATTAGACCGATTAATCCTTTCTCTGGTACAGAAAGCGTTATCCCGTCGAGAGCCCTTATACCACCGAAGTACTTTGCTACATCCCTTACTTCAAGTACAGTGCTCATCCGCCTTCTTCACCGGTCTCCCTCTTCATCTCTTTTGATGCTGGCGTCTCAATTGGTTTCTCAGGCAATAACCCTCTAGGATTAACTAGAAGCACTATAACTAAGAGAAGACCTACGATTAACCATCTGAGATAATCTGGAGATATTACTGTTATTCCTAGCAGAGGTATTATGAACGTTAAAGCTCTGTCTACAAGAGTGATTATTGCCGCGCCGAGCAGGGAGCCAACTAAATTACCGAAGCCTCCGAGAATTATCATGGCCCATGCGTTAAAAGTCACCGAGGGTGCGAACATGTTGGGGTTCACTGAAGTAAAGTAGTATGAAAGCAGGGCTCCTGCAATGCCGGAGAACCCGGAGCCGATGAACAATACTGTTGCCTTAATCTTGGGCACGTGTTTTCCCATGCATAATGCGGCAGTTTCATCATCTCTCACCGCCTTCAGCGTCCTCCCGAGTGGAGAATTGACCAGCTTCTTCATGGTGATAAATGTCAATGCAAGAAAACCTAAGACAAGCATTAAGTATAGTATTTGACGAATCCTACTATCCGGAATCCATCCAAATGGATTTGGAATGCCCATCAAACCCTTGCTTGCCCCAACAGGCTCGTAATGAAGCAGGAAAATCCTAGTAAGTTCGCCAGAGCTCAATAACGTGAACCCAACGAATTCGGGGCCAACTCTGAGTATTGGATATGTTAGCAAGTAACCTATGGCACCTGCAACTATGAAGGAAAGAATTATTGCAAGCAAGAATAACCCTATGTTGAGGGCAGGGTTCTTATTGCCCAATTCTCCAAGCAGTATTACACCATTTATATTGTATGGCGGTATTTCACTAACATTTACACCATTCAACATGAGTATCAAGTACGTTGTAAGCATAGCACTTACGTAAGCACCGATTCCGTAGAAAACAACCTTTCCGAAATTTGTTATACCACTTATACCTGATTCGACGTTCAGTGTTATCGCTAGTATTGAGTAAATCCCGAAGAGCGTCAGCCAGCTTATCATGAATCCTACTATGTCGAATCCGAACATTTCTCAGACCTCCTCTTGAGGAACCTGTATGGAAGCCCGCCGCCAGCCCCTAGAGGCGGGAAAAGTATCAACGTGGTGATTAAAGTAACAAATGTCAAGAACGGTCTGAAGCTTACTGGAATCCCTAAATAAGCGTTTAGCAGAGCAATTCCTATATTTTCCATAAAGGCTATTAGGAGTGCTCCTGCTCCTGTTCTTAAAAGAGATACCAAACCGCCTATGAAACCTGTTGTGAAAACCTGCAGGATCATTGAATCTCCTACTTCCGGCGTTACCGCTCCCGAGAATGAAGTCCACACTACTCCACCAATAGCAACTATTCCTCCGCAAATGAACCACGTTAAGTTGATTAAAAGACTTCTGGGTATGCCCGATACTTCAGCTAACATTGCATTGTCTGCAATAGCCCTTATTGCCCGACCCATTCTAGTCTTCTCCAAGATAAGGTATAGAATTAAGACGATCACGACTACCGTAAACATTCCTGCTACAAAGGCTTGGCTTAAATTAACTTCTCCTATACTTAAACTCGGAATGTCTGAGTAAGTTATTCTACCGTAGGAGACAAAATTCTTGTAAGTGTAAAAGTGTACAATGTCTGTCAACATGTAAAGGATATACTTATAAGCGATCCAGAGTCCCATAGAGGATATCATCACCATCGCCGGTGAAGAACCCCTTTTCTGGAGAGGTGCGAAGACTAAAAGGTTGTTTAAGACGGCTATGCTACCGACTATTAAAAAGGCCGAGAGTGATGCGAAAACCATGCTCGTGTTTCCCACTATACCGTTGAGAAATATTGCGATATAGGCACCATAAGTTATGAAGTTTGCATGCACAAAGTTGATCACTTTAGTAGTTCTGTAGCTTAGAGTTAAAGGTAAGGAGAAAATCATGTAGAAAAAAGCGTATTGAACAAAGTTGATGAGAGTTTGTACGAAGCCAGGTATCATCCTCAGGCACTCTTCCTATTCACAGATGATACTTGATGCGTAGAGTAGAAAAAAATAATGTGGAGTAATCTGGAATTTTTCTGCCTCAAGGATATGCTTGCTCCGTGAAAACAATGGATCCTCTTTCAAATAATCCTACGTCTTTAAATTTATAGCCTTCGGCAGTGCTTACGATAGCCCATACTCCGTAGTCTTGCTGAGCCTTGTCGCCAGCTGAATCAAACATCGTCCAGCCACTCGGCCCGTAATACGTCTTGGCTACTTCAACCAATGCGTTCCTTATCGCCTCGCCATCGTACTTACCCGCTCTTATTATCGCCCATCCAGCAAGCTTAATCGCATCATAGAGATGCTCGCAGAAGACTCCGAGCTCTATGCCGAACTTCTCCCTAACTCTTTTGGCAAGGTCCTCGTAAAGCGGGTTAGCTATGTAAAGCGGCCTGGTCCCATAGAGTCTTACCTTGGATGCAAACCTGCCTACCGCTGCAATAAGCAGTTCGCCCGCGCCGTGAGGTCCTTCTGAAATAAACCATCTTATATTCGAAAGAATATCTGATTCGGCAGCGTGAGAAAGAATATTAGCCCCATCCTTATCAAACGCTATAAGTATGACGCCATCAGCACCCTCAGACTGGACTCTGCTTGCTAGAGTAGCCACTTCAGAAGCATAATCTGCAAGGCCGGTTTGATAAGATAGCTTACTGACTGAAACACCCTTCTCCTCAAAATACTGCTTTAAGAAATCAGCAAATGCATTACCATACTCGTCATTTCTAAAGAAGATTACGAGCTTTCTAGCTCCTTCTTGATAGGCTAACGTGGATAATGCTTTAGCTTGACCAGCGTCAGAGCCAACAGTCCTAAATATGAAATCTCCGGGTATTGCTAGAGTCGGTGCCGTGGATGATGGAGATATTATTACTATCTTATTATCATCCGCATAGGTTTTAACAACTTTTACTTGGGAGCTTGCAGCGGGCCCTACTATTACCTTGATTCCCTGTTGATGGAGGCTCTGAACATTTTGCAAAGCTGTTTCATCGCTTGTGGCATCATCCAAGATTACTAGACGGAATTCCACGTTTAAACCGCAGGCTGCAACCTCATTATTAAGATCCTCAATAGCTAGTGAGACAACCTTCTCCCAAATCTTCCCTATCGATGAAAGCTCTCCCGAAAGTGGTATCGTTAAACCTATGTTATAAACAGTCTTTTCTTTAGGAGCGGGAGCTGCACCACCCATCATTACGACAGCTACTCCATACCCTATCGCTAACCCTACGACTAAAGGTATGAGAATCAAAGCTATCAGTTTAATGTTCAAAGGTATTTTCTTTGAAGAAGCTGGTTTCTCTAAAGATGCCGCCATTAAAGTCATTCTTCCCCACCCCTACCACCTCTTTCCCACTTTCAGGATTAAGATTTAAGTTTTTACCTAGTATAATAATGAAAACGCACTGCCAGTAATAAACTTGCTAACCGGTGGTATAAACTCTCATGAAAGCGACAACAGCGTCTATTACGTCTCTGAGCGATATCATTCCTAATGGCTTCTTTCTGGAGTCCACTACCGGAAGGTGCCTCACGTTCTTTTCCCGCATTACTCGAAGAGTTTCGTCTATGGGTACATCAGGCTCAACTGTAACCGGGTTCTCCGTCATAATCATGTGGAGTGGTAGACCCTTGCCTACTTTACCGTTAGCAACAGCATAGATGAGATCTCGTTCAGTCACTATTCCAACGATCACACCTGCATTATCAACTATCATGACGCTACCCACATTGTTGTCGTACATCAGTTTTGCTGCTTCTTCGATTAGTGCATCAGCCTTAGCCACTACTGGAGGCGAGCTCATTATGTCCTCAGCCCTTATTGGAAACTTCCTACTACGCTTTATTATCGGCAT
>CAZTSG010000039.1:0-12964 GCA_964616835.1 uncultured Nitrososphaerota archaeon | reverse complement strand
AACTGGCCTTAATCCAGAAAAACTAAAGAAATTTATGGGTTCGTATCCCCACTTATTAATAATGTCCTCGCATCATGAACTAAAAGTGGCAAAAAATACTACAAAGCTTTGAAAGATCATGAGATCTTCTAAACTGAGTTAGAAATATTCTTCAATAGACTCTAGTAGCTTGCTTGGTTTCTTTGAACTTCTCCGTAATCGACCATAACTCCCTCTTCAATAGATCCCTAACCGCGGTTCTCAACACAGCGCTCCTACTCGGATACAACCCCTTCTTAACAAGCTCATCCATCGCCTCAACAAGCGCCTCAGGCATCTTAACCGACACCAACTTCATGCACATCGCCTTATTTTTTATAAATTATTGAGTTCTGGATAGGATTTATAGTTTCAAAATGATAACTTATAGTTCAAATAGAAACTTATATATTTCAGATTGCATCTTTATATTTGGTGTATGACCATTAACGAAAAACCTGCATTAAGAATTAAGGAAAAAACTGACCCTAAAGCATTCAATTATGATGATCTTAATTCTAATTTTCATAATTCATCCACATTCGTAATTAATAATCTCGCCTGGGACTCGGACCTCCTGTCTGTTCCTACTATTATCAGAAAGAGGAGTGCAAGCCTATACCTACTATTACCTGCACCTATTGTTCAGGCCTTATCATTAAGGGATAAGCAGAAAGCAAGCATAATGATATTGACCGCTGAAAGAGGGGCTCGGATTGGATTGTTTATTGACTTAGGTACACCGAAAATATCAACCATCTTTTACGAAGTAGAATTTACAGTGGAGCCGATTGAAGCTGCAAAAGCCCTTATCGACAGAATAACAAATAAGTTCCCCACCCACTTCATATCCCTAAAGGCGAAAAAAGGAATCGCTAAATGCATTCTAAAGTTTACTAGCCGCGACCCGGGGCTCTTCTTCGAAGTCAGGATCATAATCTTGAGAGAAGCAAAAAGGGTTGGCGCGAAAGTTTTATCCCTCAATGTCAAGCAAGAAGAAGACAGCTTTGTCCCACTAGATTTGTCGCTTCTTAAGGATGTGGTAAGGGGAGTTGAGGGCTATGAACTCGTCTGGGAGTAATATGGAGTTGTACAAGGCCGTTCTGATGATAGCTTATAGCGAGCAAGTACAAACGGACTTAAGCATGCTCAAGTGGCAAGTAGTCAACTTAGAGATTTGTGACAATAACAATGAAAAAGTATTGTACATTAATAATCCATACCTCAGATGGATTGTTAGAACCAAAAACATAACTTCTATTGAACGCTTATGCAGCGATGTAGGAGATGTAATTAGGTTACGTCTAAAGGGAAATCGATTCATATTATTGTATAGCTCACCGACTATTCTTATGAAGGTAGCTGAAATACTTTCGAGGGAGACTAGCCTAATAATCTCTAATGTACTAAGCGAAAATGAGTTGCTGGGGAAAGTAGGAGGCGTTCGAGAACATGAATAAGGGTATAGAAGAATTGGTAAAACTGTTGATGGAATTAAGAGAGTTCTACGATTCCATGATAAACCCCTTCACCCCTGTAATATCTTTGCATACCGAAGGATTGGAAAATGAAAATAAAACCAGACCTGAATCCCATGAAGAAATACCCCTCGGAAAAGAAATCGAGAAAATCTCTGAATCACAAGAAAATGTTCCAAATTTTGAAAGCCTAAATAAGAATCTGATGAAAGATACTGAAGAGGTTAGAAGGCCCCTCCTACTTGAGTCTAGTGGTCCGATACACGCATATTCTATATATCCATACAGATGTTTATCATTTCTTTTGGGAAATAAAGCGCGAGAAATCCTCAACGCTTTGAATGAGTCGCATACAATTGAAAACTGGATATACAAATCATTAATCGGAAAATTAGAATTAATGCAGAATATTAAGAAAGCGCCAAAGCCTCTGGGCTTAGTTCTTTCAACTTACCTTCTTACAACAAATTTTGATGAACGTTCCATGATCATCACATACAGCCTACTCTCGAAACGCGTGCAAAAGGAGGGGCTTAGTAATGAGCGAGGTTGAGGCAACGCGAATAATTAAGTTCGGGAACAGTGAACTAGATAGAAAGATAGGCGGAATACCGATTCCGACGCTATGCCTCGTAGAGGGGCCAAGCAGCGCCGGGAAAAGTGTCTTCGTCCAAGCAGTTGCTTACGGCGCACTAAACCTAGGATACAGCGTGCATTATATAACCACGGAAAATACCATAAGGGGTCTTTTGAACAGCATGAAGTCCCTTAGCTTCGACTGTGACCTTCACTTTATTTCGTGGCAATTTAGTGTAACGTCCATAAATGTCAGAAATATCAGGTGGGATGCTGAAATTAGTCAAAAGTTTTTGGATACTCTCATGAAATTCGTTGAATTCCTGCATAAAGTCATGGAGAAAGAGGTTATAATAGTGGATAACATATCACACTTCATAGCAACAGCATCCGAACATCAAATACTAGAATTCTTCAGCCATATGCGTGACTGCGTAGATGGTTATGATATTGCAGTGTTCTTAACTCTTCATCCATTCGTCTTAAATGAAGATCTCCTCGTCAGAGTTAGAAGCGTATGTGATGGAAACATCCTGCTAGAAATGAAGGAGATGGGTGAACAAATACTGCGAATGATAAAGGTCGCTAAACTCAGGGGGGCTGTGAAGCGTGTAGACGTAACTATAGGATTTGCGGTTGATCCTGTTTTCGGGATAAAGGTGATACCGATAAGCGGAACGATGGTGTAAAGAATGCTACGACAGGTCCGTCCCATAGCGATTGTGAAGGCTCCCCAAATGAAAATCAGTGAGGAGAACTGGGACAATTTCATGTTATTAAATGGTATGTTAGCTACGGCGGCTGACATGTCGTTTCAGAATTACGTGGAGGTATTAAGTACTGCATCCGAGGAGCTAGGTAGTCTTGGAAATATTTTCAGTAGGATAAGATCATTAGCGATAAGGTGGCACGTAGACACTCAAACACTACTCCAGAGACTCTTAGTTACGATCAAGGTAAAAAGAATATCAGATTTCTTTGCGAGACTGGCTAGAACTTTGAGAACTGGAACATCCCTCATAGACTTTTTAAAGATGGAAAGCTCTACGCATCAATTATCTGAGCAGAGAGCCGTAGAAAGAGCCGAAGAACGCTATAGGCTCCTAACCGATGCCTATTCTTCATTGCTTAGCAGTTTCCTTTTTCTCTTCATAACACTCGTGATCACGTCGGTGGTCTTTGGTTTCGGCGATCTTAACCATATTATCTTGACAATAGTCTGTTTTCCAGCCGCTTGCGCGATAGTCATGCTTTTAGCAAGAAGGGTGCTTCCATCCTACGATCTCATCCGACCAAGGGCAAGGATTATAATCCGGTACAGAATTTTAATAACTCTTCTAATAATTGCGACGGTGCTACTGCCTTTTGTCGTGTTTTTGTTGAACTTACCCCCGGAAGTCGCTTTCCTAACATTAATACCGCTTGGCTTAATCGCTTTTATCGCCTATAACGTTGGCAAGAAGATCATCAATATAGTTAACCATATCGATGAAGAGCTACCGTTATTCATTAGTTCTCTGGCAGATATCACGGCCTCAACAGGGAGTATTATTGAATCTATCTCCGTTCTCGTCGCTGGCAGGTGGAGGTGGTTTATGAACTCATTAAGGAGATTAAAGGCACAACTGGACGTGGGTGCAAACTTTGAACGTTGTTGGAGACTTTTCAAATTAGAATTACTTTCAAGGCTTGCATGGAACTCTTTAGGACTTTTTGTAGTGGGTGTGAGAACGGGGCTTGATCCCGATAGATTTTCAGAAGTTCTTATAAGGTCTATTGATTTAAAAGTTCATGCTAGACGAATCAGGTCAGCTGTAGCAAGCTATGCAAGAGGACTAATTGTTCCAATACACTGTGCATTCGTGGGTGTAACGTTGATGTTGATGCTTATACTAGATGCTTTCGGAAGATTAACCGAAGCTGCAGTGGGCGTGACGAGCTTTGTTCTTCTCCCCTTCTTTATAACGCCGGTAACAACAATGACAACATTCATCTTCATAATCACGTTTATGGTATCAGTAATATTCATTATAGTGAATTCTTTATTCATGGGCTTGCTTGAAGGTGGATCACCCTTCCCGATACTTAGAGCCCTCGCTTATCTATTACTCGCAACGGGCGTTGTAGGATTTTTAACAACCGTTGGCGTTAGATATCTCATAGAGGTCATGGGGGTGTTTGGCGGTGGATGAAGGACACTAGCAACGTTGCCGCTGAAGTAGTTGTGACTGTGACGGTAACAATCTTACTATTGTCTATCACGCAATGGTTGTCAAAAAGCCTAATCATGACCGAACTTTTTACCGGAGAGCAGATGATGTTCATAATATTAGGTGCCTTTTCGTCACCATTCCTATGGCAATTTATAAGGAAAGTAGCGCCTTATGTAATTGAAAGAATCACAGCACGGCGAATTGGAATGGAAATTAGGACCGTTGCTCAACCTGCTGAAGCCTCTACTACTGAGCCTGAAATCCCGACACCACTAGAAGAATCTGCCAATGAGCCACAAGCTGGACCATTAAGTCAAATAAATGAATTAAGAAAAAACCTACAAGGAGTAGAGCCAAGTTACGGACACGAAGTAGGAAGAGAGGAGGAAGAGAAACCTGCTTTTGATATGGAAGCAAAAACGCCACCTACATTTCCCGAGCCCGTTATGCTAGAGTCTCAACAAGTTGACGAAGATTACAACCTCGAATTTACCGAAGAGGAATTAAAAGAATTAAGAGATCTTACTAAAAGAATACGTGAACTCAGAAGAAAGCTGCTAGCTTATACGTGAACTCTAATTAATTGGGCTTTAGCACCATAGCATATTTTTTCTTAAGCGTTTCGAGGACTTTTGATGGACCTTGCAACCTTACCTCCTTGAAGAGATCGAACAACTCGTAATAATCGGCGATGTTCAGAGAATCTGCCAACTTGAGTATCTCCGCCCTCTCCTCAAGCTCTCGATAAATTCTCTTTATCTCTTTCTTAGGAATTCCTCTCATCTTGGCTACCTTTTCCTCTAAAAGGTAACTCATTCCCTCACCTCTGAAAGTGAAAGAATCCGTGGCCGGATCCCAAGAGAATATCTCGATAAAGTTGAACTTGCCCTCGATGGGATCGTATCCGAGGAATTCGTATATTCCAAACACCCTTCTTGCCAGTTTTCCCGTCTTGGGATGCCTAACCATGCCCTGGATCGTGATAGCGTTGAGAATGTCAAGAAAGGTTTTCGGAATTTCTATTGGATGACCTGTAAGCCTTTGGACCAATTGCTCCACGTTACCGCAATGGAATGTTGAACAACATGCGTGTCCTGTTTGCATGGCTTGAAATGCGACGTAAGCCTCTTTTCCTCTTATCTCGCCTACGATCAGGTAGTTCGGCCTCTGTCTTAAGGCATTTCTAAGCAATTCGAAGAGCCCTACCCCAGCCTCATCATTTGTTTTCTCTCTAGCCCAATTTACATGGGGGACAATCACCTCAGGAGTATCCTCGATTGAAACTACCTTGTAGTTGAATGGTATGAAAGCAAGGCAGGCGTTCATAAGCGTGGTCTTTCCGGAGGCGGTTTCACCGCAGAACCATACGTTTAGATTATTGTCCAAGAGCATCCAGATATAAGCGGCCATCATATAATCCAGCGTATCCAGTCTGATTAACTCGATTATACTCATCGGTTTCGCGCTAAACTTTCTGATGGAAATATTTGGGCCCTTAAGGCTTATGTTCTCATCGTAGACTATGTTGATTCTTGACCCATCCGGAAGTATACCGTCAACTATCGGTCTTTTCAGCGAAGGAATTCTACCTACTAGCTGCCCTAATCTCTCAGCATAGCTTCGAAGCTCCCTTGCATTGAATCTTATTGTCGTCTCGCAGCTCTCATAGAGTTTATGCTCAATATAAACAGGTCCAGCTCCAGGCATGCTAATATCTTCTATGTATGGATCCCTTATTATCGGTTCTAGGGGGCCGACCCCGGCCATCTCCTTCATCACGCTATATTCTAAGAGTTTCCAAACCTCGCGGCTAACAATGAGCCTACCATCTTCCCTATAGTAGGAGCTGGAGCCGAGCTTATTCGACACCTTCGCCACCGCGTTCAAGTATTTTCTCAATTTCGCCTTCTTTTCCTCTAACGTCCTGATTTCCTCATCTTCTCTTATCGACCTTAGAATTAACTCTATAACCGTGTCAACGAGTTTATTCGCGTTTCTAACATAGGGGATGTTATCTCCTAATGGTTCTATATGTATGTACAGCCTTCTTTCCTTAGGCCCCCTAGAAAGCACGTGAATGAATACCGGGTCGCCCACGGGATATATCACGCTCGGAATGCTCTCATCGGCGCCTCTGGAGAGCTGTTCCTTGTAGACTGGGACATGGTCGAGTCTATGGAGATACACTAGGAGGTGCGCGTTCTCATTCAGAGCGTTTCTTAGGCCCTGAGGGGCCATTTGGTAATATGGGCATGAGTGAATGGACTTCACGCATGTGAGAATTCTGTGGGCGTGGAGGATCCTGTCAACTTCACTCGAGTTCGACGGTTGCATGTACATCACCTACTAGCTCCACAAGCCTGATTAGGAGGAGGAACCCCCAGTTAGTAGGATCTTTCTCGTAGAGATTTATAAGTCCGACGACGACATCTGCCCAAACATCATCTGGCTCCGTGGCCTGTACATAGTTCGGTAAAACTCTAATAAGAGTTGTAAGCTTATCGTGAATTTCACTCGATATGAGACCCATATTCCGATAAGTGTTTAATAGCCTGAGGGCCCCATCCTTGCCAGCGAGCATCGCGATAAAAGTCGCGAGTGAGGTGATGTTAACCGCCTTAAGTCCTTCCAAACCGGCCTTTCCAAGCGGAGGAGAAAGTATTGGATACTCTACTCGGCGCTCCGCTTCCTTAGCTTGAGTCTGAGCAGGCTTGGTCTCCTTATGCTGAGAAATCCTTGCTGCGGCCGACTCACCCTCCTCCCGAACCTCAGGCACAATCGTGATCGCGGAAGAACCGAAAGTCTTCCCGTAAGCTTCGATAAGCTTGGGTGCGAGTTCCTCAAGCCTCTTGACAGACGTCTTAATCGCCGAGATAATCTCCTTCGACGAGCTCATTGCATCCTATGAGAGAAAACTCTTATAGCTTGTATTATGTTTTGAAGTGTCACTCCAGTGACACCAAACCCTCTAATCCACGTATTCCACGCATAATACCGATGAACGGAAAAAGCCGGGTGAATGGGAAAAAGGGTTTGACGGGCATTGAAACAGCTATAATCCTCGTTGCATTCGTAATCGTAGCCGCGGCCTTCGCATTCGCGGTACTGAACGTAGGTTTCCAGAGCACGCAAAAGGCCCAAGACGTAATGAGAGCAGGAATGGAGCAGGCATCCTCAGCATTAGAGCTAGACGGCGCCGTGATAGCTTACAAGGCTACAGACGGAGATTACGTGAAAAACATAACTTTTACCATAAGGCTCAGCCCAGGCAAGTCCCCAGTAGCGCTCACTCAACAATTCTTCGCGATATCAGTTACGACACACGACAAATTCTGGCCTAACGTATATGATAACATCACTTTTGCGGATGAAACGAAAATAAAGTGTGATCCATCTGGATCAACAGAAGGGGTAGTTGCATGCATCTATCCAATATTAGATAGTGGTGCATCTGGATACCTTGAGCAGGGTGACAAGTTCCTAGTCATTGTAGCCTTTAAGGACTCAACCGTTGGTCCTGGGACGAATACTCAGGTAACCATTGAACTCAAGCCAGCCATTGGGAACGTCTTGACAATTCAACGAATAACACCACTATCATTGACGACTGTAATGTACCTAGGATGACTAAAATGAAAAATGACTATGTAACACCCAGTCTTCCTTTTTTATCTTTTTCTTTTTATGCCGAGGTGACGTTCATGGCGACGAACATAGTTAGTGAAACTTACCTTGTTATCGCGGCGGTTATAGCAGCCAGCATCTTGGGGGGAGCCATGGCCTTCGGAACAACAACAATGTCGGACTCAATGAGGGCCGCCTGGCTCGACGCCAGCGAAAGATCCAAGGTTATGGTCGAGGCAATCTTCGCCTTCGGCAGCTCGAGTGACAATGTGGCCTATGTTTTCGTTAAGAATATTGGAAAGAGGCCGCTCTATGATAGCGAAATAAAGCTTTCAGATGTTTTCTTCGGACAACGCGGGGCCTTTGAGAGGATACCATACGCAGAGTCAGGAACTGGCCCTAGATGGACATACAACATAGTAAATGATGACGGCGACTCGGTTTGGGAGCCGGGCGAAACAATCCAAATCAGTGTCATCTTGGTAAATAATCTGGGGCCGGGCGATTACTACTTTAGATTTGTCACCCCGTTTGGCCGTTATGCCGAGATTCTCTTCACGGCGGGGTGACGGGATGGGCTTCTCAGTTATAGCTGCTTGCGGGATCATCGCTCTCTCCCTAACATTTCTAATCGCATCATTCTACTTGACCTCGCTCGAGATATATGATTCCTTTCTCAATCGAGAGGCTGAAATTCGCTTGGAGATTACAAGGCACGCTTGGAATGTCGCAATATCGGTTGACTCCGTTTCTCTTATTTCCGAGAGTGAGATTGAAATAAAAGCGACCAATCAAGGCTCGATAGGGATACCTGAGTCAGAGTTCAAGCATCTAGACATTATAGTGATTTACTATTCAAGGGATGGTGGAGACCAAGTGGTGGATTACCTTGCCTACAATCCAATAGGTGATAGAGCGACTTGGCATGTAGATTTAGTCTTTACCTCGGGCATGCCTGGGGAAACGTTGAACCCGATCTGCCCATGCCCCGCAGCTGGGAAGGGCCTTTGGGACCCCGGTGAAACATTAGCGATAAAAGGAACTCTCACAAGTCTGGCCAATACTAGCATGCCAGTGCATGCTTACGTATCTTCGCCATGGGGAATTGGAGGTTATAGGTGAGAAATGGCTGCCTCGCGTGTGATTGTTCTAGCGTTGCTTTTGTCAAGTCTTTTGTTTCTAGTCGACGGCTCGATCTCACTATTAACGGAAACAGTGCTGAAAACGATTCTAGAAGTTGAAGCCCTCCGAATAGGAATTCCTCAGGAAAAGCTTGAATGCAAAGACTTAAGCTTAACTACAGTGAATTCTCATGTCACACATATAGGCATCAGGGTACTCAATATGGGGAATATAAGTTACTCGTCTGAAGATCTTGAACATTTCGATCTATTCCTCGTCCTTGTATATAGCAACAGCGCCGAGCCGAATAATTTGATGCGAGAATTCTTTAGAGTCCCGTACAAAGGTGACTGTAGCGCTGGGATGGCATCATGTTGGCATGTAACTAAGATATCGTCAATAGCGAAGCCGAGTGGTTCAGAGGTACGTGAGGTAGTTAACCCATCTGATTACGCGTCGGCTCAATGGGTTTGGGACTCCAATGAGATTGCCTACATAGACATATACATTCCAGTAAATGCGGACTTCACAGGAGTCTTTGTCATTCTGGTTACTTCGGGTGGGCAAATTGCTAAACCCGCAAATCTCTTTAGTATATAATGGTAATGTGGTGAAATGCCGTGAATAGAGCATGGACGCTCACGGCACTGTGTTTTTTGATACTTTTCTGTATTATCTTAGATTGTCAGACCGTTGAGGCTCAAGTAGAAGTGCGTAAAATATTAGTGGTCCCAGTAGCTTTCAAAAACACCGCGGTTCAAACTAAACCGAGTTTTATCGGTTACTCAGTAAAGACTTACTTGACGGAATATTTTGATGAGGTAAGCTACGGGAAATTACGGCTAGACATCAGTGTTTACCCTAACTTCATAGTATTGAACAATAGCTGGAATAGCTTTGAGAGCTATTATTACGACAGCAATATATTAAAACGACTTTTGACCCAAGTGTTATACAACTTGTCTGAGACGGTTGATATAACTGCTTATTGGGCATTAATGATAGTCCATCTGGGTCCCTGCGAATATAAAACGTGCGCGAAGGGGGGTTTGACCGATATCCCCGGGCTTGTCAGCCCACTTAGATACATAGTAGTCCCTTTCACCTCCCCAAAGCTCTACTGTGTTTATGCATTCCTACAAGCGCGTGGATTAAGTGATCAACCCAAAGCTGACGGCTGGACTCCGATGGCCCCCTCGGCCAGCGAGAATTACCCACCACATATCCTTATGGCTGAAAAGGCGAAATTGGGCTGGGTTAGCCATGGCTCTGAAATATTATCGATAAGCAGGGGAAAACACTTGGAAGTAGCGATCTATAGATCCTCATCAGCTGCAGGAGTACGGGGGCTTATCTTGCCCCTAACTACAGAAGCATCCCTTTACGTTGAATATAGGTTTTCAGAGGGGCAAGATTCAGGCATTCCGAAAAATGGTGTCTTACTATACGTACATAATCACCCCTCAGGAAGAAACGAAATTCTTAAGGTTCTATGGGTTGGAGAAGAATACGTCGACAAGGTGTCCAGATTTATTGTCAAGGTTTTAGATGCCGATCCATTGTCCGCATCGCTATTTGTCGCCAACGGCCTTCCAGACCTAGCCATAAAATCGGTTACATATAGTGGAGACCCAATTCCCGGGCGGGAAATCGAATTAACAATAACTATAGAGAATAAAGGCGACATAACCAGCATGCCTTTCGAAGTTGCAATCAAAGATGCATTTAAGATGAAGACCATATCGGAGACCGCTTTGGAAGCCGGCGAAACGAGAACTATTAAAACAACGATACTGCTAAAACCTGGAACAAATGAAATAAATATCTCAGTTCGATCGGATCTGGACAGCAACACTAACAATAATGACTACAAATTAGAACTACTGGCTACTAAATCGCTGATTATAAAGAAGTTCTGGAGTCCAAAAGAGAGATATGATGTTGGATCTGAAGCAGTAGTGAGCATCCTTGTCGTCAGGGATAATGATGAGCTACCTGCTGCAGGAGCAGTCTTCGAGTATAAGGGGAAAAAGTACATAGTAAACGCATCGGGATATCTAACACTTGCAGTATCATCAAATGAAGTGGGCAAATTAGACATAGCCCAAAGTCTCAGCCTCGAATCTTACTATGATGTGCAAATACTTGACTTCAAGGTAAGACCATACGTAATCTTTGACGCTGTTGAAATCTATAAAGTTGAGTGTTCTCCAGCAAAGAGAGTAGACATAGGTAGCGAAGTTACGGTGCGACTCTATGCGAGATATATGTACGATCGCAGCGACTTCAAAGGATCGATCAAAATTCTTAACATGACGAAAGAGGGTAAGGGTGCTTTCACATTCACTTTAAGGAAAATGGATGTAGGCAGAGAGACTATACGCGTAGAGTCAATAACCGACGAGTTATACGGCCTATCCAAAGTGCTGCAAGAGCCCTTTGACATAATATGGGACATGGTGGTAGTGGAACTAAAGAGCGATAAGGAGTTCTATAATGTCGGAGAACAAGCTCAAGTGGCTTGGAATGCAAGATATGCTTTTGACAACGGCCTATTCGAGGGTGAGGTGTGGCTCTCAAAGGAATATCTGAAGGCAGATCAACCAGGGGTAGTAACGCTGAAAGTGACGGGGATCATAGATAAGCGATATAACTTAACAGCGTTTAAATCGAATGCAATAACGCTAAGATGGGATAGGGTCTTAGTGGCCCTTTCAAGCAAACTTCAAAGGATCGAGGTAGGAAAAACTGTACCAGTTAACATAACCGCATATTATGAATTAGATTGGATGCCGTTCGACGGCAAGGTTGAGCTCCAATCTAACCCATTATGCCGAGAGATCGGCGATATTACTATTAAGGTCGGCCGAATTACTTCTGGAAAGCGTAATATCATAGTTTTCAACTCTAATACCATAAGCGCAAGGTGCGACTTAATCGAATACTCCCTGAAATTCGAAAGTATGGTATTCGGCTATGCTAAAACGACCCTCAAGTTAAACTACAAATCCGATGGCAAACCAGTCGAGGGGAAGGTGCTCATAAACGGAAAAAACGTTCTAGGAGCAGGGACCTATATTTTAGAAGAGCCATTTTATGGGGTCGTTTACAACGTGAAGGCTACGGCTGACGTTGCTGGTTTCAATGAAGTTATCGCAGAATACTCCAGCGTCCACATAGGAAATACATTAACTTATGCTGCTTGCATTATTGGCTCTGGGTATACAATCATACGATTCCGAGGAAAAATTAGACTCAGAAGACCACAGGTTGAAGAGATTCCAGAAGAACTACCTGCTGAAGAACAAAGCTTAGTAGAGTAAAGAGGAACTGTTTTTGTACACCGTTTCTATTCTAGTATGGAGGTTTTTCGGGAAGTTTCCAGATTTCCAGAAGGACCATCCATGTAGCAAAATAATAAAAACTTATTACAGTTCTGGCTATTCCTAATTTTCGAATAAGCTGCTTAACTTTATTAACATCTTCATCAGGTATGCGTATGGGCACAGTTTCGCTGGAATATTTCTTTCCAGCTTTTCTTCTATTCGAATAAGACTTGTAGCTTGAATTTCCCGAGTCACCAACCTCGCAATCACCAAACTTTTCTTTCAGTATGTGTAATGCCATCCGACCCGACCTTATTATAAGCTCCTGCGGACTACTCGCAACCTTTGGATTATAGCGGACAAATTCCTCACACTTTTCTATGAACTCTTTGGTAAAGTGAAAAGTAGCCATTTCATTCACTTTAAACAAGGGTATGTGTCTATATATATCCTATCTGTGTAAAATGTATTTAAAAGTTTTATTTTGAAACGATTTCGTAACAAAACGAATATTTACCTGCGAAACTTACTATATGCTGGCCTAGGAGTGGGGGGAAGTGGTGGAGGATCTGAGATCGATTCTTTACAAGGCTTTCGAGTCGATCCT
>CAZTSG010000038.1:0-13090 GCA_964616835.1 uncultured Nitrososphaerota archaeon | reverse complement strand
AAATACTTCATCCTATCGAGACTTATGTTAAGCCCCATGCTCCTGCTTATTTCAATAAGGTCATTATCGTCTGCTGAAGCAAGATCTATTGCGTAAACCTCCAAGTCTTCGTAGAGTTTTTTTCTAAGGCCAGGCTTCAGGCGTTAAGCACCTCTATGGTGTAATCGTCTTTAACAGGGTTTGCTAAGAGTTTCTTACACATGTCTTCAGCCAGTCTTAACGCCTCCTCTTTGCTGTCAACTTTAACGTCTAAAACGTAGACTTTTCCAACTTTAACAGCATCCACAGGAAAACCTAGGTCTCTAAGAGACTTTGCAGCCACATCTCCCTCGGGATCGAAGTGACCGGGTTTAAGCCTAACCTCTATTTTAATCCTCACTTTCTCTTCCTCTCCTCAACAAGCCTCTCTGCTAACTCAGGATATTTTAAGGAGAGTATTTCTAATGCGAGTATCGCAGCATTCTTCCAATTATCTATACCTACTGTAGCCACAGGTATTCCTGGAGGCATTTGAACAATCGAGAGTAGCGCGTCCAGGCCTCCGAGCTTAACCTCTCTCGGAACACCTATCACTGGCTTCAAAGTCTTGGAGGCTATTACTCCAGGTAGCGCTGCTGAAAGACCCGCAACGGCAATGAAAACCTCTGCATCACTGCTTTTAACAAACTTGTCTAGTTCCTCAGGATTCCTGTGGGCGGAGAGAATTCTGTAATCGCATTCGACACCGAAGCCTTTTAGAAAATCCACTATGTTTTTACCCAGCTCTTCATCAGACTTGCTTCCTATCACGATTGCTGCTTTAGCCATGTTCTAGCCAACCTCTTCCAAGCCCTTCCCAGGAATCCATATAATTCTTTTCCCAAGAATACCCTTTCTCTCCCTATACTTGTATATTTCCCTAGCCATGTTGGCAAGCATTATCCTTCTCTCCAAAGACTTCTCTGAGCCGATGTCACTCCTATGAAATAGACCCCAGCCGTCTGCTAACCGTGCTTTGGAAGTAAGCCTCTCAGCGATAAGACTGGCCTCCGGGATCGATTCAGCAACTCCGAGGCACTCTATGAGTCTTGATCCTCCAGTTTCTATTACACCATTTTCTTTCAAATGCGCTGAAGCCCAGAAAACACCCTCTTCTTCATTAACTATAGCAGGATGACCTTTTGCAAGGTCTCTGCTTAAAGGATACCCTTCTGGCGAGACCGCTTTAACGACCGTCGCCTTCTCTTCAAACTCCACCTTAATAGCGTTCAGCCTCTCTTCTATTATCGCTTCGCATATTTCAACTAAATCAGTTTTCAAAACAGCTAAAACGTTAAGGGCCTCAGGGTCGCCGAGCCTAGAGTACATTTCTATTATTGTAGGACCCCATATTGAGGTTAGCATCATCTGTCCAGCGACAACACCATGGTATTTACGGCCAGTCTCTTTCTGGATCGCTTCAACCATCATTCTAACTATCTCAGTAGATTTCTCAATCTCCTCATCAGTAAGTATGGCTCTATCATCATTAACACCCCATCTTAGGTTCATACCGCAAGCTATAGAACCCATCCCACCGGTTTCTGGACCCAGGTCGCCGTCGAAAGCATGCTTGTTGTCTTGGACCGCCGGCATCGGAACCACTGTCCTACCGTCTGTAAAGCATTGCAGTGTATATTCCGGTCCCCAAACCCTTTCTTCTATAAGGATTTTGAAATCCATATCGTCATAACCCTTCATGTAATCCTTGTAGATGGATTCTACATGCTGCTTCTTCACTTTCTTCTTATCCTCTCTCAAATAGACTTGAAAATCCTCTATCACTTTAACACCCTTGCCTCCCACTTGCCTCGCAGGCTTTAAGGCAACGCTCTCAGCATACTCTTCAACATACGGAACAGCTTCTTCAAAAGTCCTAAACTTCTTATACCAGAGCCTTCCTGGAATCATGTATTTCCACTGAAGATCCCTCATACTCGCTTTAGACATCTCTATTTCAGCAACCTCTCTGTTAGCGCCTATACAAGGTACGTCTTCTTCCTCAAGCTTATCTGGAACACCTCTGAAATTAGGCTCTTCGGGACCAACGAATACGAAGTCTACACCGGCTCTGACAGCAGCCTGGAAAACCGTCTCAGGATCATTCGGATTACCAACGTAATATTCTCCACCAGTTTCCTTAACGATCTTGCTTATGCCCGGGTTTACAAGCTCCGATACGCAGAAGAGCTTAGGTTCATAACCACTCTTGTAGAACGCTTTAGCTATAGCGTGTTCCCGCCCACCGCTGCCAACTAGAAGTACTTTCAACATTACACCTCCGGATACACGCAATTGAAGCAACCCAAGCACAATTCGTCTTCTCTCAACCCGATCGCTTCTACGAGTCCTTCTAAACTCAAGTATTTGAAAGAGTCTGCGCCAACGACCTCAGCTATCTTTTCTTCAGACAAGTGTCGCCCTATGAGTTCGTCTTCCGGGGGAACCTCAACGCCGAAGGGGCAGTGTGAAATTATGTGTGGGCTACCTATTCGCACATGGATTTCCTTAGCACCTTTCTCCTTCATTAGGTAAACTATGTTGGCAAGAGTATTCCCCCTGACAACGCTGTCATCGATCAGCACGACCCTCTTACCTTTAACCGCCTCGCTTATCACGTTGAGCTTGAGCTGCACACCCTTAAGCCTCTCAAACTGATCTGGCCTAAGAGCGCTCCTAACCCTTCTGCCGGTGAGCTCAAAACCCTTCTCTATCGGTACCCCGGTTTCATTAGAATAAGCCATTGCGAAAGGTATTGCCGTCTCAGGCACGCCTATTACAACGTCTGCATCAACCCTGCTCTCTTCAGCGAGCTTCTTTCCTATGTCTCTTCTAACTCTGTATATCGGGATATCGTTAACATAAGAGTCTGGTCTGGCGAGATACACGTATTCAAAGCTGCAATAAGCCCTCTTATGGCAATTACTACTCTTGATCCATTTCGCTGAAAAAGGTGTGAAAATCATTGCCCAACCAGGCTCGATGTTTTCAGCCGGACTTATAGGCACTCTTTCTCCGATAACATCCATAACACATGTTTCAGAAGCGACTATGCCTCCTTCAAAACCAAATTTCCCCAGAGCAAGGGGCTTAACGCCAAGAGGATCCCTGCCGGCAACCATCTCATTCTTATCATTAACAGCAATGTATGCGAATCCACCCTTACAATTATCAAAAAAATCTTTAACAACACCTATATCATTACTGCCTTTAGAGAATTTTTCAAACGCTCTTCTCAAGTTCTCCTCGTACCTAAGCGAGTCATTCCAATTGTAATTCTCTACGGCGGTTACTTTGCCGTCTATTGCTACTGAAACTTTTTCGCTCAGCATGAAGGGTTGAATATCTTCTTCAGCTTCTGCAGGATACGGTGAAACAGCGCCGAGGCATATATGTCCCTCGAAACCCACTTTATTTAAAACGTCTTCGACAAGTCCTTCTCCAGAAACCTTTCTCCTGTTCTTGCCGAGTAGCTCAAGCCCAACAGTTTCCTGCCCTCTGTGTTGAAGAGCCATCAAGCCATAAGCCCCGAAGCTTCCAGCATTCCATCTCTCGTCGAAAAGATATATTCCAAGTATTCCAGTCATCTGAACATCCTACCTCTTGAAGAGCTCAGGCCTTTCATATATCCTCCTCTGGTCATCTGTCTTCGCCGAGGCCTTGGCTGCTTCAGCCATTTTCTGAGCTGTCTCAGTTGGGTATTCTCCCGTGATGCACGCTGTGCAGAGCTCGTTAGCACTCATGCCAGTAGCCCTGATGTAATCTTCCAGAGGCTGGTAGAAGACTCCGTCTGCACCAATCTGCTTCGCAATACCATCTTCATCGAATCTGAAGCCTATGAGCTCGTTGAAAGTAGCCATGTCAATACCATAGAAGCAGGGGTGCGTTATCCTTGGGAAGGTTACGAAAACATAAATCTTCTCAGCACCTGCCCTCCTTATCTTACTGACTACGGTTCGAGTAGTGTCGCCCCTAACAATACTGTCGTCGACAATTATAACCCTTTTTCCATTTAACCCTCCTTCCATGATGTTAACTTTCCTATCCACTGTCGAAATCCTTTCATCGGGCTCGAGTATGAATGCTCTCCGAGTCACATACCTATGCCTCCTGAGGATCCTCTCCCATTTCAAGCCAGTCTCCTCGTGTAAGCCGTATGCAGCGTCTTCAGCAGTCTCAGGCATGGATAGGATTACGTCAGCCTTCTCCACAATGTCTTTAAACCTTTTGCCGAGGTTTCTTCCAAACTCCTCTCTAACCCTGTAAACATACTTTCCGTTGAGAAACGAATCAGGTCTAGCGAAGTAAGCGTATTCGAAAGCGCAGAAAGCTGTTCTCTCACTCTTGACGACCCTCTCTCTCTGCGAGCCATCTCTAGTTATGACTACGGCTTCGCCAGGCTTAACATCATCCACAAACCTCAACCCATTAATGTTGAAGCCGACGGTCTCCGAGGAAAATGCTTTAACCATGCCGTCTTCGCTCTCTCCTATTGATAAAGGCCTCACTCCCAAGGGATCTCTAAAAGCAAACAGCTCGCCATTATTCCTTAACCCCAATACGGAGAAAGCACCCTCCACATTCTTCATACAACCTTCTATCGCATTCATCAAGCCATTCCGGATACTGGTAACAAGATACTTTGAAAAAACCAGCGCGTCGCAAAATGTTTCTTTCCCTTTAAACACACCCGTCAAACGGTTTTGAAGTTCGTAAGTATTGATTATGTTGCCGTTGAAAGCAAATCCTATTTTCTCGCCTTCATGAGAAACCACCAGCGGCTGAGCATAATCCAGCTTAGAGGCACCTCTCTCCCCGGAAGTGCCATACCTGACGTGGGCTATACCAACGTCTCCTTTGAGAAAATTACGCCATCTAGAGTATCTACGCCCAGAAACCTGGGGTACGAGACCAATGTTAACATGCCTCCTAAAGCTATTGGCACAAGTTAGAAACCCGTAGGACTCGTGACCCCGATGGTTCTGAGCTATAATCCCCCAGTAGAGGAAGTCGAAAACACACCTATTGTTGAAACACTTGGCTCCGAACAGGCCGCATTTCTCCCCTGGCATTTAACGAGGGTTAACATTTACCAAGTACTTTTAAATTTAAATTACATGAAAGTGTCAATTTAACAAGATTGCGGAAAAATATCGTCGACGCTTAGTAAACCCAGCTCCTCTATGCTAACACCTTCAGCAAGCACTCTGTAAGACCCTATGCATCTTTTAGCAACCTCTCGGACAACTTTAGGCGGAAGTTCCGGTGGGGACCCTTCTCCGGAGAAACCCATCCTCCTTAAACATTCTCTAAGAAACTCCTTGTCGAGGCAATGCGATTCCTGAGGCACTCCTACATTATAGTATTTTATTGCCCACATTCTCGCAGAATCGTGAGTAGGAGGCTCGTCGATCTGGATCAGCCTATCTCTGTAGAAGCCAAACTCTATCTTGAAGTCAGGTATTATTATGCCGGCTTTCTTAGCCTCGGACTCGTAGAATTCAAACAGTTTTAAAGAGGCTTCTTCAAGCGCAGACCAAGTATCCCTATCGATTATGCCCCTCTCTATGGCTTCGTTCCTACTAATCTCCATATCGTGACCAACGTCTGATTTCGTAGTGGGTGTCAACACTGGTTCAGGAAGCTCCTCAGCCATCCTCAGACCCTCTGGGAACTTTATACCGTACATTTCCCTCCTACCTTTTTGATACTCTCTCCAGAGAGAACCATAAAGGTACTTTCTAACAACCCATTCAATATCTATTCTCCTAGCCTTCTTAACTAGAATACTCCTGTCGTCAACAACATCTATCAAGTGGTTTGGAAAAACCTTTCTACTCTTCCTCATCCAGAAGACAGTCAGTTTCTGAAGATACTCCCCTTTACGGGGAATTAGAGTTGGTAGAACTACATCAAATGCTGAAACCCTATCGGTGTGATATATCAAGAGTTCTTCACCTAAGTCATATATATCCCTGACCTTCCCCCTCCTAAGACTTCCGATACCGAGGTTAGAGTATCCTACGAGTCTAACACTTTCACCCGTTAAAGGGTCTTCTGCGAAATCCATTAGCAACCCTTAACAATACTATTGGTTTAAAAACTTTCTTGAGATAAGCTTATTTACTATTAATCAAACCTCTTATCATGAGCTACCCTCCGCCACCCGGCCCGGTTTACCTTTCGACAACGCCCGAAATTCCAGGGAAGAAGATAGTTAGAAGCCTTGGGATTGTTTTCGGCCAAACCGTTAGAACTAGAGGCTTCTTTGGAAGGTTTGCCGCAGGAATAGAAGCTCTCGTAGGTGGAAAATCTGAAGCATATCTTTCAGAAATAGAGAAAGCCAGAAACGAAGCTCTCGACGACCTTATAAGGAAAGCCATGACTATTGGTGCAAATGGAGTCATAGGCATAGATTTCGAGACATCAGAAATTTTGGAAGGATTTATCGTAATTACTGCGGTTGGAACAGCGGTTGTAGTAGAGTAGCTGACTCAACATAACTTCTTTTTCGATTTAGAAATGATTAAATACTCCTTAAGGAAATTTCTTATTATGGCTGTTAAAGCATACATATTTATAGTTACTAAGCCCGGGACCTCGATAGAGGTGGCTAAGGAGGTTAGTAAGATTAAAGGCGTGTATTCAGCAGACCCGATCTATGGAAGGTTTGATGTTATTGCAACAGTCGAAGTAGAGAGCCCTGAAGCCCTGAGCAGGCTGGTTTACGAAGTTATTGAGAAGGTTCCGAACATTCTTAGGACAGAAACCTCCATAGTGTTGTGAGACTTAAAATGATTAGAGCATTCGTACTGGTTAAAACGAAGCCCGGAACCTCTGAGGAAGTAGTCAGAGCCAGAAGAGTAAAGGGTGTCAAACTGGCAAACTCAGTCCTAGGCAGGTTCGATTCTGTTCTCGTAATCGAAGTCAAGAATCTTGAAGAACTTAGGAAAACAATTTACGAAGTTCTAGAAAAGCTTGAACATGTTGAACACACCGAAACGCTCATTTCCCTCTTCACAGAATGACTTCAGCTTTTAATGGATAAAAAGAAAATAATGAAATCAGCTTAAGATAAATCTTAGAACATTCGGATAGCGTGGAAGATTATTTAAGATGCGACGAATAATTCTTCTCTATTATGGTTATTTCCTAATTGCCTCTTTATACTGTTTGAATACGACTTACCTTCCAAAATTGCTCGAGTGTTAGCACGATCTTCCTGAAAGTAGTGTTAATTTAACCTCAACAGAACCCGCTTAAGCTAGAGCAGCTCCTCGGGAATGCGTCTCTTAACCCATTTAACCGAATCAAAGTCATTATCGTAGGAAATGATCGTGTCTATCGACAGCTCTTTGAGCGCCTGCACTGCAAGCGCATCGTCAAAATCCAAGCCATAGTCTTTCATAAAGTTTGTGGCTCTTATTCGACTTCCTAGATTCGTTGAGTAGATCCTCAAGCCCTTGTAGCGGAGGAGCGAAGCTAAGAACAGAGCGATCTCCCTCCACCCCTTGCCGTAGCTTTCCATCACCACAACAATAGAGTCTATATGGAAGTCGGTGATCGCCGATTTAATATCTCCATCCCTGATCTTACTGAGCAAGCGCTTGCAGGCTTCTGCACGCTGCTCCGCTAACTCCACTTCGAGGAATATGTTTGAGTCAAGGAGCATTTCTGTACTCAAGGGCTTTCTTCGCCCTCAACTCCCTAGCCTCGTGCTGAAGCTCTACCCCGTTCTTCTTCACGTGAGAAAGCATGCCGTATATGGTTTCCACAGGGTCCTCAATAGTCTCAGCAATCTCTAGGACCTGGGAAACTTGTGAAAGCCAGGCTTCAAAAGCCTTTTCAGAAGCTATGCTTAAGGAACCTCTGCCATAGCCGTAGAGCTTCATAGCAGCCTCCCTGAACTTCTTTTCTAGATCATCGGAAATGTATACCTTGATCCCGCCCATAGTTCCTAAATTACTAAAGGAACAAATCCCCTTATATCTTTTTCCCTTAATTTATCGATCTAATCCACTAGAAAGAAGCAATGAGCCTTCAGTATAATAGAGTCCCCTCAGAGCGTCCAAGGCCCCACTTATTCTTAGGCAATATGCTCCTAAAAATTATTAAGCAGTTGAAACGCAATCCACCATAAAAGTATAATAATGCTTCTTTTTCTTACAATTCGATTATAACTGGTTTTCCGATATTACTTGGAGTTCTAAGAGAAGCTTACCCACGGCGTTCAAGACATACTTGGCATCCGATAAGGCCTTTTCAGCATCCTCCTTATCAAATATGTCGCTTGGCGTTTTACCCGCGGACTCTATACCGTACAGACTAGGTGCTCTCTTATCCGCTAAGTCCCTGGAGATATCTCCTAATTTCTCAACTTCTCTCCTGAACCATCCTGGAAACCTGTCTTTAACAGCTCTTAGAATCCTACTCACGTCGTGTTCCTTAGGATATTCTACACCTATAGCCCTTAAGGCTGCTTTCAGTAAGAGTTCTACACACTCCTGACTATACCTAACAACGTCGGGATAGGATTTTTCAGAATAAGCGAATTCAGCGCTTTTAATTCTAAACCTGGCCCTCATAAAATGGTCTTCAGACAACTTTGTAAACTTCATATTTCTAGACTCCTAATCTTCTCCACCTCGGGGCTTAGAACCCAGTACCAGCTTCCATCCGGCTCCTCAAACCTTTTAGCACCAATCCTTTCCAGCTTCTCCCTGACCTCCGTTATCGTTCTAGACATCAGCCCATTCTTATCGTAGATTATCACGCAGTCTTTAGTTAAGTCAAGGTAAAAAGGATGAGTCACAATAGCCTCCTTAACGTCTATCAGAAGAATATCTAGGTCTGCATAGATACCCTTCTCCCTCCAGATATGCAATATAATCTCATCCATTAACCTGGATGATATGACTTCGCGAATTATGCTCGTTCTCTCACTGTATTTGTCAGGCAGATCCCTGGCTACGACCAGCAGGTCTATGTCGCTCTCAGGCTTAGGCTTTCCAGTAGATAACGACCCGAATAAGACTATGGATTCCAGCTTAGACCCCAGCGCTTCGAAAAGCTTAGAGACTGCTGCCTCGAGCACTGGCAGCCTGTCCCTATTTTTCACCCTACTCCTCCAAGCCCATCCCGAGGCCTCCATTAGGGCTACGAAAGGATGTACAACCCTGTAGACTCCCCGCTCCACTTTATCAACCCAACCGTAAGAATACATCTTGTGTAAGAACAGCGGCGCTTTCTCCGAGTTTAAAGCCGCCTTCGCATCCTCCACTGTGAAAGGGAGGAGTCCGAATAGTGAGAGAAGTCTAAAGTATTTGACTGCCAGCCAGTTTGGCAAGATTTTTGCCATAGATTAGACTATTTATCTCCATCATATAAAGTTTTTACCTAATAGATAATTATTACCTAATAAGGTATTAAAGAAGAAAGAGCCTCCCACAATTTCTCTTTTTACATCGAGGTTACAGCATCGTATATGTTGACCTCTCGCAAATGTCGCATAAGGTAAACGCTTACAAACATGAATGCAAACGAAGACAGTAATACCGATAGGATTGGAGTGAGAATTTCTGTGCTACTGGCTGAGGCTGATAGGGATGCCGAGAGTAAAACGAGGATGGCTGAGAAGGGATTGTATGATTGTACTGATGGGGGAATGGCTAGAGAGATAAAGTAGAAGATTATGGGAATCATCGGAATAAAATTCGAAAACTGGAGAATGCTTTTCTTAGTCAGCAAGAGACCCATTGTTAAACTCAGTGTGGTCATTAGGATTGCCGTAAGAAGAATAGAAGCAGCAAGTAACAGGGGGTTGAAAACGTTAACCGGCTTATTGGCCATCGTGTAGACAGCGGCTATAATCCCTGTAAACAATGGGGAGAATACGAGTTGCACCGTCAGGAGGGCGCCCGTAAGCGCTATCACTAGACTAATTGGCTTTACACCACCGTGTCTAGTAATATAGTAGAAAGCGGCTGCACCTATAGCCATAGACCTTGCAAGGCCGCCTGCAAACGAGAATGCAAACATAAGGTAAACCATTGGGAACCAGAAAGAGAACGGTACCTTGGCAAAGTATGCTCCAACCAAGCCCATGAAGCCGCCCATGAAACCGAGACCGCCAGCATACCAAGCTGGAGATTTTAAACTGTTTATTACTAAGCGAGCAAAGTATGTTTTCAATGCTCCATTAACCATCATCCCTGCCTCCTCAGCTCATCCTTCTGTAGAGCTGGGTCAAGTCATCAACATCTTTAAGGGGAAGAGCACCCTCCGTAGGCTCCTCTACAATAGAGTAATAAGCTCCGCCAATCCTTATTGCCAGCAAAGCATCCTCTCTCGAGCCCCGTGCAAGATAACTGGCAAAAAGCTTTCTCGCTTTCAAAGAGCCGTAGAGCTTTCCCTCGAACATTAGAAATGTATCCCAATCTATGAAACCCTTCAGAAAAAATGTGGAGTGAAGAGTCATCACCACCTGCTTTCCCCTACTGTGTTCTAGGATTAGCTCAGCCATTTTCCTAGATAACCAGGGATCAAGATCCTCAAGAGGCTCGTCCAGCACTACAATACGCGAGTCAGCATTAAGCGCTAATACTGTAGTCAGCCACTTCCTCTCGCCCATTGAAAGATGACCTAGGTCTTTACCTTTAGGGTTGATTAGTGAGAGCAGTGACCTCACAACATCCATGTTACAACTGAATATTTTACAATAGATGTCGAGTAAGTCGTTAAGATAAATTCCACCGCTCAGAAGATAAGCTGATTCCATGTTTGTAGATACTAACCTTGGTGGAAAATTAGCCTTATTGACATCAAACTCTTCAATGAATATGGATCCATGGCTAGGCTTGTAGAAACCAACAATAGTCTTCAACAATACCGTCTTGCCGGCACCATTAGGCCCCAGTATGATTGTGCTACCGCTTAAGGCGGCGGAATCCACGTTTATTACGCTTTTCCCATCAAGCTCTACAAGCAGACCATTAATTCTTATCATTATTACTCACCATATCCTGATAAGGATTCCAATTACATAAATCCCCGTGTCTTTCAAGTGGTAAAGAATCAAAGTTTCTTCGCTGAGAATTACTAATTCCTTTCAAAGTCATTAGCTTCTAAAAAACCTAATGATGTAACAATTATATAAAGTTTTTTCAACCATAATCCCCACATCAATAAATATGGATCTGGCTCTATAAATTTTATACTTTTCTCAAAACTTTTTCATAACGAGCTGCCGATGCCATCGTGCTATAGTGAGCAGGAAATGATTAAGGTATTCCTACTAGTTAAGACGAAGCTCTGCATATCTGAGCATATTGAAACATTAATATCTTCTCTATTAAGATAATCTTTTAATAATGAAAAAGATAGATGAAGTTAGGCTAGGGCTGATCTCCAGTCTTAAGGACATCCAGATAGAGTGTGGAAGATTCTAATTCCTTAGAAAACCAAGTACCTCCAATAATTAAATAGATCCATGCTACCCATCTCACCTTATACCATCCATCAACAAATGACCAAGAGTTTTGCTTAGTCTTAACAACAAAGCCTGGTTTCGCCAGATAAGTATAAATTGCAACATTAGCAGTTTTATCTATATCATGTTGCCAATAAGCTCTATGAATGCTGAAATCACTCAAATCGTAAATCCTCACATCACTAACAGTATAACTCCAAGATACGCTGAATCCAACGCTAGGCCCTTCTGGACCAGCTGCTGCCGAAAGAGATACTCCTACTGTAGTCGCGCCCACTGTTGTTGTCGGATCATAGTCCACTAACCATCTATAAGTACCCGGATTAAACACTACATGTCTAGCCCATGTGTCATCGGTCCGCCAAGCACTCCCATATGCTACTGTTCCTGGAACGGTTTGGATTTTTATCTCATAAAAATACCAATCGTAAGTGGAAACACCATCATAGATCAGTTTTTTAATAGTTACTATTAAATTTAATTAATTTTCCATAAGGATTAGAATCTAGTAGCGGCGTATATCGATATTCTTTGACAGTTAGCAAGTATGGTAAGGATGCTTTTACAAGCGTCACAGGAAAACTACTCATTATAACTAAAGTGAGAATCAAGTTCATACTTATGTAAAAACTTATTTCACGTTTGTTCAATCGCATCAACCTCCCAGCCAGCCTACGAGACTTTCAATCATTGTTTTGACATCGTCAGTATTACTGATAAGTATCGATGGGTATTGATACAGTTTTCCATCTGGTGTTATTTCGGTCTTCCATCTAAAGCCGACGAGCAGCGGGTTATCGTAAGCAGGGTTCCTAACATTTCCCTCTTCATCTTTAGCAACTAGCTTCTCCACTCCAGCCTTGTCCAAAGCCTCTAGGAATTTTGATGTTAAACCTCCCACCACTACAAGTTTCGCCCTCCCCCGAGAAGCTTTCTGTAGAAGTACATAAATCTCAGAGTCTTCATAATGCTCTGAAAGCCATTCTCCATCAAAAATAACTAAGCATGACTCATCGAAGCTTGGAAGCTTTTCTGAAGCCACTTCTTGGATTTCTAGGCGCTTCATTTGGCCAACTCCTAAGGAATTAAAAAATCCGATAGTACTATTAAATAAGCGATTTTTATTTCCACCGATCCAAAAAAACTCAATCGTTTAATGTTAATGGAGCTATTCATATTGGATGATTCAGTTAAAGGAGAATAAGAGATTGAAAGAGCATATAGAGTTAGCGTCGGTAAAACTATTAACATTAACAAAGGTATTAAGCTTATTTTACTCCAGTTACTTTTATTGTTCATCTTTTCTTATTCACAAGTAAGTAATATTTAAGCATTATGTCTAATAATGTTTCAAAATATTTCAGAAACAATTTGTAACAATAGGTTTAAAAATTATGTCCATTCAGCAGGTCTATAACCATAGGTTTCAGACACTCCAATACTTTAATTTTCCATATTTAGAGACAATGGTTACTGAATTGCCTTCTTCAGATTTCTCGCACCTACCGATTGCTTGAGCACCAACCTTGAACTTTTCAGCAATGTCTATAACTCTGTCTTCATCTCCTTTCTTAACCACTATCT
>CAZTSG010000037.1:0-13222 GCA_964616835.1 uncultured Nitrososphaerota archaeon | reverse complement strand
GGAAAAACGCCTATGATTCACGCAAGCTCTCTACTGGACCGCGTTTCAGATATTGCAATAGTAATAGGATTTTCAATGCCTCTGCTAACGGTTGAAAACAGTAGCATAATCCTACTACCAATTCTCGCAGCAGCTAACATGATACTGGTAAGCTATACGACTCAGGGCTTGAATAGCCTCGGCGTTAAAACAAAGGGCTTAAGGAAAATACCTGCAACAAGAGACGTACTCCTTTTTGTTGTTTTCATTTCCTCAATAGCTTCACTCCCTGTATATGGATTATACTACTTATCTGTAGCCCCAATTTTCTACCTGTTCTACTCTATTATTCTAGCTCTGAGAAGTGGAAAAGAGAGGATTAAGCCGGAGAGAGTTAAAAAGCCTCCTAAACCTGAGGTTGTAATAGAAAGGGGGGAGGTTGGCAGGAGGGTTGAAAGCCTTGTCTCCAACTCGCTTAAGCTGGCTTTATCGCTCCTCTTCCTGCATATGGCTACGCCAGCGATTGCAGATATTACTTTAATAACTTTTGACGATCTGGTTTTGAAATCGGACCACTTGATATCCGCGTTATCTCTAGCCGTATCCATATACTTCGGATACCGCATACTCATGGCTTTGAAATTCCTTATAGATATCGCGACTAAACGCTTAGTATTTGTTCTCAGAATATCGGAGTTTACACTTAGACACCTGCTGGTTGATTCATTGTACATCTTTCTTGCTGTAACGCTTTGGATTTATCTGCCTCCTCAGCTTAGGCTTATACCATATATTGGTGAAAGCCTTGCAAGGCTAGGAGCATTGGCAATATTCGTCTTCTTCACTCTAATACTCTACGATATGGCGAAGCTCCTCTACAAGACTTTCGGAGACCTATACAGGAAGATGATAGAGAGGATTACGGAGAAGCTTCATGAAAGTGCATCCTCTGAAAATGCTTAAACTCCTATTTGTAGGAGGAACATGTTACTGATGACCCCCGGTGAATAATGGATGAGAGCCGTAATACTGGCTACGGAGAGAGACTTCGTGTTTGACGAGGATAGGCCTCTTGCCCTAATTAAGATATGCGGTGTCTCTCTGATAGCGAGAATTCTGAATTCTATTAGAGCTGCAGGAATCAGAGAGGCCCTCATAGTGTTAGGTTTCAAGGGGGAGGAGATACAGGATATGCTTAAAAATGGTGAGGAAATTGGTTTGAACCTGTTATACCTTAAAACAGGAGAATACAAGCCCTCTCGACTTCTGGAGGATTTTCTGAATGACGATTTGCTAATAATAAATGCAGACGTAGTTGTAGATAAAGAGTTTGTAAAGCAAGTCACCAAAATAGAGGGTAATGTTACTTTTCACTTTAACGGTAAACCTGTTGGAATCTATAGGGTAAGTAAGGAGTACTCCAGACTATTGCAGAACTACATTGCTTTGAATAATATTGAAGAAATGGTGAAAAAGATTGAAGGCATAAGCCATAGGCTCAATGTATCCAATATGCAGATGGAACATTTAGAGCTGAAACGCGTGGTTTCACCTATCTGCATCAAAATAGAGAGCGAGGAGACGATTAAGCTTGCTAAAAAGAGGCTTGTCTTCAGAACTCAAAAGGGACTTCACTTCACATCTTACATAAATAAG
The DNA here is from genome assembly GCA_964616835.1 of uncultured Nitrososphaerota archaeon. Taxonomy (GTDB): domain Archaea; phylum Thermoproteota; class EX4484-205; order EX4484-205; family JAAOZP01; genus JAAOZP01. The sequence goes on along the minus strand of CAZTSG010000037.1, from coordinate 11,587 downwards.
CCGATAGAGGACCGTGTAACCTACCATATAGCGGATATATCTTGGATTACGCCGAACAGGATAACTATTTTCACAAACATTGTTGCATTCTTCACCGCAGCACTATTATTACTGGGCTATGTGAGGATCGCAGTAATTTTAGCCTATTTCGTGGGGATATTGGATGGGCTTGACGGTAAGTTAGCTAGGGCAAGAGGAATATTAACTAAACTCGGCTACGTCGAACATACTTTCGATATGCTTTATGAACAGACATGGTATGCTTGTTTCGCCTTAAGCCTATATTTTTTGGATAACAATCCTCTCTCACTCATACTGGGTTTATGCGTGCTTCTTGCAGACAGCTTTGTAAGACATTGCTACATGCAGTTTAAGGAAACGATGGGGAAGGCTTTAACAGCATACACGAATTTTGACAGGATCTTTGCTAGAATAGATGGAAGGAGAAACGTGTACGTCCTGTATATGATAATATTCTCATGGTTGGATAAGCCCTTCTACGCCATGTACGCGATGCTGGTACATTCATTGATAACGGCAATAGTTTATGCTGTAAGAGCTTTTCAACATATGAGTGCTGCAGATAAGGTAGAAGGAATTAAAGGATTTCTTAAGCTCGTGGGGAAACCTAGCTAACTCTTCACCAAATACTCGTTCTTCACTGTCGAATATTATTGTATTTCTCTCGAGCCCTCAGCATCTGTCTTAATTCTTCCCGGGAGGGGAAGCTTATGGCCCCAACCGGACACCTGTGTTTGCATGCTTCACAGCCCACGATGCATTCGTATGGTTTGGAAACCACAATCTTATCTCCCTGTCTTGAGTATACTCCATGCATACAGAACTCGACGCAGGACCCGCATTTAATGCATAGATCCTGGTTTATCCTGGGATACCAGTCTATCTCTTCCCTAGGCGGCCAGAAGTTCGTTTTACTCATTTTCCTACTCCCCTTTTTAACTAGCAGTTAATTTTTCAATGGTTTCAGCAACTTTCTTCATAGCTTCAGAAGTCTCCATGTTCCTTAGGTCAAGCGAGACCACCTGCTTATCGAAGTCTAGTCCTTTCTCGGTGAAAACATCCTTGAACATTTTCCTCTGCATCCTCGGATCGCATCCGCCGATCACATAGACCTTATCCTTATCCCCGTCTTTCAAGAGGTCTCTCAGAAAGTTATCTCCATCCGTGACACAGAGCTGCGGGTGGATAACAGCGTACTCAACGTCAAGCTCGTTTCTAACGAAGTTCACCAGCTTCCAAAGCTCTAGTTTCGCGAACCCCGGGCATTCTCCTGTACAGAAGCACATTATGAACCTGGGACGATTCTTGACGTTCTTCATCGGCGAAGCGCGTTTTAAAACAAGCGTTTTTTAAACTTTTTCTCATAGTTTATTTTCTAAACTATGTATTTAGTTAAACAATCAGACAGATGCCTTTGCATAGCGATAGAGTCTTTTACTAAGCCAGCTGCCTTTACAGTTTTGCTTCGTCGATTATTATCTGCACTATTTTCTCCACATCAGCCTCGTAAATGTCGAGAGTCGGTATTTTACGCAGGTATTTCGATATATCTATCTCGTAGTCGATTCTTTTACCAGCCTTCTCCAATACTTTTGAAGCACACCTGTTGGCGCACCCGTTTACGACTATGTTCATCTTCGCCCTTCCAGCAATGTCTAGGTGCGGCTTAGAGCCTGCTGCAAGCGCCGTTGTGCAACACATTCTAGCCTTACCTAAGTTTGTGAGTAAGACCCCTACTTCATGCCCTATTTGACCCACGTTCGCAGCCCCATCACAGACCCAAACCATGTTCTCGCGTTCAGCAACCTCGTGACAGGGATGTAGCAGCTTTGGTTGAGTCTTGTTTTTCTCATTTGACATTATTTAACCATCCCTAGCCGGTGTCAGAAGCATTATTTTTAAGTTTTTCCCCAGTGTCTTGAGCTCTTTCTGTTTTAACGTAGTTTTTAGTTAGAAATGTTTCTATTTTCCCCACGATTCTCATGAATTCTTCTGCCGCAGGCGATTCAACACGGCTGATTACGAATGGTAAGCCCTCATCCGAGGCCTCGCTTATGCGTGGATCTAAGGGTATTTTCCCTAGGAAATTAATATCAAGCTCCTCCGCCATTTTTTCTCCTCCTCCTGATTTAAAAACGTCTATCCTAGCACCGCAGTTCGGGCATATTAAGCCGCTCATATTTTCAATCACGCCTATGATGGGGACGTTAAGCTCCCTAGCGAACATTACGGCCTTCTTAACGACGTCTTGGGAGACTTCTGAAGGCATTGTGACTATGATCACGCCATCCATCTCCGGTATGAGCTGCATTACGCTTAGGGCCTCGTCGCCCGTGCCAGGCGGAAGGTCTATTAGAAGAAGGTCGAGCTCCCCCCAAGTAATGTCTGACAAGAACTGCCTGATCGCCGAAGTTTTAAGGGGACCGCGCCATATGACGGGTGTCTCCTGATCCGGTAGAAGGAAATCTATTGAAACAACTTTAATTCCTAATGGGCCTGTTGCAGGAAATGCCCCGAGCGGGCTCACTCTTAGAATATCTCCTTTCATACCGAGCATCCGGGGCACGCATGGACCGTGAATATCTGCATCCAGAATACCCACTTTACCTGGATCATATTTCTTGGCAAAAGCGACAGCTAGGTTCACCGTCACCACTGTTTTACCTACTCCACCCTTGCCACTAATCACTGCAACCTTATGCTTAATCTTGCTCATTCTCTCCATGAGCTTTTTCTCTTGCTCCTCCAATTCTTCTCTTCTAACTCCAGTGTGCTGTACTTGTGACGCTTTGCTCATGAGGATAGTTTAGATTGTAAACAATATTTATATCTTCCGTTTATAAGTCAAACAATGATGGACGAGATAGATAGGAAACTAATTTCTCAATTACAGATCGATGGCCGTACAACCTTAGAGAAGCTTGGAAAGATAACTGGTTACACAAGCATGGGCGTCAAGAAGCGGCTTGAAAAACTCCTTGAAGATAAGGCTATCGGAGTGTCTGCTCAAGTGAACCTGAAGCACTTTGATATGCGTTTAGCTATAGTCCTGATTGAAACAGACGGTGTTGAGACCATAGAGAAGCTTCTTAAACGCTTCGAGGGATGCCCCAGAATAATCTATATTTTCACGCTGATCGGCGGATACAACATGATGGCTCTGATAGCAGCTGAAAACCAGAAGACCTTGGAAAGCATCTCCATGGGGAAATGCTCTTTGAGAAGCGGAAAGGGAATACGTAGGTCAGAGTTCTACCAAGTAAAGGAGATCAGTTATTCCCCGCTCATGCCAGTAAGAATAAGTTTAGCGCATAGAGGCTTGAAAGAGGCTCCTTGCGGCGTAAATTGCATCCATTGCAACCGATACAAGTATGGGGAATGTGTAGGATGTCCCGCGACCGAGCATTATCGTGGTAACCTTTAACCTGAATGATGCTAACTTAAAATTAGGAAGACACTATCCTTCTCTCCTATATGGTACACCTAGGGCTGCAGGTGCGCCAAGCCTCTTCTTCATGAAACCGAGCGAGCTTACGACGAGTACCATGATGGTGGCAACGTATGGAAGCGTGCCGAGTAGGCTTGCTGGAACACCGTATTCTTGGAGGTGGAATTGCAATACTTCGACGCTTCCGAAGAGGAATGCTCCGAAGAGGCTTCCAATCGGGTTCCAGAGCGAGAATATTGTCAGAGCGAGGGCAATCCATCCTCTGCCCATCATAATGTCTTCCCTCCACCCTGGGGTATAGCAGAGGGATACGTATGCTCCTCCTAAGCCCCCTAGGACGCCTCCTAGGAATACGCATAGGTATCTAACCAAATACACGTTGACTCCAGCCGCATCAACGGCTTCAGGCTTCTCTCCAACAGCCCTTATGATTATGCCGAGCCTTGTTTTAAAAAGAACGTACCACAGCACTATTGCGAGAACCATGCTCATGTATACGAGCAGGTCGTGACGGAACAACCCGCCTAAAACCGGGATTTCCGATAACACTGGTATTCTTATTGGCATGAGCCTGTTGCGAAGCGGGAGGCCAACGTATTTTGCTCCCAGGAGGCTGCTGATGCCTGTTCCAAGCATCGTAAGGGCGAGACCTGAGACGGTCTGGTTTACCCCTAGGCTTATGCTTGTGAATGCGTGAATAAGGGAGAATATTCCTCCAGCAGCCATTGCCGCGAGGAAACCAGCCCAGACGGAACCTGTAGCCCACGTTGCAGCGAAACCGGCCAGTGCTCCGATGGTCATTATACCGTCAAGACCTAGGTTAAGGATCCCCGACCTCTCACAGTAAACTTCGCCAAGCGTTGCCAGTAGCAGCGGAGTTCCTGCTTTAACAGCCTCTTCCAACAGTGAAGCAACTATATCCAAATCCTTCTCCCACCCATCTCGATTGAAACCCTATACTTAGTAAGAAACTCCCCAGTAATAAAGAAGATAAGGATCATCCCGTTAAACAGGTATACGAGGCTGGCGGGGAGTCCCAGGGAAACCTGTATCCTGTCTCCCCCAACCATCAGTCCGCTTATGAAGAATGATGCCAAAAGCGTTGCTAAGGGGTCTAGTCCTCCAAGCCAAGCGGGGATTATAGCAGTATACCCGTGTCCAGGAGATATTCCTCGCATCAGCCTCCCCTGTACGCCCGCTACCTCTCCTACTCCAGCTATTCCCGCAAGCCCTCCGCTTAACACCATGACTAGCAAAATAATCTTTGAAACACTCACCCCCGCATACATAGCGGCATTGGGATTGCTGCCCACCAGCTTAATTTCATAGCCAACAGTGGTGCTATGAATCAAAACGTAGAAGAGAAAAGTTAAGGCTAAGAGTATGATTAGGGTGTGGTAGTGTATCCTGGTACCAGTTAAAAGCGGGAGCCTAGCATAGCTCGGGAAAGGATCTGTCTGCGGAAAACCCCATTGCGCCGCTCCTCTCCATGGCCCCGTTACTAAATAATTCAGTATATTAAGGGAAACATAGTTCATCATTAAAGTTACGATAACCTCGTTAACGTTAAGCGTAGTCTTTAGCAGAGCGGGGATAAAGGCCCATGTAGCGCCAGCGATAAAACCAGATAGGAACATTATTGGGATAGTCAGGTTCTGCGGAAAATCAGAGTAGAGAGCAACCCATGTTGCTGCAATCGAACCCATTATAAGCTGTCCTTCAGCGCCTATATTCAATATTCTAGCCTTGTAAGCTAGGGCTAAGCCTATTGCGCATAATCCTATTGGGAGCATTTTGACAATTGTTTCAGAAACGCCATGCGCACTTCCAAATCCCCCCGAGAAAATCTTAATGTATGCATCTAATGGGCTAACGCCGTAGAACGCGAAACAAACCCCTATCAAGGGGAGGGAGAGAATTATGGAAAGCATTCTGATAAGTATGGTGGTCGTTTTAGAAGTTGCCAGCCTTCTTTCCAGTTTCACTCTTAGGCCCCGGGCGTGCATCATTATGTCTCCCACCGCTTCTTAAGCATGAGGAGGCTCGACCATTTTTAAAGTCATTGCAAGACCGATGTCACTTGCTGAAGCTCCTCCCTCGAATTCTCTGACCATCTTGCCCTCACGCATTACGAGTATTCTATCGCTTAAAGCCAGTATCTCGTCTAAATCCTCTGAAACTAGTAGGATACTGCTTCCGGATGTTCTAAGCCTGTGGAGAACCCAGTGCACATAGTTGGTTGAAGCTATGTCTAAACCCGATGTCGGATTGCTGGCGATCAGAATCTTAGGATTCATCGAAAGCTCTCTAGCGACTATCAACTTCTGAATGTTTCCACCGGAGAGAAAACCAACCGGAGTATCCACGCTGGGCGTGACTATTTCAAAATCTTGAATAAGCTTCTCAGTCTCTTTTTTAACCGCTATTTTATCTAAGAAAACTTTTCGCGAAAACTTTCTTCGATAAAGCTTCATAATCATATTGTCAGAAACACTTAGATCCAATGCCACTCCGTATCTAAGCCTGTCCTCCGGAATATGCGCAACACCCAGAGAAATCATTTTTTCCACAGGAGCGTTTGTAACGTCAACCCCCAGTATTTTAACGGAGCCCTTCTCGATCTTTCTCAAGCCCGTAAGCGCCTCTACGAGTTCTCTCTGACCGTTCCCCGCAATTCCTGCTACACCAAGTATTTCACCTTCTTTCAATACGAATGAAACATCCTTCACTGCAACATTACCCCTGTCGTCTAATACTTTGATGCTGTCAACCTCGAGTATGATTTTGCCCTCAGCCTTCTCCGGCCTGCTTGGCTTAAAATCCAAGGTTTTACCAACCATCATACTTACTAGGTCGAGTTTTGTTGCCTCATCTCTCTTAATCTCTGAAGCTATAATTCTCCCCTTTCTAAGAATAGTTATGGAGTCGCAGATCCTTAAAGCCTCATCGAGCTTATGCGTTATCAGGATAATGGATTTCCCTGATTGAACCATGTTCTTCAATGATTTGAAAAGCTCCTCTGATTCCAACGGGGTTAGAACCGAAGTGGGCTCATCCAGTATTAGGATTTTAACATCTCTGAAAAGCGTCTTCAGTATTTCGACTCTCTGCTGTTCTCCGACTGAGAGCTCCCATATTTTCGCATCAAGATTAATCTTCAAACCGTACATTCTAGAGAACTCGTTAATTCTCTTTCTAATTTCTTCAAATGGAATTCTTATTCCCTCTAGACTCAATACAATATTTTCCAGCACAGTTAATTTGTCGACAAGCATGAAGTGTTGATGAACCATTCCTATTCCAAGTCTCAAAGCCTCCTTGGGAGAGTTGATACTTACTCTTCTTCCTTCAACGAAAATCTCTCCCGCATCTGGCCGATACATTCCGTACAGTACTCTCATTAATGTAGTCTTGCCGGCACCGTTTTCGCCGAGTAACGCATGTATTTCTCCCCTTCTCACTCTAAAGTCTACTCCGTTTAATGCGGTCACTGTTGGAAACTTTTTCACGATTCCGCGCATCTCAACAAGATAATCCTGACTGCCAGCCAAACCTACTCAAATAAGGAAATAGAAGGGAAAAATGAGAATGGAGGAAAGGTTCTGGTTTTCATCCTGATGGAGAGCCTATTATGTTGTCTACAAACCAATTCATTTGGTCTGTGAAAAGCTGTTCTATTGTTGCCCTCTCGCCTTCTGGGATCCGGATATTCCCATTCTGATCTCTTATTGGCCCTGTGAATGGATCGAAGGGCACGTTGACCTCCTTCATCAACGCAAGCCTATTCATAACAGCGTCGTATACGCTTACTGTTGTGCCTGGCAGATATTTGTGCTTCAGCTCCTCGACGAATTTCGGATTTATTGGCACGCCGGGCTTTCCACCTAGTTCAACAGCGCCTTCCTTAAGCATCCAGAGATAATCCACGTTTTCCAGATTGGTGTTATTATAGATGCCCATTCTAATCTTCATAAGTATATCTGCATATATTACCTCCCAGTGTACTATTTGACCGCTGACAACAACATCAGGACCAACATCCTGCATCGGACTATAGTGCGAGAACACGTATATTTGCCTACCCTCCTCATACTGTTGTTGAGCAAACTCAACGATAGCTGTAGAATCTTCGGTGAATGCTATTGTATCAATACCAATACTCACCAATGTTTGAGCCGCCTCCCTAGCATGAGTAGGATCATACCATGCGAAAAGCCATCTAACGTATACCTTTGCATCAGGGTTTGTTTCCTTAACACCTAACGCGAAGGCATTGATATGTCTAATTACTTCAGGTATCGGATATGCAGCCACGTAGCCTATCTTATTAGTCTTGGTTAAGGCACCGGCCATGAGGCCGTTTAGGTAGTAAACCTGGTAGAAGTCTGCGAAGTATGTTCCAGAGTTGGGAAGCCTTTTGAAGCCACTGCAGTGGAAGAAGATTTTATCAGGATATTTCCGAGCAACTTCTATGGTAGGATACATGAATCCATAGCTTGTCGTAAAAACGATGTCCGCATTCTCTTCTTTTACAAGTCTCTCAATATATCTAGCTGCCTGAGCTTCATCCACTTTTTCTACATAGATCGTTTCAACCCATGGGAAAATTCTCTCAACATACCTTCTAGCTTGATCATGTGCAGCAGTCCAACCAAAATCTTCAACCGGACCTACATATATGAATCCTACTTTGAGCTTTTTGGTAAGTGAGCTGACGATTTGCTGAAGCTCGTTATACTGAGACTGAAGCTGATCATATTGCGACTTAGAGACAGCATTCTGTAGAAGCTCGTTATACTGAGACTCGGGAACCTTGCCCATGCCACCCACAAAATATCCTACAACTAGCCCTATTATGAGGAAAATTGATAAAAGAAGAATCGTCATCACACTAAACTTTGGCTGACTCATTTTACGCTCATAAGGTTGTATGGAAAGCAGCATTTAAGTTTTTAATGATGAAAACAAGGTGTTTTTATGGGATTAGCATCAGGATGCAAATGTGCTCTTATAAAAAAGGTCCTAGGTTCGAGTGTTGAAATAAGTAGGGAATTGGGGAACGTTTGCTTAATCCTATCGTTATTTAGGAAATCAAGAAAGGTTCGTGTTTGAGGTTTGTCGCATCCATCGAATTCCATGATGTTCCCATTTCTAATATCATTCTGCAGCACCATGATCTGAATTTATCTAATACTTGAGCTTGGAAGAGTAGACAAAGTTTATATCTCATATTCATTGGAGAGACTTAGGATGAGTATTGCCTCTCCGCGTTTCCGTAAAATCCTGCTGATAGTAGTTCTGACACTTATTCTTCTGAGGAATGCGGTTCCAGTTTCCGGGTCGATCATAACTCCTGTCAGGATCAGTCTCGAAGGGAGGCTTGAGTATGGAAGCATTACAGACGGGAGTATTATCGTAACCTCAGGTACAGTGACGGTTGGCAACGTGACATTTCATGTTTTAACAATCCCCCCGAGAGGATTCAACGATTCGTTAAATTACGTAAGAGTGGAATCGGGAAAACTGTATTCTGAAGCAATAGGTCTTGAAAGAGACTACTTGATGGGCTTGTCAGCAACTTACACTAGTATTAACGAAAGCATGCTTTATCTAGCCTTTGGCTACGGGGAAGCCTATTATCCGAGTTCAACATTCATCAGTGTTTATAGTGTTTATGGGAGATTCGGTATTTTCATTAACGCTACAGGTATTCTAATTCTTTCAGGAGATCGTGTAAAGATATCTGCTGAAGGGAACGCGTTTTTACCCATTGGGGAAAGAGAAGTATTGCAGGAAGGGTGTTTCATAGCGATAGCGAAGAAGCCCCAAGTCTTAGGTGAAACACTAGGTTTATCCCGTTGGGAAATGTGGTGGATGGGGATTATTGAGGATAATGACTACTACTATGTCGCAGTGCCCAGAGGAGAAGTTACGTCTTTCTCCATCTATGTGAGCCCCACCAGTAAGCTTGCTGGCTTAATGAGTACTTTTGACGCTTTTTCTTCAGAGCGAGGAGTGGGAATACAGGTTAACGTTTCCTGCAGTACTGGTAATACTAGCCTAGCACACTTGTTAACTAGAAGCCTAAGAAGATCGCTAGAGGAATTCACGTCTCAAGAACAATCCTTTTTAATGAAAATAGGCTTTGACGCAGAGAAATACCTGAAGGAGGTTAAGTACGCGGGAGCACTTCTTGCAGAAAGCGATTATGCGTTTGAGAAAGGCGATTTCGAAGTCGGAGCAGGCTTGTTGGAAAAGTCCCTTGTGAAAGCCAATATCGCACTAGAAGCTTTGAGCCAGGCTAAGACTGATTGCCTAGGCATGTTCCTATTCCTAATAACTTTCACGTTCTTCCTATCGTCTCTTGTGGGCGCGATGGTTGAGAAGAAAAAAGCGTTCGTGAGCATAGCGTTATTCGCAATACTCGTCATAATAGAAATAGTCTTTATCCCGCAGGCTAAGATGGCGATCTTCCTTATCAATCCGGAGGCCCTATCCCGTTTAACCTCGACCTCGCTTGCTCTATCACTTTTTGTAGCCGTTGTAACCCTATTGGTGGTAGTGATGCTTATACTTGAAGCAAAGGGAACCCTGATCAGCGACCTCTTCTGGTATTCTGTTAAGAGTATTCGGAAAAGAGTATTGAGAGCAGCATTAACAATAGTTACAATAGCAGTAGTCTCTGCTGTTTCCGGAAGCCTCTTAGCAGTCGGCACGATTATATCTACGAGTGAGGAAACATATCCTCCAGGATTCCGAGGATTAAGTGTCAGCTCCCACGTGACCACAGTAACCTATGTTTTCAGAGGGTTAGACCAAGCTAACGAATTCATAGTCAACGAGTTTTTCGAACCTATCCCAGAGTTCCAAGCCAAGTGGCTTTCGAAAATGGAGGGCGTGGAGAAAGCGTATATCGTTGCAATATCTCCGGTCTTCATTTCTAAGAACGGCGAGAGAACTAGGGCGTTTCTCGTAGCCACAGATGCTCCGTTGTTCAACGGAACCCTGTTGAAGGAAACAGCCGTTTCAGCAAACCTAGCGGAGAGACTAAACATACGTGAAGGGGATTCTATAATGATTGTTGGAAAGGAGGTTGTTATGAGAACAGTAAGCAGCATACTCGAAGAGCCTTTAAGACTGGTAGACGGTGTTCCACTAGACGAAGTTGAGGGGCCCTTTATCTTAACCAGCTTGGAATCTTCATCACAGCCATTAACAGTCTACAGGGTGATACTGGAGGGCAGTTTTCCAAAAGACTTGTCCAAGAGCCTTGTTGAGATAAGCTATGAGAAGAATTCGACTTTCACAGTCCTAGAAGGGGCACAGATAACTCAACGAACGTTCAAGTCCTTCAGAGTATGTTTGGGAACAGGCAGCGAAACCAAGAGCCTTCTTATCTCAGGGGAGTTCGAGCAGTTCGTAGGCGCTCCTGAGCTTTTGGTTCTAATGGGTCTCTCATCCCTGATGATAGTGATTGCTCTCCTGGGCTCTCTGTATGAGCGTCAGAGGGAGTACTCTACTGTGAGTGCTCTTGGCGCCAGCCCGGGCCGTGTTTCCCTTCTGATGTTCGTAGAAGGCTTAACCTACGGCTTGATAGGCGGCGTTTTAGGATACGTATTCGGACAGTTCCTCCAAGTGTATGTTTCAAACCCGGTGAGTCCCATAAGACAATACACGTTTAGCTCCATGATGGCCAGCTTCATGATAGCAATAGCCTCGTCAATAGTGGGGAGCCTCATACCGGCTAGGAAAGTCATACTGAAAGTTGTTCCAAGCCGCCTCTTCTTCAAGAAGATAGAAGAGGTTAAACTGTTTGAGGACCATGCAGAAGCAACAATCCCGTTGAGGATAATAGGGGATGTTGACGATTTCTTAACATACGTGTCCTCATTCATTAAGAGACCGCCGCCGATGAGCTGGGGCCCAATATACATGCAGGTTTCGCCACGCAAAGAAAGGGAGGAAGGAAACATGATTGAAATGGTTTTAAGCTATAGGGGAGAAAGAGTTGCGAGTTATAGGATTCAACTACTATTACCCGAGAACCCCGGCAGCACTATCAAAGCAGTGGCCTACGCTGCTTCTGGAGAATGGGGGATCGACCACAAGTATTGCGCT
>CAZTSG010000036.1:0-13247 GCA_964616835.1 uncultured Nitrososphaerota archaeon | reverse complement strand
AGCTGCTCCATCCAGTCTAAAATCTGTTGCAAGAGAAGGATTTTCATTCGCATTTCCTATCTTAAGCCTTCCCAGAACTATTTAAGCTAAATGTTTTTCCTAAGAATAATTCTTACCGATAAGCTTAATACGTCTTCAACGACCTTATGATTAGGGTGCGTTTCATAATGGCTCTTGAACAAACTCTGTATCATGTTACTATTGAGGTTGAAAACACTCAATGCAAGGGTCTCGAGCTAACGTCCAGGCTTGGAATAAACAATTGCAGGCTGATAGATGTTAGAAGATTACCGGAGGGTTCAGTAAGACACCTCATAAGCTTTCCTCTCAGCGAGATCGATAAGGTTTCTGGTGAAAAGCTTAAGATTCACAGCGGCTCAAAGGGTTCTAGTGTTCTCGCCTCCTTTAAAACAGAAGGTTGCAACTTATGCAATACTTTGATTTCAAAAGGAGCATTCTTAATTTCGGGAAGGCATGTAGAAGGCTACAGGATGATTTATGAATTCGTAGTCCCTGAGCATGAAGCTTTCAAAGAAATATTGTCGGTGCTGGAATCACTAGGTTTCAAACCACGGGTACTAAGCCTGTATAAACATGAGCCTAAGGAGGGCGTTTTAACGGAGAAACAGGAGAACGTGCTGTGGCTCGCCCTTAAAATGGGGTATTTCGACTATCCAAGGAAGATAGGTACTAAGGAGTTGGCGAGAACGCTGGGGATAGTTCCTTCAACTTTTTCAGAAATACTTAGAGGCGGTATACGGCGGCTTTTGGAGAAATATTTTGAGTCGAGAACCTTCAGAATAGAATAAACTGTCAGTCAGAAAGACAGTTTAAAATTATATATCCTGTTTTACTTTGATGACTCTATGGATCTAGAAAAGTTTAAGGATCCTTCGAAAGAATATAGGTCTTCGCCATTCTGCTCTTGGAACAATCTTCTCGATGCAAATGAACTACGCAGGCAATTTATGGAGTTTACAGAAAAGGGTTTCGGCGGATACTTATGCACTCATGAAATCGGTCTGGTAACTTACTTGTCTGAGGAATGGATGGAGTGCGTTAAGACACGTATTGAGGAAGGTGAAAAACAGGGGGTTTACTCATGGCTTTACGATGAGGATAAATAGCCAAGCGACTTGCGGAATCCTTCCGGCTAAAAGAGGAGTGTAGGGCTAAAAACTCGTTGTAAAAGAGTTTTAGAAAAATGCTCTGGAAGAACATTCATCAGACCTTTCTGTTCTAGTTGTAAAAATGGGTGAGAATACCTTGGAAATCAATGTCGTGAGCAGTCTTGGAAATGCTTTTGACCTGCTCCATCAAGGCTTGGAGACGGTTTAACATTCATAGACGAGGAGAACTAGGTTGAAGAATACCGGTTTTCCCCTAAGGTTTAATAAACGGTGCTGAAAAAGATTGTTTCATAGAAAGATAACTTTATTACGTGAATGACCACTAAATATTCTAGGCGAATCGGATTGAAATGTAGAGTGCTTGTGGATGCAACCGCCCCCATTGGTACTCTTGACAGAAGATGCTACGGGCAGTTTATCGAGCACTTGGGTGAGTGTATCTACGGAGGAATCTGGGTTGGAAAAGACTCTAAAATACCTAATGAGAAAGGGTTTCGCTTAGACGTTCTTCAAGCAGTAAGGGAGTTAAAGCCCCAGCTGGTAAGGTGGCCCGGCGGTAATTTTGCAAGCGGATACCATTGGAGAGACGGCGTGGGGCCTGTGAGTCAGAGGCCTAGGTGCTACGACATGGCCTGGGGAGCTGAGGAGCCGAATCATTTTGGTACTGACGAATTTTTAGAGTGGTGTAGGCTGGTAGGCGCGGAGCCCTTCATAATTGTCAACGCTGGAAACGGTACTCCGGAGGAAGCTGCCCAATGGGTTGAATACTGCAATTCCACAGGAGGGACTTACTATGCTTCCCTGAGACGTGAATACGGTCATGATAAGCCCTACGGCGTTAAGCTTTGGGGAATAGGTAACGAGCTATGGGGCGAATGGCAGATAGGGTTCTGTAAAGACGGTGCCGAATGTGCGAGAAGAACAGTAGAGTTTGCTAACGAGATGCGTAAGGTCGACCCCAGCATAGAGCTTGTTGCAGTAGGGTGTGAGGATCCTGAGTGGAACATTGAAATGGTTAAGGGGGCTGGGAAATACTTCGACTATTTATCCATACACTTATACGATTTCGACGATAAGCCGTATAGAGAGCTGGTTGCGGTCCCGTTAAGCTTTGAACAGAAGCTTAAGGATGTTTACAGCCTAATTAAAGCCGTTAGAAGAAAATATGGGATAAAGCGCGAAATAAGGATAGCGTTCGACGAGTGGAATGTCTGGTATCCTGAGGCTAAGGAACCGTTGCTTAAGCAAGTAACAAGCGTTAAGGATGCTGTATTCACAGCGGGTGTGTTGAACATGCTTCAGAGGCTTTGTAACATTGTGCCAATAAGCAATTTCGCACAGACAGTAAACGTCCTGCCTCTCATAATAGCTTCCTCCGATGGACGTATAGTTTTAACACCTCAATACCTTGTTTTCAAAATGTACTGTAACAATAAGGGTTCAAACGTTTTAAGAACGCTCGTCGACACTGATTTCTATAAGTCTAATGAGGCCGGGGGATACGTGCCCTTCGTCGACGTTTCGTCGACTATTTCGGAAGACGGTAGAGTGCTCTATGCTCATGCTTTAAACAGGAGTGAGAGCGATAGCGTAGAGTTACAAATCCACTTCAAGGGCTCCCAGCCTAAAAGTTGCCTCCATTATTTTGTTTCAGGAGAGTCCGTGGAAGATAAGAATACCTTTGAAAACCCCAACAAGGTTAAAACAGAAGAGGAAACTGTAAAGTTAACTAGCGATGCGATTAATATTGAGTTGAAGCCTCATTCAATAAATACTTTAGTTTTTTACGACTAAACTAAAAAGTATAAGCGGGTTTTTTAATATTACTCTACATGTTTCCACGATTTCCTTCACGTTATATCCACATGGCTTGCAAATAATCTGGTTTTAAAATATACCGGTTAAATTTATATACTGGTTCACCAGTATACTGGTTCTTTCATGGCTTTCATGGAATTCACTCCTCTGCGAGGAAAAATAATAGACGTGATAGCGAGTCATCCAGATGGAGCATCTTTTAACAAACTGGCAGATAGACTTAGGGGAGAGCTTTCAAGAATAGTTCTTTCCAGGGAGATCAAGAATATGTCTGTTAAGGGTTTTCTAAAAGTTTCCAGAGACCCGAAGCACAAGCAGCGTAAAATAATCACCGTTGGAAACTCTATAATTAGCATACTGAACAGAATGGGAGAGAGAAACTGGGATGGTAAAATAAGCGTGAAGGAAGCTTTTGAAATAACGTTGAGATACATTATTGAATACAGGAGACTGACTAAGGATATTTCTAATCCTTTCCTGAGAGAATATGTCAAATACAGAACACTGAATCGCTTAGAAAAAGTCTTGGAGAGTGTTGCTGAATGAGATCAAATAGAAAGCTTCACATAACTATCATAAAGAAAGGCAATCCTGACAGTTTAAACTCGAAGCTTGAGGAACTTATTCCAATGCTTAGCAAATATAACCATATAGTTATAAATATGCAGGGCTTTAAGTGCGGAGAACTGTTGGAAACTATTAGACCTTTAACAATCAGAAACATTTCAGCAACACTCATAGTTCACAATGGTAAATATGAGGATTCTGATGATTATGAGGAGAAGCTCATAATAGGTTGAGATGTTGAGCGAACGTTTTGACGTAGTATTATCGGTCGACAGGACTCTTATGACTAACCACCATGGTAAGGAGTTTCTCGGATTCATGGCCACCGGCCCGCCCGTTATGGTTCCCGAAAGGGTCTGGATGGCAATCGCAGCTCCGAAGGTAAAGGTTGACGATATTGGAAGACCCGTGGAGGCTCCTTATGGTCTTAGGAAAATTGAGGCTGCATTACTGGATGCTGGAATAAAAGCCGCCGTAATCGACCCGGATCACTTAGGAAAGCATTTGAAAAATGCTAAAGTGCTTGGAATAGGGCACCACGATTATTTCGCATTGGGTCCTCCAAGTAGCGAATGGTGGGTCCTCACTGGAAAGGAGCCGGTTAACTCAAGATACTTCAAAAGGTTCATGGAGAAGCCTGAGATAAGAGCGGCTAAAAACAACGGGCTGAGAATAATCGTGGGAGGGCCCGCGGCTTGGCAATGGCTCTGGATGCCGGAGTATTTTGAGAAATGGGGTGTTGACACAGTGGTCGAGGGGGAGGCAGAAAAGGTAATCGTATCCCTGGTTAAAAACGCTCTCGACGGTAAACCTCTGCCGCAATATGTTTACGTTGGTATTAACGACGTGCCGCAAGTCGAAGAGATCCCGCTCATAAAAAATGCTTCTGTCAACGGGCTCGTAGAGATAATGAGAGGTTGCCCAAGAGGGTGTAGATTCTGTTCAGTAACTCTCAGACCATTAAGACACTACCCCTTGGAGATGATTGAGAAGGAGCTCCAGGTAAACAAGAATGCGGGGCTAGACAGATGCCTCATACATTCTGAGGACATTCTTCTCTACGGGGCTAATGGGATTAAGCCTAGGCCAGAACCGTTGATAAAGCTTCATGAGATGGCTAGAAGCTATTTTAATATAGTTGGTTGGAGCCATGTTAGTCTTTCAGCAGTAAAGTATGCTCAGGAAAACTATTCTCTGATATCGCGCTTGTCCGAGATAATCTTAAGAGACGATAATGATTTCATTGGCGTTGAAGTCGGTATTGAGACAGGATCCCCGGAATTGGCTGAGAAAATGATGCCTGCGAAAGCCGCACCGTATTCCGCGAGGTCTTGGCCCGAGATAGTGAGAGAATCCTTCTCCATAATGCATGATGTAAGGATCGTGCCGGCTGCAACGCTAATCCTAGGGGTTCCTGGAGAAACCAGTAGAGACCTAGTTAAGACGTTGGAATTGATTGACGAGCTTAAGCCCTTCAGAAGCCTAATCGTGCCGATGTACTTCGTTCCGATGGGTGTTCTTAAAAATAAGGAATGGTATAAGGCGAAACCATCCGAGGAACAACTTGAAATAATGAAAGCCTGTTTGAAACACGACATCTATTGGATAAAAGACCTTGCTAAATGGTATTTGAAAGATATGAATCCCTTTGTAAAATATTCTTTGAAAACAGTGATATCCTTGGTCGAGAAGGTTGCAAAACTGTTCCGCTTGATTTAAGCAAGTTTAAACACGTATACTTGGTTTTTAACTCAATGATACTTGCCGCTTTCATAAGCTGCCTTAAACGCAGATACAATGTTCTCCGGCGGAGTGTTACCGGGTATTATGTGGACTGTTGCATAAACGTATCCGCCGCCGGGCGAGAATATTGAAACCAGTTTCTCGACATGCTTAGCCACTTTTTCAGGCTTTGCATAGGGTAAAATACCCTGCGTATCCGCTCCTCCTCCCCAAAACGTTAACTGTTCTCCGAAATCCTTCTTAAGCCTTTCAGGATCCATACCTTTACATGTGAATTGAACAGGATTTATAGCATCAAGCCCAGCGTCTATTAGATCTTTAAGTAGAGGACTTATTGCTCCATCGGAGTGAAGCAATACGAACATCTTGGAGTGTTTCTTCACATATCCAAAAAGCTCCTCATACCTATGCTTGTAAACATCTTTGAAAAGCTGGGGCGAAATCTGCGGGCCCTCCTGAGTCCCAAGGTCGTCTGCAAACCCGATTACTTGAATATAGTCCTTCAGCGTGTCAACATACTTATGTAGATTGTAATTCAGAACTTCCATTGCTCTGTCTAGTATTGCTTCAGCTAAAGGTCTCCTAATCTTAAGGTCGACTAACCATTGGGTCCAGCCACGAAGTACTTGTCCTATGTTAGCATGCAATGAGCCTACGTCGAATAATACTAATCCATAATCAGTTTTGTTGTAAAGGTATTCTGCTCTCTTCTTAATACCGTTTAAGACTTCATCTCTGATTTTAAACAGATCCCAATCAAACTTCTTAATGTCTTCGATGCTTGTTGCATCTTTAAGCGGTGCACTCTTACGCCACAGTTCAACGCAGGTAAAATCTTTCTTTAGCATTCTGTATTTTTTGCCTCCTGGGACTAGAGGGTTATCCGGCAGGGTTAGAACCCACCCCTCTTCGTCTTTAAGAATATCCACATCTTTCTGGACTTCTAAAAAATAATCGTCTACATTCCATTTTTTTCCCAATCGTCAGAAGTCTCAGTTAACGGGCCGCGCGGTTCTAAAACCCTGTTCACATTTATAACATCCACATGAAATAAATCCAATACTTCTCTTTCTACTTCAGCTATGTTTGAGCCATATTCCACAGTATTTATGAAAGTCTAGGGTGCAACCCTTACCGGCTTCTCCGGCAACCCGAGGCTCTTCCTCAACCTACAGTATGCTAAAGCATCTATGCTCGAGGCTCTTAACGCACCGAAGTCGATGGGGGCTCTATCAGGCTCCTCGTGTTTTAACGCTAAGACTAGGCGTTCTCTACTCTTCATAGTTTACATCCCTATTTTTTAAGCCTAAAAATATTGCTCTAGCCCGGGAATATTCAGACTCTAAAATTATTTAAAGGCTTTTAACAATGTAAACGCGAGTGAATCATATGGGTGCTTGCTCAAGATTGTTTGAACAAATCCCTATACTGCCTAGGCTGGGTGTAGCTATTACGGCTGCGGGCGGACACGGATATCTGGCTATACACCCTAAGCTGAGAGAACTTGTTTTCCATGACGGTAATTGTGCTGAACTCTATGTTGGCGGTAAACTCGTCTACAAGTATGAGAAATGCGGCCCAGAGCCTCGTGCAGCCGGCGATACTCATGGGGCAATGGAGGTTTCGCGAGACAGGGTTTTCTTCGGAGGCTGGGGTGAAGCTCCCACTAGGAGAAATCCTGATAAGCAAGAGTTTGAGTATGCAGATAGAAGTGGAAAATTCAGCCACATACACGCTATAGATGAGAACGGGAGGATTGAGCTTCTATGGATAAAAAGATGGGATGAGAAGATAGAGAAGCACTACTGGTATGCTGAAGTAACAGACTTATTGTATGATCCTAAGAAAGAAGTTTTATGGGTTGCTCGTGGCGACGTTAACTGGGGCGGTGATCAAGGACTGTACGTGTTCGACTTGTCCAGTGGAAAAATGGAAAACATGCTCTTCGGAAATACGTATAAAATGATCGTATATCAAGATACGATTCTGATGAGTAGTTGGCATGACAAGGCACTCTATGCTTACAATCCTCAGAAGGGACAACATGAGTCGGTTTCAACAATCCCTGCGTTCGACGGCTCCACTTGGGAAATCCCGATTACTTTTGGAGGAGCATCTTTCAGAGTCAGCGGCTTCCCCTTCTTAATTCAAGGACCTGCAATAGTTTCCGTCCAAGAATGGAGAGTAGGCTCATCTAAAAAAATGATGGCGTATCCGTTTTTCGCATGCTATAAGCTGGACAGAATATGGACTAGGTCGGGTGCAAGGATGCAGAAGCCTATTAGTATAAACAATTCAGTATTGCTTCCAGTAAATACTCAAGAGATGATTGGTGACGATGCTTTAAACACGCCGGTCTTGCTTAGATTCGATTCTCTCTCGCCTCAAATACTTATGCATTCATTCTACCTATCCGGGATGGCTTTTGACGGCAAGTATCTCTATATGCATGCTTCTTGTGTTAATCATGAAGCTATCCTAACCTGGAGAAGCGATACAGGCACCATATTCATACTTGAGCTTAAAACAGTCTTAGGAAAGCCGTTAAACAGTGTTAGGATTGGTGTTCTACATGGTCTCTACAAGTCGTCGATGGGTTTAAACGGTTGGGTCGGAGGAATACCGGTGAGGGGATTTACCAGAAAGAAGCTAAAAGTGAAAACACCTTCAGAGACTACGCTAAGAATTGCAAACTACATACTGGGTGCTGTTGACTATACAGAGTTTGACGATGTGGAGCTTAAGCCGGGTTGGAACACTATCGATCTCAGCAGTTATGATAATATGATTGCATTTAAGCCGAACAGAGATATCGAAGGAATTTACGCGTATTTCTCGCTTGAACCGTAGTATTTTTTAGATACCAGGGCTGTCTTATTAAATCTATCAAGAATCTTTTTATCAACCGGATGCTGTAGACACGATGTGTTCTCATTCATAACTGTTCAACAGACTATAAGGCTAAGGAAAGGCTTGATTTGATTAAAAATACTTTACTATCAATCCTCTTCCTTATGACCAAAATAGATATGAGTTTCCTTGCCCTATAATAAATTATACTACTCCTTCAAGCATTGGAGGCTCTCCTTCAGGCTCCCCGCTGGAAAGCAAAATATGTTGGGGCTCTTCCCCAGGGTATAAAGGAGGTTATTAGAGAGACTTTTGAATGCTTCAGCATTATTTTCTCGAGTAAACTTGACGTTGAAAGGATGAAGGAGATATGTCTTGAATACGGCTTCCTAGTCAAGGAGAAGGATAGTAGGATAGAGAATATTTATGACCAGTTTGGTATGCTAGTAGAAACTCGCATCGTAGAATGGACATATCCTTTCAGAATCATAGACCCAGACGGAGAGATAGTTCTATTCGCGGACTCGGAGGATCCGAACAAAATATACGTGATCCCGCTTACGGCAGTACAACAAACTATAAGGTTAGGGGAGAGCATAATAAACGCTATTGAAAAATACAGGATGGAAAAATACGGGCAGTAAGCAAATAAATACTGTCTTTAGAAGAACGTTGGTCAGTGGCCAACTACTCGGAATCTCTTTGCTATGGGGTGATTTCCTATCGAGCTATCTGTGCGCAGAATTGCCTAACCATGTCAATGTACTCACCGGTTTCCACCTGCTTCTTCCTCAGCATAAGTGTTGCAACTGGTTTCTTGGTGCAAAGAGGTTCCATGTCTTTCAACGCATTGCTCTTAGAACCGTATTGGGTGCAGAAGAACGCGACTTGTTTGAACCAATCCCTGTATTCCAGTATGTACGTCCTAACGGGTGTGGACAATGTGTTGTTCCATACAGGAGTGCCGATTACTGTAATGTCGAAAAGCTCAGGAGCCTTCCCAGGCTTCTCTATCTTGGTTAGCCTCTTTAAAGTCGCATCCATGCCTGAACTCAGCCAGCCCAAGATGCCTGCCCTATTCTTCAAATCCCGGATTTCCTCAATATCACATTTTAAAACTTCCACAATGGTTTTCGCAATCTTCCTCGTGGTCCCTGTTCTAGAATAATAGACAACAAGCTGCTTCATGTTCCGTAGAGCATGAAACCTCTCGAAGTATTATAAAGCTTGTGAGGAAGCGCCTTATTTTTCAATCATGATTATTTTAAAAGCTATGTCTTTATGAAAAGAAGGGACCTCGATTACAAGCCTACCGTTAGAGGATTCTACCCTAGTAGCCCAGGTTTTTTCTCCCGAATATGTATCCCAGACTTCAAACAAGTAGCTCCCTGCGTTGAAACCTGAAAGCTCGACATCGACTCCTCCAACCGTTCTAAGACTATAGTTGTTAATGGCGTTAAACCAGTTGTAATCCTTGTTTCTAACCCAACCCATTGCGAAAGTTTCGTTTCTGAGACCTAAAACCTCGAAGTTAACATTAGTCGCGTTAACCTTCCCGTTTTCAACAACCCTGTAATTAAGCTCCGTGAACCCAGATCTGCTGAAGCTAACGTTCGCCAGAAATCTTCTCAAAGCCCCATAATGGTAGTACAGGTTGAATTGATCGACGTAAACATCCCACCACCATGTCATCGCCGTCCCAAAGGAGCCACTCATACTCGGGGCCCAGATGCCTTCATGAATCTCAACGCCATCTATATCCCTGTAGTATAAAGGTGAGTCAAACCATCTCCAATCAGCACCAAACTCGCCGAATAAAGTCGGTTTTCCATATACTGATAGCTTTCTTTTTACCTCTGTTGAAATCGCTTTTCCAAGATCATTGATGCCGGGACCATACATGTGTGTTTGCGTAAAATCTAAACCGGATGTTTTCCAAATAAGGTCTCCCCCTCTGGGGTCTGAAAAGCTTGTAGTAATCAGATGACCATAGTGGTCTATACTCCGTAAGTACTCCGCCATTTCCCTGTGCCAACTCGCTACGTTAGAAGGATTATACCCGTCTGTTAAATCAACTTCATTAAAAAACTCCCAAGCTAATAGGTGAGTGCTATAAGCATATCTTGAAACTAAGTATCTAAGCTTCTTCTTAAAATAATCTTTTGCAACAGGATTTGTGAAGAATTGCTCGGGTGAAGATAATGGTCCTCCCCTAACCTTATTATACGGGTTTCCACTCCAATCGTCACTCCTCCTAAGCTGCCCGTGGTTGACTAGGCAGAGCATTATGTATATTCCCTTCTTCTCCGCAAGCTGGAGAACATAATCCAGCCTCCAGGCCTCTTTAAGATCGTATCTACCTACTTTATCACTCCACTCTATGCCGAAGGCCCACGGTGCCATCCATATCCTAGCATAATTCATCCCGTTCTTAACCATCTTCTCAAACCAATCGTCGTAATCATAGGTTTTCTTCGAAGTCGTATACCAGCAAACGTTTTGGCCGATTAGGAAAAGGTCCGAGCCGCCGTCGCAAACCAAGTAATTACCATCGATTCTTACAAAACCCAGGTTCTGAGAATAACTCTCCACGTTGACTGATACGGTGCGTGAATCAACAAGCTCTCCCTTAGAATACAGGTAGATGTTTATTATATGGTTGCCCTCTAAGAGTGGGGTTAGCCTAAGCTTCCAAAAAGGCTCTCCGACAGGTGTTAAAACCTCTTCTCCCCTTACTAGTCTTCTCTCATACATTTGATAAGGGAAGGCTTGAATACTCCATTCCTCACCGTTTGGAAGATTAATTTTACAAGTCACGTTAACCTCATTCTCGTCAAAAAGATCTTTAATTTCACCTGACAAATAAATGTTAATTTCCACAAGCTCGTAAACCTTGGGATTCTCGCTGGGCGTTCGAACATCCCTGAGCGAGATCTTTTCCCATCCCTCCATAGACTGAGGCACGGGGGTACGATATATAAGTAAAACCAGTACTGTGAGAATGATTGTGAAAAAGATAAGTGTCAAGTAGAGCCATTTGTAATCTCTAATCCTGCTCATTCGTAATGAGGATAGAGGAAAACAATTTAAGAACATTACTCTCCTAAGGCGTCCAAACCACGGAAGTTTGTTAAACTCTTTTAGGTTATGAGAAATACAGAATGGTTATCGAAGCAGCCGATGCCTGCATACCATCTATTCCAGCACTTCGCTACCACTGTTTTCCCAAGCTTAGTTATTTCTTGGTCACGAATTATTAAAAGATTTGAGGAGAGGAGAAGGGAGAAGTATTCTATAAGAGAAATCGCGCTCATGAAAGAGCAGGCTATTTTATTCTTGAAAGACTAAAGAGTAGTGACAAACCAGCTTTTCTATAGGGGAAAGTTTTAAAAGTGAGGTGTCTCCTAACCTACTAGAGTTATTCAAGGAATTCCCTGGGAAGGGGTCACCCGGGGAAGCAAAAAGCCTCAGAGGGTGATCCCGAGGAAATGAGTTACAAGTTTGAAAGGGTTTCGGATACTGAATATCAAGTAAGTGCTGAGGCTAAGAAAGGCATGAGAGTCCCTTTGAGAATCTATGCTAACGAAACTCTTCTACAAAAAATGACTCAGGATAGGACGATAGAGCAAGGATTAAACGTTGCAACTCTTCCCGGCATATACAAGTATTCGATAATTCTTCCCGATGGTCATGAGGGCTACGGTTTTCCCATAGGCGGCGTGGGTGCATTCGACGTTAAGAGCGGAGTGGTCTCTCCGGGAGGCGTTGGTTACGATATCAATTGTGGCGTGAGATTGCTGGTTACTACTCTGAAGATAGAAGATGTGAAGCCTGTTCTGAGGGAATTATTGGACGAGATTTTCCGAAACGTCCCCTCCGGCTTAGGCTCTGAAGGGAAGCTTAGGCTGAGCATGGATGAGCTAGATAATGCTGTCCAGCAGGGTGTGAATTGGGCTATTAAACATGGATATGGTTGGAAGGAGGATGTTGAATTCATAGAGGAAAATGGTTGCCTTAATGGTGCAGATCCTCGCAAGGTTAGTGTGACAGCCAAGAGGAGAGGCCTACCGCAATTGGGTACGTTAGGCAGTGGCAACCATTTCCTTGAAGTAGATTTTGTAGAGCAAATACACGACGAGGAGGTTGCAAAAGGATTTGGAATAGAAAAAGTCGGCCAGATAGTTGTGTTAATCCATACGGGAAGTCGAGGATACGGGCATCAGATTTGTAGCGACTACCTAAAGATCATGGAGTCTGCTAGCAGGAAGTATAACATATGGCTTCCTGATAGGGAGCTTGCCGCAGTGCCTGTTGAGAGCCCTGAGGCAAGGGACTACTTTGCCGCTATGGCTTGTGCCGTCAACTATGCTTTTCTCAACAGGCAGGTTATCACTCACTGGGTAAGAGAAAGCTTCTCAAAAGTATTTCATAAAGATGCTTCCGAACTAGGGTTAAACGTGCTCTATGATGTAGCTCATAACATCGCTAAGATCGAGAATCATAAGGTCAATGGAGAGAGGAAGACTGTCGTGGTTCATAGAAAGGGTGCTACCAGGTCGTTCCCACCGAATCACGACCAGATACCCTCAAAATACAGGTCTTACGGCCAGCCGGTTCTAATACCTGGTTCAATGGGCTCAGCCAGCTGGGTTCTCGTTGGGACGGGGAGGGCGATGGAGGCTAGCTTCGGCTCAACCGCGCACGGTGCTGGGAGAATGCTCAGTAGGAACGAGGCGATGCGAAGATTTACAAGCAGGCAGATTCGAAACATGCTTGAGGAGAGGGGCGTATACCTGAGGGTTGCAGACATGAACCTGGTGGCTGAGGAAGCACCTGGAGCCTATAAGGATCCTGATCTCGTTGTCGACGTAACTCATAAGGCGAATATTTCTAGGAAGGTTGCGAGACTAATACCCCTAGGGGTTGTGAAAGGATAGGGGAGAATAGCCGCATCAAGCCAACAAATAGGTGGAGGAAACACTGTCTTAAACGTGTTTACTAGGGATAGCGTGCGCTTTCTTCAGGACCCCTGCATCCCCGGGATCCTTTTCCTAGTCCTCGTTAAATAATAGAGTTGTAGAATAGATATTGCCAGCAGCGCGATCAACAATATTGAGTAAACTGTTCTGACCCTCGGCT
>CAZTSG010000035.1:0-13621 GCA_964616835.1 uncultured Nitrososphaerota archaeon | reverse complement strand
GATCCTCAAACACTAGAGATCATAGACGATTCCAGGATAAGGGAGCATTCTGAAACAATCAACGAGCTTATAAATAAGAATGCGAAAATAGTGGTACTCGGACACCAGGGTAGGAAGGGTGATCCAGATTTCACGGATTTCAGTAGGCATTACAAGGCTATGTTGAAGTATGTTAAGAAACTCAAATACGTTAATGATATCGTTGGGTTGAACGCTATCAACGCCATAAGGGAGCTTAAGCCCGGCGAAGCCTTATTGCTTGAAAACGTTAGGATGCTCGACGAGGAGACTGAGACAAAGACTGCGGAAGAGCATGCTAGGGGAGCATTGGTCTCTACGCTAGCGCCTCTCGCAGACTTTTTCGTTAACGATGCTTTTTCAGCGTCTCACAGGGCTCATGCTTCAGTAATAGGTTTCACGGCAGTGCTGCCTTCAGCAGCTGGGAGAGTTATGGAGAGGGAGCTTAGAGCATTGGAAAAGGTTGTCGACAATCCTTCAAAACCCTGCCTCTATGTGCTGGGAGGAGCTAAGGCGAAGGAGACTTTCAAAGTGATTGAGAACGTTCTTGACAGGAATATTGCTGACAAGGTTCTGATAGGCGGCATGATTGCGCAAGTCTTCCATGAAGCAGCCGGCTTTAGGCTGGGGGAAGTAAACTCTAAACTTATAGAAGAAAAAGGCTTAAGCAAATTCCGTGAAAACGCTTCAAAAATACTAGGCAAGCATTCTCAAAGAGTATTGCTACCATACGATTATGCTGCCGACGCTAACGGCGAAAGAGTCGAGTACATGGTTTCGCAGCTACCGATCGAATACCCGTTGAAAGACATAGGATCTGAAACAATAAGAGTATATTCCAGGGAAATCAGTAATGCAAACACGATAGTTTTCAATGGTCCAGTCGGGGTTTTTGAAGAAGATGCTTTCGCAAAGGGAACGATAGAACTTTACAAGGCTGCTGCTTCTTCAAAGGCTTTTACCGTAGTCGGTGGCGGGCATTCTATCTCAGCTCTTGAGAAAGCAGGCGTATACGATAAAATAGGTTTCGTAAGCACTGCTGGAGGAGCCTTAATCAGCTACCTTTCCGGGGAGAAGCTTCCGGGAGTTGAAGCCTTAAAGATTCAGTGAAAGAAAAGACGGCAGAATTATTTTAAAACAGTGTTTGGAAACCGGGGAAGGCTAAAGCAACAGTTAGAAGTAAGGGGTCTAAGCTAAAGTATTTACTTTCTGTGAACCATTGAGCCTAAAGCTTTAAAAGCCAGGATGCCTAATTAAATATGCTTGCCTCCAGCACGTTCTAAACCGAGGCGTCTGGATATGCAGAAAGGGAGTTGGAATGGTTAAAAATAAAAATATCTTTAAACTCGCCTCGGCCTTAATTTTTTCGCTGCTTCTACTTTCAGCGTTTGATTCAAAAGTCACTGAGACGGTTGCAAACACAGTATTAGGAGAATTAATATTCGAGGAAGAGGTTACAGATGATTTACAAGACCTTATTTTAATATACATGGGCCAAACTGCTCCAATGGAAACCTGTGTCCCTTATTCAGACATAGTTAAGGCAACCCTGTCCGTCTACCCAGAATGGCTTAGGTTCACGTTAAAACTTGCTGGCCCAGTTCCTGAGAAACCAGAGTTTTTCACGAGCTTCACGGTAGGTGTTGATGAGGATGAAAGGATTGAGAATAATTGTCTCGATATTCCGTTCGACGGGGTTGACACAATATACTCAGTAGTTTACAATCTGGAGGAGGAACGTTGGAAATTAGAGAGAGCAGGCTATGATGGTTTCTGGATCGCGTTAGGAACTGAGGCAGAGTTCCAGATTCTGAGTGAACAAGATACCATATCCATCTTGCTCCCTAGGAGCGAGCTTCCCAGTTTAAAAAACACATTGCGTTGGAAAATTATTACTGAGGTGAATCTAATTGGCGATAAAGCCCCGGATGATGGAACCTATTCGACTTCTATTTCTGTTTACGAGTTGACTGTGAACACTCTCCCCGGCACTTTAATTAGGATAGATAGTGTAAACTATACTGCTGGCCCCTTAGGAAGGCTCAGCAAGCATGTGAGGCCCGGTGACCATGTTGTTGAAGTCCAGCATGTGGTTGAAATCTCAGAAGCTACTCGAAAATTTTTCTCAAAATGGTCAGACGGGAATCCTTCAAACCCCAGGCCGATAGTCGTGGAATACGATACGATGTTAACCGCAGAATTCGTCACAGAGCATCTTCTTACTGTTTCTTCACGCTACGGTGATCTTGCCCAGTCAAGTTGGCTTGGGGAGGGGATTATCGTTAACATCTCTGCTCCAACAGTAGTAAACATCTCCGCTGGCTCCAGAGTAATGTTCAACGGCTGGGTTGGCGACATGGTATCTAGTGATCCCATTGTTTCCCTGAAAGTGGACCATCCTCTTTCAATAGAGGCAACTTGGAGAACCCAGCATCTCTTCTCGCTCTCTTTCAGAGACAAGGCTGGAAGAAGCATTTCCCCTAGCTGGGTTAAGCTCTCAGGTCCAAGCGGGGTGCTCAACCTGACGTCCTACGAAGCCTGGGTTGATGAGGGAGGGTGGAGAATAGAGAAGGTATGGTACAAGGGTGTTGATGTGTGTCCTGTTCTTGATACTGGCTATAATGTTTCTGAACCATTAGAGATAGGTGTGTCATGTGAGGTTTATGATGCTAAGCTTGTTTTGAAGGATGCTGCAGGCAACCCTGTCTCCAACGCTGTGGTGAAATGGGAGATAACTTCTCCAGACGGCACAATCCAGGCTGAGACTGCTGAAACCAGTGGAAACGGAACTCTGATTATATTCTCAGTCCCCAAAGGAGAGCATGAAATCAAGTTTTCCTACCGGGGGCAGGAAGTAAAGGTTTCGATCGACGCTTCAACCGGAATCGTTAAGGAGGTCTCTCTCCCCGCGGAAGAAGCCTTCCCCATGCCTGTTCCCCTCATTCTAATAACCGTATCAGCTATCTTATCCTTAGCTGTCTTAACCTACTTGCTACTATACTGGATGTGCTTCATCACGAGCATCGGATTGAAGAAGGCTGAGAAGGAGGCTGAGGAAAAGGCCAAGAAGCTTTCTGAAGCTGAGAAAAGACTTGCTGAGGTTAAGCGTAGGAGGGAGGAGGCGAAAGCCCGTTTGAACGATGCTTCTAAGAGGGTTAAGGAGGCTAGTAGGAGGCTGGAGGAAGCGAGGAAACAGGAGGAACCGAAGTCATGGGTTGAAACCCTTGAGGAGGGAAGGAAGAAGAGAATCACGGACATCGATCTAAGGCTCAAGAACAGAGAGGCTGAGAGAGCGTGGGAGAGATACAAGAGTGGCGAGATATCTGCAGAGGAATGCATGAGGGAGTGGGAGAGGCTTGGGGAACCGGATGCCTTGGAGAAGCTTAGGGAGCGCGAGAAGAGGCTGAAGGAGGAGGAGATAAGGCGGGCTGAGAAAAGCTTGGAGGAGGCGAAGGAAGAGGAAAGAAGGGCAATAGATGAGTTGAAGCAGGCTGAACAGCAGGAGGAGAAAGCCAAGGAGGAATTAGAAAAGCTGAGAACCGGTTTGAAAGAAGCTGGAGAAAAGGCTGGAAGACTTAGAGAGAAGTTGGATAAATGCAGGAGGAGACCGCCACCACCGCCTCCACCATCCCCGCCGCCTGAAGAAGCCCCGAGAAAGCTGGAGAAACTGGTTCTTCCACCCGAGCCCCTAGAGAAACCACTAGAGGAGCCAGCTCCACTACCCCAAGAGAAAGCTCCTAAACCCCAGGTCTACCAAAAGCCCCTGTACCTTAATCAAGACCAGATCATGTTGGGAATGGCTCACGAATTCGGAAAAGTTAAGATGAGCAAGAGGGTTGAAGGATTCTTCGAATGCCCTGACTCATGCGCTCTAGCAATAGAGGCGATTCTTGAAAAGCCTCTGGTGGAAGCTGTGAGGAGCATAGGCTTTACGGTGGTTGCTGCTTCAATATCGGTAGCCATAAAGCCGGCGACAACTTTGGGAGAAGTGGTGAAGAAAGCTGTTGTACATCTGCTTGGCTTAATTGAGGCGAGGGGCGATATCCTCCGCTACTTACCGGATGCCTTGCTATCGGAGCTTTTCGACATCATCTTCCCAGGTCTGGCAAGTGATCTTGCAAGCGCCTCTGCTGAAGCAGCCGGTGGGGTTGAGAGGCTTGAAGAGGAGTTGGCCGAACATATGCTTAACGATTACTTCAAAAAGCAGAACCCTAAGATCATACGGGTGAACCGGGCGCTCAGAATAGGCCCCACTTTACGATGCTTGTGTAAGGTTGACGGCTACATACTTTACTATCCGTACATGAGGTATGTGGTCGGGGTTTTTAAGTGCCTGTGTGGACGGGGACCGCCTAAGCTGATAACGATAAGGTACATGGTTAATGAGCAGGGCTACAACAAGGAGATGCAGAGTAAGATTGAGGAGGAGCTGAAGGAGGAAGAGCTGCCTCCAGACACGCCTATCGAAGCTGAGGAGGAGGAACCTGGTCTATGCTTCATCTCTACCGCAGTGTACGGCACTGGCTCTGAAGCCAGCTTAGGGCTTTTGAAAGGGTTCAGGGATGAACTGATGCTGAGTAGCATTGGTAAAAGGATGGTTAACTGGTATTACGGAATAAGCCCGCCGATAGCTCAACGCATCGCTGGAAGCGAAAAATCCAAGGCAATTGTTAGACATATTGTAGACCTGTCAGTCGCGTTGATCAAGAGGAGGAATGCTGAGAGTAGTCGTGTTCTCAGAGCCATCTATACGGTTCTGACAGTTCAGACTTATGTTTTCGGCTGCTTGGTTGCAAAGGTTCTCTCTTTTTTCTCTGTGGAATAAGGCTTGGTTATACGAGGCCTCTGGCAACTCTCGCCGCGCAATAACCGTTGTAAGCCATTTTGTAAATCAGTATGGCTAGAGTATTGCTTCTTATCCTATCGACGCCGCCGAGAGTCATCTTTAAGAGCTTAAACTTGGAGAGAACCTCGTCCAGCTCCCTCTCCCTCCCTGCCTCAAGGTTCCCGAAAGCCTTTAAAAGTATCTCAGAAGCCTCTTTAACATTCTTCCTCTGGGACTCGACAGGCTCCTCACCGCCTTCGAAGAGGAAAGATATGGCGTCGAGTGCTTCAATAGCACGCTTAAGGTTTAGGAAGAGCCCCGCGAGCACAACAAGCCTAGATGCTTCTTCAATGCTTACTGAAGCAATGCTCTTAACGATATCCCCTATCAGACTGTTATGCTTCGATATGAGGAGAGATATGCTCTTAGCCTGGCTGCTTCCGAGCCCTTCAACAATCATCCCTATGTTCATGAGTATTTCTCCAATTTTCTTAAAATATTCCGCATAACCGCCGCCCGTAGCGTCTTGAAGCATCTTTGGCAAAGACGGCAGTATCATCTCAGGGTTTTCGTCAACACGTCTAGGCGGGCCCCTTTGGAGGAAGGGGGCCTTAGTCAGCTGCGGGCCTGATGGCGGGCTGTAGTCTAAGCAACATCCTCCGACGTATTCGAGAAGAGTGCAACCGTTCCTGGGGCATACTCAGCCTTGCGGAGCAAGTCTACTGCGCCCCAGAGAACCTTGTACAATATTTGTACGAGCTCTTTCTCCTCAGTCCTCTGCTCCCCAAGGTTAACGCATATTCTTCCACCGGTTGTAATGAGAAACCTAAGGTTTCCGAAGACGGTGTCTATGACTTCCGTCCTAGCCCCCTTATCGTCTTCGATCTTCCACAGGAGGCCGAGGAGGTAGCGTGCAGTATCGTAGTCCAGAAACCTGGTTGGGAGCTTTTCGACACGCTCTTCGAAATAGTTCGGATGGGCATATTTGGTTTTAAGGCCTGGAACCGTCAGTATTGAAGTGGAGCTGTGCACTACCCCCTCCTTAAGCATCTCCCCGATCCTGCTCTTATTATCGGAATAACCCTCGTTATGGAGTATGGGGCAGTCCGAAACAGTGTTAACTCCTAGCAGTAGCCTCCGCGCAAACGTGGAGCACGTAGCGTTGCCGCAGAGCCCGCAGTCGTAGCCCGGGGTCAGCCTCCTGAACTCTGCGAATTCATGTCTCACCATGAGGCATACTTCTCTAAGAAGCTAGTTAAATAGTCTTTCCCCGATTATTCTGCGAGGGGTTGAGATTCTTCTTCCCCTGGCTTTTCCTCGACAATCTTCTCCTTCCACGACTCCCTTATTTCAGCAAGCTTCTCTCCAACTTTCCTCGCTTCCTCGACAGTATTGAAAATGGTTGGTGAAAGCCTTAAAGCATCTCTCCCACCGGTTTTTTGAAGAAGCAGGGGACTGTCGAATCTCCCTGATTCAGCGATTATTTGAAACTGGTCTTCTAGAATTATCTGAAGGAAGTTGGAGGGAAGTTGACTCAACGTTAGAGATAATATTCCGGTCCTAGATTCTTTAGAAGAGGCTTGGTAAAACGAGATTCCATCGCCAGCGGCAATGCTCGTTATTTCATTTACGAGGCTTCTCTCATGATTCAAAATCTCTTCGAAGCCTAATCCGTCTAAATACTTTATTGCTGCCGCTAGAGCAACGAGATTCACATGCTTCTCATCTTCGCCGCGTTTAAGAATCGAATACCCTTGCGTTCTCTTAATACTGTTAGCCCTCTCTTCAGAGAAGTAGAGGACGCTAACCCCCTCTATGCTAAACATGTTTCCCGATTTGAAATAAGCATAGTCAACACCCATCTTCGGCAAGTTAGGCTTCATCCTCTGCATAGAGTACGTGGAATCCAGAATGGTTATAACACCCTTGTCTTTTAAAACCGGCATCACTTTATCCAGTGGCGTAATGGCCCCGGTGGCTCCGCAGACGTGCGTTATGAAAGCAGCTTTAACACCTTTTTTAACAATAGCCTTAAGCCTCTCCTCAATATCCTCAGAATCCAGATCCACTACTTCAACCCTACCCTTGTTGGCGCTAACGTATTCCTTGAGGAGGCTCATAACTCTACTCTGCGTGTTAGAGGAGACTAGGAAAACATCGTTATTCCTGAGCTCTATGCTCTGGAGGATGACTGTTAGGCTTTGAAAATTGCTGGATGAAAAGACTATGTTTTCTTCACTCGCCCCCAAGTGTTTAAGGATTGTTTCAAGAGCCTCCTGGTAGAGTTCTAAAGCCCGGTGTGAAGAAGTGCTTTCGGAACCAGGCCTACTCTTAACCTCATTGTAGTAGGCAAGCACCTTCTCTAGGACTGGGACAGGGATCCCTGTGGAGTCAGCATTATTCATGAATATGTGGTCTCCGACAATGCTTGGGAAATCCTCCCTCACTTTATAAGGGTCCAACATTTCAGCGCAAGCACTCGATAAGCAGTGTTTCAACAAGGCTTTTAAAGCTTACATTGCTATCCTAACCGATACCCCTTTGAGCAGGGAGCATACTGCAGAGCACGTTTTGATGGGGAGCCTGCAGAAGATAAAGGGCAGTTTAAAGGTGAGGAAGGTCGAGGTATCTGAGGGCTCCGGCTCAGTCTTCGTCGAAGTAGACTCGCTAAGATTTGAGGAGCTCGCTAAAGCCCAAGCAATGGCGAACAAAATTATTTCAGAGGGCCGCGTAGTCAAGGAGCATTTCTTCAACTCGTTGGAGGAGGCTCAGAAAGCTTTTCCAAGCCTGAGGGCTCACGGGGAGCGTATTCAGGGACGGGTTAGAGTTATTGAAGTCGAGGGCTTCGATTACTCAGCCTGCAGCGGGAAGCATGTTGAAAACACTAGGGAGTGCGGAATGATACTGGTGACGCATGTTTCCAAAAGCGGCGGCGAATACAGGATCGACTTCGAAGTCGGGGAGAAGGCTTTGGAGACTGCTGTTAAGCTGAGCACTCTCTGCCTATCAGTATCATCGATACTCGGCACCCCTCTTAAAAACCTGGAGAAAACAGCGTTAAACATGAAGGCTGAAAACGATGATTTAAGGAAAAGGCTCTCAGCAGTCACGGAAGAGATAGTTAGAAAAATTCCTCCAGAAGAACCATCGGGGAGAGTGAAGCTTCACACAGCAATTCTCAAAGGGGTTGAAGCTAAGACTGTTATGAAGACTGTTGGAGAACTCGTAGGCAAGAACCCCTCTATCTACGTCATCGGCCTAGAATGGGCTGGAGCATGCAACATCCTGATAGGAAGCAGTGATAACAACGTCAACGCGGCACAGGCGCTGAGAGAAATATGCAAAGCTTTCAACGGCAAGGGTGGCGGGGACCAAAGGATCGCAATAGGCTCTTTCTCATGCGAGAAGCTTAGAGAAGCGTTTGAAGAAGCCTGCAGGAGCATTCGCAATGCTATTCTCGGAGCATAGGGGACAGGCTTCAGCAGAATAGTTTCAATCTACGACGACTCTTGAAGCAAGCCTAAGACTCTTATCAACCACGGAATCCATGTTTATTTTCTCTTCAAGCTCTTTAACCACCTCGGGCTTAGCCCTTGTCTCAGGATGCCTCGCAATTATGCTGCAACAATCCTTGTATGGCTTGATTGAGAGCTCGTAGGTCCCTATTCTATTGGCTAATGCAATAATCTCCTCCTTATCATAGCCTATTAACGGCCTGAAGATGGGCATTTTCAAACCAGTGCTTATCGCCACCATGTTCTCCAAGGTTTGAGAAGCAACTTGAGCTAGGCTTTCACCCGTGACGAGTGCTTTAGCACCCTCCGCTTCTGCAACTCTTTCCGCAACCTTAAACATGAACCTTCTGAAAAGAACAAGATCATACTTAGCATGTATGTTCACCGTAGCTATTTGAAACTCGTAGGAGGGGATGAAGGTTATTGCCGTCTTACCAGAGTAGGGGAGGAGCCTCCTAACTATCTCCATAATCTTAGAGTTCTCAGCCTCAGAGTTGTCGTGGAAAGGATGGAAGTGGAGGTAATAAACCTCGCAACCCCTCTTCATCATTAGGTACGATGCAACCGGCGAGTCTATTCCTCCTGAAAGAAGCGAAAGCACCCTGCCTGAGGAGCCTACTGGAAGCCCTCCGGGACCCCTGATCCTCTCTGTGAAAACATACGCCTCGTTCTTCAAGACCTCGACGTAAACTTTTTTCGAAGGATTTTTCAAAGATATTTTGGCGCCAAGGTTTTCGACAAGAATTCCCCCGAGGATCTTGCTGAGCTCCAAAGAGGTTAGTGGAAAAGACTTGTCAGCCCTCTTCACCTCAACCTTTAAAGCATCCCCCCTCCCAGCAATCCTAGAAGCCTCCTCTATTACAATTCTCTTTATGGACTCTACGTTTGGTTCGCATACTGAAGCAAAGGCGAACCAAGACACTCCGAAGACCCTCTTAATGCTGTCAGCGATTTTCCCAGGGTCCGAGCCCCCTAGGGGGAAGACGAGCCTTCCTTGAAGCCTCCTAACCCTCGCATCACACACCTCTCTGAGCACACGTCTCACATTCTCCACTAGCTTCTTTTCGAAAAAAGGCCTGTTACGACCCTTCAGCCCTATTTCAGAATAGTGTATTACGCAGACCTTTTCCAATCCATGTTTAAAAACAAGGCTCCGGATTTAAGGATTGTAGAACGTTTTTAAACCTGTTTTGTAAAGAGGGTTCTTGTGGAGTTAAGCCAGGCGGCTAGAAAGGTTTTGGAGAAGGCGAGATCCGAAGGCGGCGCAACGTGCTTTTCCTCAGCACCCGGTCGAGCAGATTTTCTAAACACTCATCAAGACTATAAGATGCTCCCAGTAGTCCCAGTGGCTATTGAGAAGAGAACTTTCGTCGCCTGTTCCAAGCTCGATAAACCGGGAGTTGTAAGAGTAAAATCACTAACCCTGGAGAGAGAAGGTGTTGAGAGCGAGGATGTTTTCAAATCCGAAGAAGTTGAGCTAATGGAGGGAAAATGGTTCGGAAACTACTTCAGATCGATCCACATGCTTTTCTCAAAGAGATATGGAGTGTTGAAAACAGGCTTGGCGATTTACGTTGATAGCGAAGTACCGGTTGCCTCTGGCTTGGCAAGCAGTGCAGCACTACACGTCTCCTTGGCAGCAATGTATGCAAAGCTGCTCGGCTTAAGCTTGAGCAAGATGGAGCTGGCTGAAATCGCCTACGAGGCTGAGCACAATATCATGAGGATACCCTGCGGGAGGCTTGACCAGTATGCTTCATCTTACGGCGGAATTATAAAGCTTGATTTTAAACCGACCATAAGCGTCGAGGAGTTTGACGGTAGTGGACTGATATTTGTGATAGCGGACTCGGGTGTTAGACACAGCACTGCCGAAATCCATCCCGCGAGACAGTCTGAACTCGACACAGCCGTTAAAATGCTTAGAGAATCAAACATCTCTGAATCGTTACGTAGAATGTTGGAGGGTAATCATGTGGAGTTAAGCCAGGCGGCTAGAAAGGTTTTGGAGAAGGCGAGATCCGAAGGCGGCGCAACGTGCTTTTCCTCAGCACCCGGTCGAGCAGATTTTCTAAACACTCATCAAGACTATAAGATGCTCCCAGTAGTCCCAGTGGCTATTGAGAAGAGAACTTTCGTCGCCTGTTCCAAGCTCGATAAACCGGGAGTTGTAAGAGTAAAATCACTAACCCTGGAGAGAGAAGGTGTTGAGAGCGAGGATGTTTTCAAATCCGAAGAAGTTGAGCTAATGGAGGGAAAATGGTTCGGAAACTACTTCAGATCGATCCACATGCTTTTCTCAAAGAGATATGGAGTGTTGAAAACAGGCTTGGCGATTTACGTTGATAGCGAAGTACCGGTTGCCTCTGGCTTGGCAAGCAGTGCAGCACTACACGTCTCCTTGGCAGCAATGTATGCAAAGCTGCTCGGCTTAAGCTTGAGCAAGATGGAGCTGGCTGAAATCGCCTACGAGGCTGAGCACAATATCATGAGGATACCCTGCGGGAGGCTTGACCAGTATGCTTCATCTTACGGCGGAATTATAAAGCTTGATTTTAAACCGACCATAAGCGTCGAGGAGTTTGACGGTAGTGGACTGATATTTGTGATAGCGGACTCGGGTGTTAGACACAGCACTGCCGAAATCCATCCCGCGAGACAGTCTGAACTCGACACAGCCGTTAAAATGCTTAGAGAATCAAACATCTCTGAATCGTTACGTAGAATGTTGGAGGGTAATCATGCAAGCGTGGAGTGGAGGCTTTTGGAGGAAGACGTTTTGGGAAACTGCTTAAGCACGCTGCCGAAGAAGCTTGCAAACAGGATTATTTTCACGCTCAGAATGCAGAGATCAACCGAGGTTGCTCTTGAAATCCTTAAGTATAGGACGGCTAATAAAGCGAGCCTAGAAAGGCTAGGTTTGAAGCATACTGAAGACTGGTCGGAGGCATTGGGCGAAATAGTTAACATGCAGCACATTCTATTGAGAGATTACTATGATGTTAGTCATCCCAAGCTTGAGGAAATGCGCAACGCTGCTCTCGAAGCAGGTGCCCTAGGGGTAAAAATATCAGGCGCGGGGATGGGAGGGTCTCTGCTAGCATTAGTGAAAACTCCTGAGGATGCTTCTGCGGTGGAGAAGGCTTTTGCTGATGCTGGGGCAAGCAGTGTTTTCAAAACAGGCGTTGGAGAAGGAGCTTCAGCAAGCATATTATCCGGAGGAAAGCATGCTTGACCTCGGCATTAATGACCGGTGGAGCAGGCTTCATAGGAAGCCATCTCGCGGATAGGCTTCTGAAAGACGGTTGGGAGGTAGTGGTGCTGGATAATTTCTCTACGGGGAGCTTTGAGAATATTAAGCAGGCCTTTGAAACCGGCAGGTTGAAGATAATAATCGGGGACGCTAAGACGGTTAACCTTATGGAGGAATTGGAAGGCGTCGACTATGTTTTCCACTTGGCTGCTAATCCTGACGTTAGGGAAACATCCCCATCAGTGCATTTCCAAGAGAATATTGTGGCAACGTTCAACATTCTTGAATACGCTAGGAAAGCCGGTGTGAAATTCTTCGCCTTCGCATCCTCTTCAACAGTTTACGGAGACGCTTCTAAAATACCGACGCCAGAGGACTATGGGCCTTTGAAACCAATATCTCTATACGGCGCGGCTAAGCTCGCCGCCGAAGGCTTGGTCTCAGCGTACTGCCATACCTTTGGAATGAGAGGAGTCTCCTTCAGGCTTGCGAACATCGTTGGCCCCCGGCTTACCCACGGCGTGATATACGACTTCATAAACAAACTCAGGGAAAACCCTAGGAGGCTGGAGATACTGGGGGACGGTACTCAGAGAAAGTCTTACGTCTGGATTGAAGACTGCGTTGAAGCCATTCTGCATGTCTTGAAGCATGCTGAGAGCTCTCGATACGAGGTTTACAACGTAGGCTCTGAAGACTGGGTTACCGTCTCCGAGATCGCAGACATGGTTATAGAGTCGATGGGGCTCAGCGATGTTGAGAAAGTCTTCACCGGTGGCGTTGACGGTGGCAGAGGCTGGGTTGGCGACGTTAAGCTGATGAACCTGGATATAAGTAGGATTAAGGCAACCGGATGGAGGCCAAGGTACACGAGCAGGGAGGCTGTTAAGCTGAGTGTTGAAGCCCGGCTTAGGGAGCTTGGCTTAAAGCCTTGACCACGTAGACCCTATCCCCTTCCCTAACCCTGTCAACTGTCTTCAAGCCTATCGAGCTCCCTGGCGGGGCTACCTCAACCTTCTTATGCTCTATCTCCATCGACTCAACCCTCTGCCTTAAGTTAGTCATCCTACCCTGGATCAGTATCTCATCTCCAACTTTAAGCTCCTCAATGAGATCGATTACGGCAACGCTTATTCTTGGAAAGAAGTGCCTAACATCGCCCACATAAACCTTTTCTTCACCCAATTCTCAGTATAGTATTGCGAGGAAGCATATATTCTTTTCTTGACTAGAGAAATATGTTAAGAATTTGAAGTCTCGAATGAAAAGATTAAGAGTTAGTCAACTATTATTGTTGGGATATGGCTTATTCTCCGATTGAAGATATTAGAGGAATGCTTGAAAAATGGTTGGAGGGAGCAAGGCTATTCATAGTCCTCGGCATTGGAAACGAGTTGAGGGGTGATGATGCCGCAGGGCTACTCACCGCAAGGATGTTGAAGCGTTTCAACAGCGATAGATTCGAGGCTGTTGAGTGCGGAGTTTCAATAGAATCATGTATAGACTATGCTTTTGAGAAAAAGCCGTCGCACCTCCTGATTATAGACGCTTTCACCCACAGGGGGCTGGTCCTCCTAGACCCTGAAGACCTAGAGTCACGTATCCCAGTCTCGACTCATACAATACCGCTACCCCTTCTCATAGATGCTTTGGGGAAACCGCCTGAAACAAGTGTGAAGATTCTGGGAATAGGCGTTGAAAACTTTGAATTCGGCGCGTCGATCTCTAGAGAATGCCTTAAGACAGTTGAAGAAATATCCAGAGTTATAATTGATGCTGCATCGAAACTAGGTATTTTAGAATAGTATAGTGTGTTAAAACTTTAGCTCAACCTGTTTATTTTTACAGTAAAGGCGTGTACTGAGCACGATATGCATGGATCATATGCTCTTACCAGCATGCCTAGGAGGTTCTTCAAGGATTCGTCATCTAAATGGTTTACTGAAGGAACGAGTTCGAAAACGTCTCTTTCTATCCTCCAAGAATTATGGGCGGTTGGAGTAACTATGT
>CAZTSG010000034.1:0-14171 GCA_964616835.1 uncultured Nitrososphaerota archaeon | reverse complement strand
AACTTTTCAGCAATGTCTATAACTCTGTCTTCATCTCCTTTCTTAACCACTATCTCTAAGCCGATCCCCATGTTGAAGCTTCGATACATGTTTCTGGGTTCTTCATGGCTCTCAGCCTGTATGAGTTTGAATATTGGGTCTGGTTCAGGAAGATTATCCTTAATGTACTTTATGTTTCTGCCTACTCTCAGACATTTCGTTAACCCTCCTCCAGTGTTATGAATTATGGCTTTTGCTTTAACTCTTTTTAGGACCTCGAGTATTATGGGCAGGTAGATCCTGGTTGGTGACAATAATGCTTCTCCAACAGTCATACTAAGCTCGTCGACGAAAGAGTCTATTTTGAATCGTCCATAGTATCCCTTAATTTCCTCAAAGCATGTTTCCGGATACTTCTTCAAGTAATCGTTAGTTAAGAGGCAGTGTCTGGCAAGCGTTAGGCCATTGCACATTATCCCGCTATTCTCCTTCTCTTCATACCTTGCTTTCCCACCGCTCCTCAAACCAACTATAATGTCTCCCGGAGAAATATTCCTGCCGGTTATTACCTTGGAAAGCTTGACTCTAGCCACCACCGTCCCTGATATGTCGAATGTTCTAACAATGTCAGGCAGGTCTGCTGTCTCGCCACCGCTGAAAAGAAGCCCCGCCCCGTTTTCTCTAAGCATTGAAAAGACTCTAGAAAAGCCTTTAGCCAGGCTTTCAAGAAGCTCCTGCTTGTAGACTTTAAACGGGTTTACCGCAACGTAGTCTGAGAAAGCTATTGGAACACTTCCCACACATACTGCATCATCAACATTCATAGCAACAACATCATTAGCCAAGGTTTCAAAAAATCTCCTTTCACCAGTCTCCTTATAGTAAATGTAGGAGACTACTGGCTTTGTTCCAGCACCATCAGTATGAAGCACAATACCCCAGTCTGGATGTAAAGGATCCTTAACTACGGAGGAGAAAGCTTCGGGAAAAAGGTCGTCCGTAATCTTTTTCAAAAATTCTACTCCCTTTTTCTCCATATCTACTCCAA
Organism: uncultured Nitrososphaerota archaeon; assembly: GCA_964616835.1. Classification (GTDB taxonomy): domain Archaea; phylum Thermoproteota; class EX4484-205; order EX4484-205; family JAAOZP01; genus JAAOZP01. The sequence continues at coordinate 13,144 of CAZTSG010000034.1, read as the reverse complement.
GCTTCTCGTATTCAGAAGGCATTCTCATGTTTGTTTTGAGAAAGAAGATTTTAAACCTTTAACCAGTTTTCTCAAGAATCATTTATTGAGGCTCTCCATGAACCTGCAGGCTTCCTCATATGTTTGCGGTGTCCCTATGTCAAACCAGTATCCTTGAAAAGCATACCCGTAAACAGGCTCATTCTTGCACAGCCATGATATGAAATATCCTGGAGCATCCCTATTACCTCCTTCACTCAGGTAGTCTCTGACTCTGACAAGGGATTTCCATGGAAGCATGTAGATAGCTGTTGAAATTAAGGTTGAACTCGGGTTGGCTGGCTTCTCAACGAATTCTAAGACCCTATTGTCCTCCGAGATCCTGACACAGGAATACATTTTAACTAGTTCAACATTTTTAACGTCGTAAAGAGCGATAACCGACGCTTTCTTAACATAGAAGAAGTTTACAAAATCCTTTAGATTTAGAGAAAAAAGATTATCTCCGGCAATTATTAGATACTCGTCCTCAGGAATTTTATCAAGGAGCATTGCAAGGGAGAGCACAGTTCCAGGTTTCTCCTCTTCGCGCGTACTGCCCTCGACATGAAGCCAAGCATTATCGTAGTTTCGTGAGCTCAACCAGTCTCTAAAGTCTTTCTCAAACTTCTTGTTTACAGTAATAATTATTTCACTCGGGTCGAGGTTTATTACTTTCTCCATTACATAATCTATTATTGGTTTATCGCAAACTTTAACGAGCGGTTTCGCCATGTGCACCCCAAGGTGTTGGAGACGTTTTGCAAAGCCTCCTGCAGGAACAATAACTCTCAATTCTTTAAGCTTCTCCGTTTAAAAGCGTTAGATAAACTTTTACCTCATATCAAGAACAGAAGCTTGAAACGCTGTGAAATAAAGACCTAGTAGATTTATAAGCCTAATTTTAATTGCATATCCCAATGAAGCCTGGACTACTCTGCATCCCCTGTACTATTAATGCTGCATACGACATAGCTTTAAAAGCCACTAGTAATCCAGAGGAGATTAGAAGGATACTTTTCGAAGCTTTAAAATGGCTTCCTAAAGCTATTGAAGAAGAAACTTCGCCAAATATTCTTCATTCTCATGTGTTTAAGATTACACAACAAATAACCAAAGTTAACGACCCGTTTAAACATTTAAAACTTTTTTCAAACGACGTTGCTCTTAGAGCATATGAAGACCTCCAAAGAATTTTTGAAAAAACAGAAGATCCCGTAGAGGCTTTAAGGCTAAGCTTAAAATCCTCCATAATTGGAAACATGATTGATTTCGAAGTTCATGGACACAGTTTCAATCTTGAAAAACTCCTGTCACAGTTCAATAATTACTTAAAAGAACCTTTGGCAATAGATGATGTTGACAACCTATGCAAGATAATCGCTAATGGTGTAAACGTGTTATACCTTACTGATAATGCTGGCGAAATAGTTTTCGACAAGCTTGTTGCAAAATGCTTGAAAGAGAGATGGGACTGCAGAGTTACTATGGTTGTCAAGGAAGGACCTGTTCTAAACGACGCTACGCTGGAAGATGCCGAGTACGTTGATCTGAATGAAGTTTGTGACAAAGTCATGACAACGGGAGACGATACCATAGGTATCGTAATGAATAGAGTTTCTGAAGAGTTTAAGAAAGCGTTGAAGGAGACGGATATAATAATATCTAAGGGGCAGGGTAACTTCGAGTCTCTAATCGGATTTGAGAAAAACATTGGAAAGCACATCTGCTATGTTCTGAGAGTAAAATGCGAAGTCGTTGCCAAAAGCCTGGGTATTCCATCAGGTTCAAACATAGTTAAATTATGCAAATTCTACAAATCCTAATCGATAAATTAAAAACTTAAATACAGCTTTTAGAAGGAAAAATTCTGTGAAAAAACATGAATAGTAGAGTGATCTCAAGCTGTAAAATAATTTTAATTATGCTTATGATGCTGTCTCCCAATATCCTGCCAATTAAGTCAAGCCCAGAAAGCTTTAAGATCCCCTTGACAATTCGTGTATATCCAGATGCTTCTTTCAGCATCGGCTCAAAGATAGAAGCGCAAATTCCAGAGAGCGTACCTTTAGACCTCAGTTTCACTTCAACAGTATCTTCAGATAGTAAACAGCTTACCTTTCAGCTTCAAGCCCAGTTACTAAGCAGAGAGGCTGCAGAAAGCGTATCCAGAGTATTTAGGAGGATTGAAATCGGAGCAGTAGGAAGAAAGGAGCAGGCAGAGATGGATATCTACATCGATTTTAATGAAAACGAGGCAAAGAGTGCTTATCCATTTCCAATCTCGCTAGATGAAGCTAGAGCCAAAATCATTCTTAGCGAAACCTTAATTAAAGCTGAGGGAGAGGTTATGATCTTAACCGACAATGTAGATATGCTTATTTTAATGCTTCCCATGATACCCCAGTATTTAAAACCAACTATCGAACAATACCTTACAGACACTGGGATAACAATCAATAAGTTTTCAGTAAACGGTGTTGCTAAGGGAACAAACCTGTGCTCAGCATTATTTGAAATCGAACTAAAGGGGAATATTACAAGGGCTTCTGAGAAAATCATCGAAAAACAATGCGTGTTTTCCCCCTTCCTAATTGTAACTCCGTTCACACCAGTGGCAGATGAGGATGGCAGAATTAACATCATGATTACTGTCGACAGCAATGCGATTAGCGTGAGCGGCAGTGGGGAGTTAAGGTTCTCTAAACACATAGACGAAGCCGTTGAATACAATAGGCTTCAGGCTTTAAGCGTGGTAGAACAGATTGCAAAATGCGACAGAGTTAGGGGATCAAAATACCTGCCTCTCATTCAAAGGTTGAAAAACACTACAATATACTATAGAGGCTTCACGATAGTGTTGCAGACTGAAGCTCGTCCTGAGGGAAGAGTTTTGAAAGGAGATCTGCAACTAATGAGACTGAAACCACCGCTTGAAGGAACTCCAGACAACTTTACTTTTACAGGATTTATCCAAGACCTCTTACCCTTTGAAGAGGATTTGAAAACCCAGTTGTCCCCATTCCAGTTTTATGCAAGCAGAAGCTTTTCCATGGATGTGGAGATAATTTGCATACAAGAAACTGACAAGAAGCTTAATATAGCTATACCATCCTCAGCGCCAACTCCACAGTATCAGAACGGTACCTATGCTAAGTGGGTAGATATATCTTCAATTTCTCAATTAAAGGATGTTTCATTCCAGGTGACTCATGTAGCCGTTGAAAAGAAAGGAGAAGATATGCTTACGTTAATAGTGGCGGGAGTAGTTGTTGCGATAGTAGTTGTAATAGTTTTAATCGTCTTAACTAGGAGAAAGAAGCCGCCTGTAGAGACGCTTCCTCCACCGTCGCCACCAACTCCCACCTAATTTTTCTCCATCGTAATATTTTTAGAATAAGAATCTATTACGAAAAATAGTTATCTTTGGAGCTTTGATTAGCCAATCATACGAAGAGCTTTAAGCCGTAAAAGAGGATCAAATAAACATGATGCGAGCAATACTTTAGAATAAGCCGTATAATTCAACCCTCTAGAAAGTCTTCGGTCTTCCGATGTTTTTAAAAAGCTTTTAAAAGTAGAGCATCAGAGGAGTTTCAAGATTGCGCAGGAAGCAGATAAGGAGGAAAGAATCAATCAAGCTAATAGAAAGTGCAAAACTTCAAAGGATCTCGTTCAAGCAGGATAAATTTAATCTTGCTGAAATCGCCGAGCTCGAAAACGCTAGCATACTTGTCTTAGATAATATTCCAGCTCTAATAATATTCAGTAACGGGAAGATTATCCCTCATCTTCAGAGCCTTGGGAGATTAACTACATGTCCAGTGGTTGTTGTAGACAAGGGGGCTGTTGAACACGTAGTCAAGGGCGCCGATGTTATGATGCCTGGAGTAGTTAAGCACAGCGAATTCCATAAGGGAGACCCTGTCGCAATAGTCTCGGAGGAGTATATTGCGATCGCTGTGGGAATAGCTCTTCAAGACTCAAGCAACATCTCTAAAGAGGGTAAAGGCAAGGTCGTCAAAAACCTCCACAGGCCTAATGATGTCTTCTTCAAAGAATGTTTAAGGCGTGAAGAGTCCTTTGAAGAGGAGGAGTAAACCTATTCCTTTTCAACAATTATTTCTTCTCCATCCTTAACCTTCTTAAACTCCTCTAGGCCTCCCTCTATTTTAGCGAAAACGTTAACGGGGCTATAAGCGATTATTCTCCCCTTCTTCGATATCGGTGTTAATCCGAAGAATATGCATATGGCTCTTCCAGGGGGCCAGTAGGCGACATCCCCCTTCTCCACCTCTTTCCGAGAGTTTTCCTCGGGCAAGGCGACGGGTATTTCGAAGTATACTTCCTCACCCCAAGTGTTTGCAAAACCTTTCAACGGAAGTGCTTCAACTATTCCCTTAACGGTTTCAGGGTTTAACTCTGGGAGGAGAACTGCTTTCTTCACGCCTATGGACTTGCTTTTTATTAGTATTGTTTCAGTCAACGCTAAATTGAAAAATCAGAATAGTATTTAAAAATTACCTAGACGGGAAATATTGCGTATTTAAGTAGTATTGCTTCGAAAGTTAGTGCAGTCATTGTAATGCTCTTCATTAGTATCGTTAGGGAGGGCCCCACTACGTCCTTAAGCGGGTCTCCGAAAGTATCTCCTGTGACGACGGCTGTCTGAAGAGATTCGTCACCATTGTTATTAGACAATTCGAAAAGCTTCTTAGTATTGTCGAATGCGCCGCCCATGAGAATGCACTTAATACCCAAGATGGCGCTTGAACCTAAGAGCCCTATGAGCATTCCTGCTAAAGCATTAACTCCGAAGAGAATTCCAAAGCCTAGGAAGCTTGCTTCAGCGATCAATACTGGCAGCGACATTTGTTTCAAAGCTTTAAGCGTAGCTATTCTGACGCATTTATCGTAAGCAGGCAGGTCGTGCCCCGAAAGTATTCTAGGATTCTCGTTGAACTGTCTCCTCACTTCATCAACCATTACGAGCGTTGTTGAATCAACCGCGCTCATTATGTATGATGAGAATAGGAAAGGAATGGCTATGCCTATCAGAAGCCCCGCTATGTGAAACGGGTTAGTCAAGTCGATAGGCCTGTTGCCTACGACACGATAATAGGTCATTAACGCTATGAACGCTGTGAACGTGCCGCTTGCTAGAGCGAAAGCCTTTGTGTAAGCCTTAGTAGTGTTCCCGACAGCATCCAAAGCGTCAAAGGCCTCATTATTGCTGCTTGCACCCGACATCTCGTTTATTCCACCAGCGTTGTCGACTATTGGCCCGAAAGCATCCCAAGCCATTACCGTGCCTATGAGTATATCTGTCCCGATGTTCGCGGCGACGAGGCCGTATACGTTTCCAGTAATGAGGTAGGAGAATATTGCAGCTATTGAGACTAGGAAAACAGGTATTACAGCGCCTCTTAAACCGTAGGCGAATCCGCTTATCATGTTTATGGCGGCGCCTCTTTTAGCAGACTCATACATGTGCTTAACAGGTGGAGAATTAACCCCAGTATAGTAATTGGAAACGATTGACATTAGAAGAGTAACGAATAACCCGCTCATTCCAGCGTAGAACAGCGTAATGTCCTTCATGAATACCGTGGAGACAAAGTATAGGCCTATTGAAGACGATAATGTAGAGACAATGATACTTGTCAAGAAGCTTCTCGTAGGATTACTGATTTTAAAGGCTATGACGATGCTGACAAGCGTCGACAATATCCCAACGGAGAGGAAAAGAGGGGAGAAGAGCAGAATCATGTAACCATACCTGTCTATGAAGAATAATCCTATTATCATGCTGGTGACAAGGTCTCCACTAAGGGTTTCGAAGAGGTCAGCACCCCTGCCGGCACAGTCACCCACGTTATCGCCAACCAGGTCGGCGATTACCGCAGGGTTCCTAGGGTCATCCTCGGGAAGCCTGTAATCGATCTTACCCACTATGTCGGCACCGATATCAGCGCTTTTAGTGAAAATTCCACCGCCTATCTGTATGAAAATAGCAGTCAGGCTCGCGCCCATAGCGTAGCCCGTTAAGAACTCTACTTCAAGGCCAGAGGAGGATTGTCCAACCATTGAAACCAGTACTAGTATTCCCAATAGGCTTAGGCTTATGACACAGAGGCCTATTACTGAGCCGCCGCTTAGAGCCATCTTCAATCCCTTAGAAATACTGCCGTTGACTGATTCTGTGGTTCTAGAGTTTGCCTTTACAGCAATTTTCATACCCACGAAGCCGGAGGCAAGCGATAGAACTGCACCTAAGACGAATGCAACTGCCGTTTTAAAGCCCAGGAAGAGAAAGAGGATCGTCGCGACGAGGGTGTCGAACAGCATTATGACCGAGTACTCTGTGCGTAAGAATGCTGAAGCACCAGACTCTATGTAGCCGGCGATCCTGACTACCCTAGGGTCTCTAACGTTCTTGCGAATTATTCTCAGCGTTAAGAATATGATTGTTATAATGCTAGCTAAAACTGAGATGGAAATAAGCAGTTCCGGCGGCACCGGATACTCTTTTGTGTCCAAGCAGGGTCACTTTCAGCCTACCTTAATTAGCCGGGTTTTCAAGACTCCTTTTAAACATTATGATTTATAAGGAGGATTTCGAGGCTTTTCCGAGCATTTTTCAGAGTTTTAGAGGCAAGTTTAATTGCATCCTTTACGCAGCAGTGTCATGCGTAAGATCCTACTGGTTTCCCATTGTATAATCAATCCGCAGAGCAAGGCTCGGGGGTTACCGACCAAGGAGAAAATAGAGGCTTCGAGAAAGGCCCTATACGAGCTACTCAAGGATACTGACCTCGGCATAGTGCAACTCCCATGCCCGGAGATGCTTTACGCAGGATTAGGCAGGAAGCCTGCTCCTAGAAGTTTCTATGATAACTCAGATTTCAGAAGAATTTGCAGAGAGATAGCGGAGCAGGTCGTAAAGCTGGTTAGAGAGTATGAAGAGGAAGGTGTAAAAATCATTGCCTACATAGGGGTTGAGGGAAGCCCTTCCTGCGGCGTTGAATGGACTCATTTTGAAGAAGAGAGGGCGGAGAAAGGCATGGGGATTTTCACTGAAACCCTGTTGGAGACCATGAGTAACGCGGGGATAAGGATCGCGATGCTGGGGTTGCCGGAAAGCGAGAAATATGGGACAATCGGAGAAATGCTGGAGAAACTTAAGTTGATTAAACCGTAGCTTTTAAAAATGCAGGTTAAAAGACGTGTAGCTTACAAGTTCGTACTCACGCTTTAAGGTTGCCAGATTTTAATCTGCGGCTTCTCGCAAGAAACTTCATAATTAATAATTCCATTATGAGAAAGATAAGAAAGATAGTTACGAACCCCTCTGCCCCTACCTGTGAGGAATATCTATGGCCATTTATTTTTTCCTCTGCAAACCTTACGATGGGTATGCTTCCTAAGTATATTGAGGAACGAATTATAAAGCTAATCGTAACAATTGCATAAACCGCGGGAAAAGTCGCGATCATGGGCCAAGCAAGTATGTCCATAACGGTTAGTATGATAATGTTCTAAGAGCCTCAAGCACCCTAATGGATAAATTGCTTAAAAACGATTAAATTCTTCATGGCTAATGAGTTTAAAAAGATATTTCCCTCTTTCTAAATATTTCCCTGAAAAGTAATATTAGAAGTAAAGATATTATTATTGATGTGAGAAGACCTGTGGTGATGGAAATGCTCATTCTCTCAAAGTTCACGTAAGATGTTAAAGGTGCAGTGAAATACATGAATAAGCTGGTTAAATAGTCCAATACCTGTCCATATGGAAGAGTTTGAAACACGATAAGGGATGAGACGGGGATTAAAAAGTTGAACGTAACTAATATTACTAATGCGAAACTAGTTGACAATAGTACTGATGTACACATGTTGATAGCTATGTATGAGGTTATTCTAGTCATGAGGGGAAGAATCAATTCATAATTGTTGTAGAGAATTAGTAATCCTATACTTCCGATGGCAACAGGAATATAACCTACTAGCAATACAAAGAGTTTACCATAGTAAACTGCTCCCCAATCTTTAATCAATGAAAGCTCGAAAGCCGTTACATTGCTCTCTCTAATAATGTGTAACCCGAGGAAAATACTATACAGAGGTAGAAAAATATACTCTGAGACGAATATGAACAGCACAATATCTTTTCGATATTCCAAGATACTGTATTGCGTCAGCAACGTAAACAATAAGAGAAATTCAGTAAAAGGATGAGGAAAGAGCCCTTTAAAATACCATTTAATTGCAGACGTTATGTTTCGCATAGATGCTCCTCACTCCTGCCTTCTTAAAACCCAATATCAACCCTTTTTCAACAAGTTCTTTTAAAAGACCTATGTCTGAGACTTCAACTAAAGCCGTCCTTCCGAGAATGGTTAATAATTTGAGAGGTTCATCTGTAATTTTGGCAAAATCATCCCGTGTGAAAAGGTATACTTCGTATATTTCTTGTGAGTAAAGCTCCTTTCTATCACCACTCCATATCACTTTACCATTATCCAAAATTATGTAATATTCGCCGAGGGTCTCAGCTTCTTCAGCAATATGTGTGGTGAACAATATCTCCTTATCTCTCTTCAAGAGGAAGTTCATCAGTAGACCTGCTTTCTGAGGGTCAAGATGGCTGAATGGCTCGTCCAAAACTACAATATTACTATTGCTACAGAGTGCGGTAAACAATACGCATATTTGAGTTTGACCACTAGAGAGGTTGCTAATCTTTCGATTCGCGAAGTTGTTTAATCCAAGTATCTGCATAAGCTCCTCTGCATCGCCAAAATTCTCGGCTTTAACAGTTTTTATTAAGTCTTTTACTTTAACACCTATTTGTAGCCTAGAGGCTGAGAAAGCATAGGATAGGAATTTTAATACTTTATCACGCTCTTGATAGGGTTTGAAGTCGTTTAATTCCAAATAACCTTGCGTAGGATGCCTAAGACCAACAGCAATGGTTAGAAAGGTCGTCTTGCCACTACCGTTTGGGCCTAGGAGGCATATAGATTTTGATTCTAGGTCCAAGGTAATATTATTTAATGCATAGACGCTAGCAAAATTCTTTGACAACCTTCTAGCAGTGATCCTCATTCCCTATAACACCTTTTTCCATATTTATAAGCCTTGCCTTATACCAAGGATCAAGGAAATGACAGCAACAGCCATCAATACGATTGGTATTGGGAAAACCATAAATCCGAATATGTACCATATAGCATCAAACCAATTCTGCTCACGAGGAACAGTATTTCCATCATACAGAATGAGAAAACCCATGTTAATATTTGCACCTCTTTTTAAGAGGTCTTTCGTAAAAACGTCTACCGACGTAAATTGATCGCTTAAAAAGGTCCAACAACTATTGTTATGGAAAGGAATAATCCTCATAAATCTTATCAAATAAATCTCATCAAGCATTATGTATTCCAGATCAATTTCTAAAGATGGCTGAGAGAAACGCCTAGTATAACATTTTGGAAAACCTAGAAAATCGAAATCATACAGTGGCAGAATTTTAAACTCATTAGGATCGATGCGTAACCCATTTATTTCAAAACCCTCTTCCATTGGCATTATAAACTTAAGCAAGGAGCTGTTCCCCCAAGCAGTGTTTATAGTTTCACTGAATAAGATACGAATGCTATCAGCCTCGAATGGAAAAGAAGGATAGGATTTAGTGGAAAAACGCATGCCGCCTTCATCTTTTATTTCTATAAGATAGACAGTAATATTTAAAAGAAAAGCGTTCTCACCTACATTCTCGATATAAAGCCTATAGCAATACATACATGTAATGTTTTGAAATTCTTCTGTCCAAGGCAATAATCCGTAATAGATGAAGTAGCTGCCTTTTTCTATTATATGTTTAAATCTTACATACTTAGATAAAAAGTAGTTAGCAACAGGGAAAAAGACTATTATAAAAGTTATAGAAAAGAGAATTATCGAAGCCCAGATATACGGATTCAGTTTTATCCTTATCATTTTTTCATGAGATTACTGTGAAAAAGCTACTTGTACTACAAATTTAACGATCTTTACAAGAGCCTGTACATCATAGTTTACTCTGGCATTCGAATCAGCATATATCATTATTCTATTTGGTGTAGAAGTAGTTGAAACCCTAATCCAATGATCTCCGGAAACCGATGAAAGAGGACTATAAATCCTCCATTCAGTACGACCATACATAGAAGATGAACTTATTGATGCGGATATTGTATTATCATAAATCTCCCAGTTCCATCCGATAACACCTATACCACCACCAAACTGTATGTATGTATGCATGCCTGACCAAAGTGTCCTGCTTCCAGACCACATGGCAGTACCTGTAACAATTCTATTATTTACATCATCATATGCAAAGACTGCTTTTATAGTAACCCACGCAGCTTTCCACCCTATCAAGTTATTCACATAACTAACTTTGTACTGTTGCTTCATTTCCGTAGACTATTCCTCCAAAAACAGGCAGTGCCACCAAGAATAATGATGCTAATGCTAGGACTAGGAGACAGAGGATTTTTCTATCTGAATATTTCACTCCACACCACCTCCAAGCTTGGAACGTATTACAGAAGGCTTTTAAACTTTTATTTTGAAATGTTTCAGAAAAAATTTGTAACAATATGTTTAAATATGGTTTTTTTAAAAAAATGTCGCAATTCGACAATTTTCTATCAGAAAGCCTCTTAGGAGGCTTTCCTGCGGTAAGCCATGTTTTGCTTCTAGCCAGCTTCTATCTGGATGAGGTGGAGCTCGACTCCTTGAGTGGTGAGCATTAAAACCCCTACGTTTATGACATCCTTACCCTCAATCTTCTCCACCCAGATGTTTACAGTTTTCAAACCATGCTGATTACAGAAATCGACTAGTTTTGCCAGTGTCGAATTTGCTGTACTCTGGAACTCGCCTGCTTTAACATACCCCACCATGTAGACGATGTTAGCGGAGACGCTGACCGGTTCAGCTACATTCAACCCGTTTGCAACGAGGAATGCTTTAACCTGTTGAAGATAATCGAGTTTCAGGCTGATGTTCACAGACACTGTTGAAGAGTATGCTGTGAACGCGGATTTCGAGACCTCAATCCAATCGTCAACGTTACTAACCTGGTAGACGCCTATCTTATTAGTCTGAGGATTGTAGACTGCGACCATTGTGACATACGCTACTTGAGCACTTATGGAGTAGAACGGTAGTATGAAGACAGGTGTGTTGTTCACGAGTTGAACCATAAGGTTTCCCTCAACCCATGAGACGCCACGTGTCTGATGCAGAGTCAGTATTTGTTGAACCGTAGGATGGTGGAGTATGCTGTCCACTATTGCGCTAAGCCTTGGAACCCTGTTTGGGAAAAGTATGAACTCCTTGCTGTCAGGAGTGAAAACGTATGCGCCGACGATGTTCACAGATGCGCCAGGGTTCTGCTGATAGTTCTCCACCACGCATAGAGCTACGTACCGGTCTCCCAGAGAGACATATCTTATGTCGAAAACGCTTTGAGAGTAGACTTCTCCATCCGGATTCCTTGGGTAGTCAAGCATTCTTGTGCTCCTGTACCATGAGTCGTAGTCCCAGCTCGGAATCCTGTAGGTGTTGTAGATGTCGATTATGCTCCACATGAGGCTCTTGCTATATCTTATTTGCGACTTAAGCCAAGACGGTATGGGCTTAACCCATGACGGGTAGAGGGATTTAAGCGTTTTAACAATATAGTTATCGTTGTTCAACGATTCTTCAAACATGTAGCCCTGAATACTCCCATCCTCGACATTAACCAGTGCGATGGAGAAAAGTCTTCTGAAGTAGCCTCCGTTTTCAACACCATACTTCTCGGTGGAAGCATAGTCGCTGTAAACAGGTTTCTCGATGAACATTGAGAACGCGAGGTAGAGGTTTCCATCAGGATCCACAACAGGGTAGGGTGCGGGAACACCTGTCCTAGGATCAGTCTCAACGGTTAGAAAAGGAGCTTTTATAGCTGAAACCCTCTCGTAAGCATCTCTAGTGATCAGGGTGTTTAAGGTATCTCCGTAGCCGCCGGAGGCGATGTCAAGCCTCCCTTTAAGAAGGAAGTAGGCTGCACGAACCCATCCTGAGAAAACATAGTCCGGTGGACCAGTGTAATTCACTGTGCCAGCCTCCCTCCATTTGCCCGTGTTTACGAAAACCATTTCTCTCCCTGTGAAAAGCCCTCCGAGACCGTAGTATATTGCTGGAGCCTCAGGGATTCCCAAGGCCTCGTTTAACGGGACGGTTCTACCTGTTGTAGCGTCGAAAGCAAGTATAACCTCGCTGTGAGTATAGATGAAGGATTCCGCCGTTTCCACGTCAGTGGCTTCAACCACCACAGGCGCTGTGAATACTATCCAGTATAAACGACCATTTCTGAAATATATCATGGAAGGGTTGCTCCAGGTTATCCATGGTATTCCTATTCTAGAGAGCTCGTAGGCTGTTCTCGCAGACATGAAGTCATGGTTAGTCAACCTGACTTTCTCAAGGTCCTCAACGCTACCCGGCGATTCAGATATTTCAGATATTTCGTTCAAACCATTTAAAAGCTTCACAAGCTCGATGTGCGGCTTAATCCTGGGTTCGAACTCATACGTTACTTTGTTAGCATCCCATCCTCCAACAGTACGATAATACGCCTGTGGCAAAACGTACCCTATTACAGCTGTGAGGATAACAATTGCGATTAAGATGTTTTTAAACAGGAAAGATTTTCCAACGCGTATTTTCTCTAAAAGCAGGCACAGTATCGCCAGTACTGAAGAGATTATTAACGCTATTCTAAAAACCTGGCTAGTAACATCGTAAGCTGATGCTGGATACCACAATAAGGCATAACCTATGACTACGAGAACCACCAAGATTCTAAATATTGAGAAGAATATTCCTGAGAATTCACTTAGTAATAAAAACTGTTGAGGCCCTGGGCCAAGCTTTTTAATAAAGCTCTTCATAGAATATATTTTAGCTATGAGAAAACCCACTAGCAGGATTGCTGCGATAAAAACATAGAGCGTTTTCAGAAGCTCTATAAAGTCGAAAACGGGCATTTCCCGATACAGTTCTTCACCAGAAAAACGGATTGG
>CAZTSG010000033.1:0-14405 GCA_964616835.1 uncultured Nitrososphaerota archaeon | reverse complement strand
TGCTTTCACATTCTGACGTTGTTCCAGCAGATCCTTCTAGGTGGAAGCTTCCTCCCTTCTCCGGTGTAGTTAGAGACGGTTATGTTTGGGGAAGGGGGGCAATAGATATGAAGAGCATGGTGGCTGTTGAAACTGTGATTTTCAGCGAAATGGTTGATAAGGAGTTGAAGGGAGACCTTGTTCTTGCAGTTACTGCTGACGAAGAAAAAGGAGGATCAGGTGTAAAACTCTTGTTGGAGAAGAATCCGGAGAATATTGTAGCAGACTACGTTATAAACGAAGGCGGAGGAGAGGGGATCTTAACTAAAAAAGGATGGCTGTTTGACATTCAGATTGGAGAAAGAGGCGTATTCTGGTATCGCGTGATTACTAAAGGCATTCCGACACACGGCTCTATTCCAGGATTAGGCGTTAACGCTGTAGAGAAAATGAGCGAAGTATTAAACAGGGTCTTCATGTTTAAAAGAGCTTATGAAAGATCCACTCCCTCATGGAGGTATGCTGAAACGCTTCTGAAAATGGAGGGACTTCTTGAAAACGGCTTGAATACTGATAACGTAGAAGCATTTTTGAATAAACTAGCTGAGATAGATAAGGGTTTGGCTGAATCGGTTAAAGCAATGTTGAAAGTAACGATGACGCCAACCATGATTAAAGGCGGGGTGAAAGAGAACATTATTCCATACGAATGTGAGCTTACAGTTGACTGTAGAGTTCCACCTGGTTACTCGAAGAAAGATATTGAAAGGATGGTTTCCAATCTTCTGAAAGGAGTTGATTGCGAGTTCGTTTTTATTCAAGAGTCTGAACCCACTTTGTCTCCCATTAATACCCCTTTATACGAGGCTATTGAAAAATCTCTTCTAAAGCACGTTCCTGACGCTAGACTTGAACCAAGTACTAAGACTGGGGGAACAGACTCGAGATATTTCAGGAATAGGGGTGCAGTTGCATACGGGTTTCAGCCGTTAAAAGTTGAAGGAAACTATTACGACTGGTTTAGGATGATACATGGAGACAACGAGAGGATTTCGATAGAAAACCTCGTGTTCAGTTACAATGTGTTAAAGGAAGCGATAGAGCATTTCATCTTGGTACATTAATTTTGAGAAAAAACAAAATAGAAGTTTTTTAGAGGTATTGCTTACACATGTAACAGTAGTATCTTTTGTATTGAGGAATCCATGTTCCAGGCTTACCGCATTTCGGACAAACAGGCACTGCTGGTTGAGCCGCTGTTGGAGCTTGAACCGTGGCTGCTGGAGTTACAGCAGGCGGGGGTATTTCAACCTTTTTAGATAACAAGATTATGTCTCCGACAGTCTTTACGTCATTCCATTCTACTTCTATTGTACTGCCAACTTTGGTTGTGATATATAACGTGATTCCGGCTTGACCTGGAATTATCCCTATCTCCTTAACGGTTCCCACGAACATACAGTCAGGGTCGTAAACCTGCATTCCTACTAGCTTGGACTGAGGTATGCCCTTTCCACTCATTTCGCCTAAAGAAGGGTTATAGCAGTATATTAACTTTCATAGCTTGTAGAACAATGTATCATATGAACAATTCTTTAATATTTCAACTCATCTACGCTTTCCTTAACCTTTTCGAACGCCGACACTACGTCGTCCATGTCTTCCTTCGAACCGAGAAGCACGTTCTGAGGAAGCCATAATCCTTCCGTGTAACAAGCATGTTCAGCCACAGGCAAACTCAGCTTAGAATAATTTATCGATTTTCCATAATTGGAACATGCTAAAGGACATTTTTTAAAGTAATCTAGATATGGTTCTTTGTATAGCGGCTTCGAGTATCCTACGCTCACAGGTATCCCCTCTGCTCTCACAGCCTTAGCGAAATCAGCCTTAGATAGGCCTCCGAAGGCATCTGGATCGTATCTGAATATGTAGAGGTGCCAAGCATTCCTCGTAATTCTCTCATCTTTTTTCATGGGTTTTATACCGTCTATTTTCGAAAGCTTGCTGTTTAAGTATTCAGCGTTTTCCATACGCTTCTTCGTATGCTCATCCAGCCTTTCGAGCTGAACTAAGAGTATTGCTGCTTGAAATTCTGTCATACGATAATTAGTCCCTGGAAGGTAATGCTCGTACCATTCCTTCTCGGGAAGCCGGCCACAGTTATGTAGGCTCCAAGCCTTGACATAAAGATCGTAATCGTTTGTAATTATGATGCCTCCTTCGCCACTAGTTATGTTCTTACTGGCGTAAAAGCTGAAGCAACCGAAATCACCGAAGCTGCCGACTCTCCTCCCCATCCACTCTGAGCCCCAGGCCTGGCAAGCATCCTCTACCACATAGAGATTATGCTTCTCCGCTATTCTCATTATTTCACTCATGTTCGCAGGCCTTCCACCTATGTGAACCGGGAGGATTGCCTTTGTCTTTTCAGTAATGGCTTCCTCAATCTTCTCAGGGTCGATGTTGTAAGTATCAGGCTCAATGTCGGCAAAGACTGGGATAGCGTTAACATAGAGTATAGATGTTGCCGTGGCCATGAATGTATAAGGGGTTGTTATAACCTCGTCTCCGCAACCTATGCCGCATGCCCTCAATGATATCTCTAGGGCAGTCGTCCCGCTTGTAACCGCAACCCCATACTTAGCATTCTGATACGCTGCAAACCTTTCTTCAAACCTTTTCACATTCTGCCCCCTTGCCCAGACTCCGCTCTCCAGAACCTTCTTCAAAGCATCGAACTCCTCTTCGTCGAAAACAGGCCACTTAGGAAACGGTTTTTCCCTAACTGGCTTACCTCCTTTCAACGCTAGCTTAGCCATATGTTTTGCTTCTCAGCTTTCTCTACAATTATAAAAACATATCTTGTCGCAAAGAAACGGTTTAAACAAAACCTATTTATTATGAGATGGCGAGCGTAAGTAATATTTTTAAAAGCTTTAATCAAACAGTCAGAAAATAGTTCAAAGCAATCAATATTGTGTTATAGGAAGCATGGAGAGTAATTGGAAGCCATATTCTGTAGCTACTTTTTCGAAACGCGTATCCGAGTAGGAGTCCTAGGGTGAAGGCTGGGAGGAACTGCCAAGGGTTAAAGTGGAAAATCCCAAATATGGTGGATGATACTATTATACTGCCGGTGACTCCTAGGCTTGATTCTAATCCGCGTTGTACAAAACCTCTGAAAATTATTTCTTCGCAAGGCGCTATTATTAAAACCATGATGATAGCAAATGTTACTAAGTCTACGAATGACTTTGGAACAAATGTTCTAAATAGTTTTTCAAACCAAGGGGGAATCGGGATAAGTGTTTGAACAAGTATACCTGACAGTACTCCTGTTAAAAGCATTAACGGCAGCATCAGCAGTGTGAGTTTAAGATCGGCTGTTGTTATTTTAGTGTCTATGCCGAAAAAGCCCAGACTTATTCTCTTCTTCAGGAGATAAAGGAGTAAGGGGGTTATTAATGCAAGTTCTCCCAATACTAATGCCGTCGAACTTTTAAGAAAAGCTTCTGGGAACACGATGGATATAACAAGCTCTAGAAAAGATTGGAAGATAATTGTGCATAGCAGTATTAAGATTACTCTGCTAGGACCCCATGGTACTCGGATGCTTGAAAAAAGATCTTCCTCTCTCATATTTACAAATCTCTTTCGCATTGATAGGGAGGAGGCAAGAACTATGCTCATTATTACTGTTAGAATAAGCCATGGGAAAAGGTTTATTTCCGTCACACATCCGACAATGCTAAGCGGAATCAGAATTGAAGATAGAAGAATAGAAAAGTTCAGAAGTATATTTTGGAAACTTATTGGAAAACTAGTCTCCGGAATCATTTCTTCAGCAACCGTTTTATCAAACAGCGCATTCACCTTTGATAGGGCGTATTTTGAAAGTAGGAGGGCCGTTAAAAACGCATACAGGATTAGCACTACTATTATTTCTAACGGAGGCGCGTCAGCAATCCTTATGTCTGTTCTAACCATTAGAACGGGCATCGATAGGAAAATAGCTCCGAAGAGAGGTATAAGCACGTAAAGCAAGGCCCCTAGAGAGAGAGCGTTTGAAGGCTTGTCGCGGGTCAGTGAAACTATTACGGATAAAATTGATGCGAAAAGAGTTATTGAGAAGAGCATTATCGTATCGATAACCATAAAAGGTGTTCCAGCAAGGAAAGCATTTAAGAAGAAGTAGAATACTGCTGAGAATACTAGGGTCGTCATAAAATATGCGATGATCATGCCCTTTGCATACTTTTTGAGGCCGTCTTCGGAAACAGCTATCGTCCAGAGGGATTCGCGTTCAACGATCCCCCAGTTTATTGAAAATATTGATGGAATAAGAGGAGAATAAAGGACTGTGAAAGTTAATGCAGCAACTCTGGAGAATCCTGCTTGCCTTATCAGTATTGAGAAGCTGAGATTTGAAAACATTGCGACGCCAAACAAGATTAATGCTGTAAACAGGCTTCCGTCTCTTATTATTCTGAGAAGGTTAAGCTTAACCATCAGATACATTGGTTTCTCGCTCATCTTTGAGGACAGTATCGGTAATCCGTGTGGAAGCCATTTCAATATTCTTCTATTGCTCGAGGGCATTTCCATTAGGGCCGTCGTCAAGAGCGGAGTTACATTGGGAAGAAAATTAATCCTCATGAGAACGACATATGCTCCTATTATTGCCAATATGTAAGCCAGGCCGATGAAAGCCTCCGTAGGATTAATAGAACCTAAGGAGTATTTGGCAAGTATGGTTGATGGATAAGGTATTGAAGAGTAGTTTAATGGAAATCCGATGGTTGCGCTCAACAAGGGGAGGAAGAGCATGAGTAGAATAGTCCAGCCAAGTGCTTCTACTCCAATATCGTTCCAAACGCTTTTCAGAACGCCTAATAACTGGGCTATCAAAGAAGAAGCTAGAAGCATGATCTCGTATGATGCGAGAACCATCGGCAAATAGTAGAGATGCGGGTGAAGCATAACCATTGTGAATGCCGCCAATGGTGGCGTGGCAGCCACGTTGAGAAAGATAAATTGGAATAAGAGGTCTGAAAGAAGATATGTTGAAGGTTTTATCGGAGAAGTAAGTATGAAATCTATCTCTGGCTCAAGAGCAGTAACTCCCCCCCTCATGCCTAGAAAAATCCCCATCGCAACGACTCCGGAAAATATTAGTGAAACGATGTCTGTTAAATTCATCATATTCATTTCAGAAAGGCCGTAGAGGCTCTTCACCAGTGCTCCCCCAAAAACTGCTGAAAATATCATTAAGAAATCGAAAACCAGTATCGAAATCTTTATCGAAGAATCCTTTCTCAACGGACCGTAATACTGGATTAGCTTAAACCTAAGTATCTGTAGAAGCAGGGACTCCATAAGCCTCCTCCACCCCTACGATCTTAAAAAATGCTTCCTCTAAAGTATTAGACATGTTTAAACCCGCCATCGTCTTAATCGCATTCACTGAACCAGATGCAATACTCCTACCCTTGTTGATTATTGTTGAATGAGTACAAAACCTATCGGCCATGTCAAGCATATGCGTGCAAATAAGCGTCGCCCCTCCATCATTAACAATCTTTTTAACAAGGTTTTTCACAAGCCTTTGACCATCAGGATCAAGGCCTATGAATGGTTCATCCATGATAACAAGCTTAGGCTCGTGTATGAATACTGTTGCTAGCGCAAGCCTCTGCTTCAAGCCTTTAGAAAGCTCGATTATAAACCTGTTCTCATACTCACCCAACTCGAATAAGCCTATGTACTCCGAGACCTTTCGCCTCGTCTCCTCACCCGGCTCAACCCCTCTAATTCTCGCGATGTATCCTAAGAATTCTCTTGGAGTAAGATAATCCGGCAGGGCGGGTGTTTCAGGAAGATATCCGATAAGCCTTTTATATTCATGATCTCTACTAACATTTTTCCCGAATACTATTATGTCCCCTTTATCAGGCTTAAGGAGGCCCACTACGCATTTCACGGTTGTTGTCTTTCCTGCACCATTGGGACCTATAAGGCCGTGAATCTCCCCTGGAGAAACCCTCATAGACAAGCCAGCGACCCCCACTATCTTCCCGTAGCTCTTCCATAAATCCTCTATTTGGAGTAGAAAACTATCATCTACATGTTTTCTGCTTACGGGCTGCAAGACTAGTAGTGTATAACTTGCAGATAGAATTAAGTTTTTATAAATTCTGAGGACACTAACAGGCTTCCAAAAGGTTCGTTGTGCTGATTTCAAAAAACATGGAGAATTCTTTACAAAATTGCTCTTTTGAAAAGCTTATATATCATCCGTTTACCCATTTTAACCGAAATAAAATGGCACAACCCTCGGTAACGGAAGTTAAAAACTTTGCAAACTACTCTTATCTCGCCCTTCTAATACTTGGAGCATTGATTGCCCTTTACGGACTCTATCAAATAATCTGGGCTCTTTCATGGCCATGGGCATGGTATTGGGGATGGGGAATGGGGACGCTAATTACTGGAGTCATTTGCCTAGCCATAGGAGGTTTTGGAGCCTTCACAGCCTTCACAGTTTGGAAACCTAAGATAGTTGACGCAATCGACCAAGGAAGGTATGCTGACGCTTATCAAGTTGCTTCAAACCCCATTCAACTCATAATCGGGCTCATATGCGGCGGCGTTATTCCTGCAATACTACTATTCTTGACCCAACAGAAGCTTTCCGAAATAGTGAGGCCAGCGCCTCCACCTCCACCGCCTGCATAAACCATCTTTTTTCAAACATTTTTTTCAAAGAAGACATTACATGGAAAAATCATATTCGACAAATCTTCTTACGACAGATTTTATGCACGGGGCAAAAATTACACCTTCCCTTTTTGCAATACTCTAGGTTTATCCTGACGAGTTGAGACTCTACTTCTTCCACTTTTTTAACACCCAGTTTTTCGGCGACTTCAAAAGCCAGCTTGGAAGGCTTAGGATTAGCCTTCCTCCAAATACCTCTCAACTCTCTAAGGAAAATGTTGACGCAAACTGGGCCGATTCCTTTGAATTGAAGCAATAGTTCTTCCAGATTTTTGGGGGATTCTGCTTTCTCATGAATTTCTTCAAGGCTTCCAAACTTTTCTAACAAATTCTTCGAGATATTTATCAGGTTTGAAGCCGTGGAAAAATCGTACCTGACATATCCTCCAGAGTCAAGGACTTGGACCAGCTTGTCCCAACCGGCTTTAAGAATCGCCTGAGGAGCGACAAGCCCCTCTTCCTCAAACCTTCTGAAGGTTTTCTTCGCTATTTCTGCAGATATCCTTTTTGCAAACAGGATCGATGCCAAGAACCATTTAAACCTGTCCTCAGGCTTTCTCAAATCTAAGTTAAGCTCTTCAGAATAAATCTTGACCTTTTTCAAACTCTTAATCCTTGAATTCACACATCATTATAAGCATCCTGGTTTTAATGATTTTCCCCAGAAGACCTGAGAGAAGCACTTAACCATTACTGGATTATATACGGTATTATGATGATGCTTATGACTAGGATAAATAAGATGATGTTTACAGCATAGACTATTCTATTTATCGTTTTAATACTTATACTATTGCTCAACTTCTTCCTGCAGAAGAGTTTGAACGCTATCCCGCCGTCCAAGGGGTATAATGGCAGGGCGTTAAAAACTCCCAGATTGAAGTTTATGAACCAAATCCAGAAGAACAGGTTGACTAAGTAATGATAATTCTTTCCGAAAACGATGGATGTGTAGTAGTTTTGAAGAGGTTCAGAGAACGGTATTCTTTCATAAACCCATGGAAATGGAATTGTAGGTATCATCAAGTATATGGTTATGGCCTCTATGGGAGAACGCGTCAATACCGAAGAGTAGTTTTCAAGAACGTCTTTAAGGGGAACGATGCTCATTATCCCTAGGGCGCTAAGGTTCTTACTCAAAACAAAGGTGTAGTTCGAAAAACCGTTTCGAAAAACCTTGAAAGTTATGTTTTCATCCTCTTTCAACGCTTTTCCAATAGCTTTAACGAAGCTATTCCAGTTGGGCGTCGATTCCTCATTAACCCCAATTATTATATCCCCATGCCTCATACCGGCTTGATAAGCAGTTCCGTCAGGAGCTAATCCCAATACGAGCACACCGTCGGCAACCGGCTTAAGCGAGGAGATTAAAAGAACAAAGACTACCAGCATAGCAAAGGCAGCAATAATGTTTGATACGGGCCCTGCTGAAAGAACCATGCTTGCTTTCCTCAATTCAGCCTCTTCAAGTTGTTTCTCATCCACTTCTGCAAAAGCTCCTATGGGGAGAATTAGGAAGAAAATTACTCCTGTGGACTTAACGTTTATGCCATGAGCCTTCGCCTGGGCCCCGTGGGAAAATTCGTGTATAACCATCCCTAATAGGAGCGCTATCCAGCCGTAAACAAGGGGAAGATATGGGTTTATCCCAGGCAGAGATATGTTTATTCGAGGCCCCAGTTCCCTAACCGCCCTGCTGACACTAGGATAATTCAGCATGTTATTTATCCCCTCGATCAGGAAATAGATCATTACGGCACCCATAAGGGGCATTATTATCATTGAAATTAAACCGATTTTCTTGGAAAACCTCATTCTTCCTACTTTATCCATTAACGAGAGCCCAAGTTTCGTTTTGATTAGAATGAAGGGGAATTGGACTTCAACCATGCTTGGCAAGCGTATGCGCATTTAAACATTTTTAGTCGAATCTCCTTTTTAAACATTAGCTTCGAAATTCACGGTCTGCCTTAAGGATTAATCCAATTAGGAACATTTTAGCCTAGGAAGCTCTCGAAGTAAATGGATATAATCTGCTAGAGTTCGGCCCAGGATCTCAGAATTTTAAAACAACGATAGTTTTTGCTTAAATATGTTTTAGGCAGATTAAGCTCTTAGAAAGCTTATAAAATATTTCTCTTCGTTAAAGAGCTTGCTTGATCCTCAAGCCTCTTAACAGAGAGAACCACTTAACGTTTTTGAAGATATTAGTTGCATTCCTCTCAGGCTTTATACTTGGATGGGTTGCTGGCTTGATAGGAGTTGGGGGAGGAGAATTTAGAATACCCATCTTGCTCCATGTACTTGGGCTCCCGCTTCTAACGATGATCCCAGTGAACCTCTTGGTTGGTTTGCTAACGGTATCAGTATCTTTCACGAAACGCTTTCAGCTAGGGCTTTGGGATCAAAATTCTTTGAGAGTTTCTCTCGTAATGTCTGTGGCATCGATAGTCGGTGCATATCTGGGGGCAGAATTAACAGGCAGGATTCCGGAGAAGCCTGTGAGAGTAATGCTTTCAATCTTGTTGATAACACTTGGATTAAAGATCATGATCGAACCTTTAGTACAGCCTCCAGCGAATCCCCGTTTAAAGCTGGGATTCGTAGAAGAATTTTTGATAGCTTTTTTCGCAGGATTAGCCATAGGAGTCGTATCCGGAATGTTCGGCGTCGCAGGAGGAGAATTTAGAATACCGGTATTGATGTACGTTTTCGGGTTTAACGTTATCACTGCCGGAACAGTAAGCCTCCTCGTTTCAATACCAACAATAGCCTCAGGCCTAATGAAACACTACAACATGAAGCATTTGAACAAAGATGCTTTAACTATTGCGATTACGATGGGAGCAGGTTCCGTATTCGGTGCCTTCACAGGAGCCCTATATGTTGAAACCGTTGGAGAAAGCCTCATTAAGATAATACTGGGAGCAATACTGATACTGGCAACAATCAGAATGATGATCAAGCATTAGAATCTTGAATCTTTAGCAACAGCAATAAACAGTTTAAAAAATAAACGGGAAAAATCTATATATGTCATGGTGGCGGAGGAGGCGGTGGGAATGGTGGAGATGTAGGCCTCTTTCTTAAGAACATTAGCACTATGAGGATTACGACTATCACAGCTACGACAGCACCGATGATTAAGAGCCAAGGAATCTCACTTGGAGGTTTTGGAGTTGGTGTAGGAGTTGGGGTTGGTGTAGGAGTTGGGGTGGGAGTTGCTGTAGGAGTGGGA
Organism: uncultured Nitrososphaerota archaeon; assembly: GCA_964616835.1. Classification (GTDB taxonomy): domain Archaea; phylum Thermoproteota; class EX4484-205; order EX4484-205; family JAAOZP01; genus JAAOZP01. The sequence goes on along the minus strand of CAZTSG010000033.1, from coordinate 4,408 downwards.
GTTGGTTGCGGACTTGTCAACTCAATAGACAGAAGTTCTATTTGTCCCCAGCCCTCTTCAGACTCCCAATAAAGTTTGACGATAAGAGTGCCAAAGCTAACAGGAGCATACCACCATTCTGCAACTACTCGATATGCTTCTGGGGCAGAAGCATATCCTTCCCAACGATACTTATATACCATAAGCTGGGTTGGGCCTACTGTTTCAATTTCTGAACCAAGGAAACTTAGCCTACCATACCCGGTTTCCTCTAAATGATGTACTTCATCATAGCTCCAAAGCTCGGAATATTCGCCAATCCAGACAAACCAAGCCATTAGCATAAGGCTTCCGAACATTTCAGCGTTTTCTCCAGTATACGTTAACTCTCCCATTGTTAACTTTAAGCATTTACCTGTTGACTTAGAGATCCATAGGGTTGCGACTACCGGTTCCTCACCCTCCTCTAAATACCTCCATTCAACTCTCCATGTTGCTTCTCCACTAATGTTATCGTCTCCAAGTATCCTGAAACCTATCTCCCCAGAAGCCGTTTCCTCAGCTGAGTAACGATACTTCGCTGACTTAACATTGTTTAAAAGTATTACAAGATTCTCATAATCTACCTCCTGAGCATGAGAGACCATAAGACTATTACCGGTTAATGAAACCGTTATCAAAACTATTAAGCAAAGTGAGATTAGTTTATGACCCGCGTTTCTTAATGAACTCATTTCACGGATGCTTGACCTATGAGTATATAAAGGTTTCCATAAATAATCCACAAGCCATGCTCTGAATCACATTCTCAAAACTTATCTTTGAATTAGGTTGTAGGCAAGCCAAATCTTATCCTGCTTTAGCGTTACAATTTTAGTCGAGTAATAGTTTTATCCATATAAAATTATGGTTTAAAAAACACTAACCATCAAAATAAAGGCGAATTATGAAGATTAGAGAAAGAGTTTCAGTTCTTCTAACCCCAATTATAATTGCAACATGTCTGGTGTTCCTGCTCTCAGATACTACTCGAGTAAGTGGAGAAGAGATTCAGTTTATCAAAACGTTTTATCCTTCGGACGATGCATACGTGTCTCTTTTAAATCCTAATGATAACTATGGGAGCACGGAGTATATAGGTATTAAGGTTGACACCATGCTTCCAAGGGACTTATGGTATTCATACATAAAGTTTGACCTCGACTCTCTCCCCCCAGGGTCAGTCATATCGTCAGCAACAATGCGGCTATACGTGTACAAGTTTCCTCCCCCTCCTGATCGTAGGATTATGGAGTGTTGGCTTGTTTCTGAAAACTGGGAGGAAGAAACAATCACGTGGAGCAATCAACCTCCCTCCACCGATCTCGTGTCTTCGACGCCTATTCCGAACTCGGAGGGTTGGATCTCCGTTGATGTCAAAAGTTCTGTTGAGAAATTTACCTCTAAGGATGCTGCGGGATACGTTCCGAACTATGGATGGATGTTGAAAGACACGGATGAAAACTCTCCGACGCAATACGCTATGTACTCTAAGGAAGCGATTTTCATACCGCCTACAGACCTGAAGCCTCGCTTAGAAATTAGTTACTATCCTCCCCACTTAGAGCTAAGCGTCCCAAACAGTCCGATGCATGCTGGCGAATGGGTAAAGATGACGGTTTATCGTAAGACTCAGAACGGGGAGGCGATTACCCGTGGAAACCTTAAGGTTAAGCTAAGCTCCACGTCTTCAAAAGGAAAGTTTGCATTAACCCCTGGTGGGACGGGCATAATTGAGCTTACAATACCTAATGGCCAAGGCCATAGGGATTTCTACTATTACGACGAGAATGTTGGGACATGGACGATAAGCGTATGGACTGACCAGTATTCTCCATACGGTGGGGATGAGGAACCCGTATCCGTTAAGCCCGGGCCCTTGGATCATTTCGAATTCGACCCGATTCCTTCTCCACAGATTGTTGCAAAGCCTTTCACAATAACCATAACCGCCTACGACGCCTTTGGGAACATTAAGACCGATTACACAGGTACGAATTCTCTTTCAGACACCACCGGTACTATAGAGCCTAAGATGACGGGCGCATTCGTAGACGGAAAGTGGACTGGTGACGTGGTGATAAAGAAAGTCGCTAAGAACGTTAAGATAACCACAAAGGGAGCGGGCAAGACTGGTGAAAGCAATGCTTTTGAAGTTAAGGCTGGCCCACCAGTCAAACTTACTATAGAGCCTTCAGAATTCGAAATGAACGCCGGGGAAACATACTCCTATCTTAATATCACACTGAGGGATGCTAACGGTTTCGAGACAACCTCCACCTCTACGATACTGGTAAGTCTTTCTACGACCTCTCCTGAAGGGGAGTTCAGAGACTATGAGACGGGGGAGAAGATAACGAAGATAAGCATACCTGCTGGCTCAAGCAGTGTTAAAGTAGATTATTACGACAATAGGGGCGGAACCTGGACGCTAAGGGCTTCGGCCACAGGCTTAACCCCTGGGACGGCAACAGTAACCGTGATAGCCGACACGACGCCGCCTGAAACAACTATAAGGGTTGGTCTTCCCAAGCACGTTGTCGGAACAACTATTTACGTCTCTTCCTCAACAAGCTTCTCCCTTTATGCAACGGACGATGCCAGCGGCATTAAAGAGACTAAATACAGGATAAACGGAGAGGCTTGGAGGAACTATGTAAGAGAGTTCAACCTCTCCGGATATTCTGACGGCATGCATGAGATAGAATACTACAGCGTCGACACTGCTGGTAACAAAGAGGCTAGTAAAATTCTAGAGGTCTTTTTAGATAGCACTCCTCCATTGATTGGAGAAGCCTTTCCAGCGGGAAGCCTTTTCCAGAAACAAAAACTCGTATCTTTCACAGTAAGCGTTAAGGATTTGGGTTCAGGAATTAAAGAAGTCAGATTGATCGTAGACGGAGTTTTCCAAGGATTAATGACTAAGAGTGGAGATAAGTATACAAAGACCATAAGTCTAGACGAGGGAGACCATTCTTGGAGTATTGAAGCCGTCGATAATCTCGGTAACTCTAAAATTACTGAAGAATACTACTTAACGCTAATAGTTGACGAGGCTCCGCCGACGATAACAGGATTGTCGATACCGTCAGCTCCTGTCTGGGGAGAATCCGTTTCAATATCGTGCATGGTCTCTGATGACAAGTCTGGCGTTAAGAACGTTACCCTCTACTACTCGACTAACGGAGGGGTTTCATGGTCGAGTATAAGCATGAACCTTATTGGAAACAGGTATTTCGCTGCAATACCCTCTCAGCAACCATTCACAAGAGTTCAGTGTTATATCGAGGCTTCCGACAATGTGGGGAACATTTCTCAAACAATGTTTGAATATACGGTTAGCCTGCCGATGTGGATATACTTGGTAGTGGCATTGGTATTAATAGTAGTTGCCACAGTATTTTTGTTGAAAAGAAGGAAGAGAAAGAAGCCTGAAAAGCCTGAGCCCAGCCCACCCCAAGAGGCTCTAGAGTCTAAACCGGAGGAGGCCCCGCCCCCTGCTTGGCAATATCCTGAAGAAGTCCCCTATAAGCCTCAGGAAGCGGTTTTACCCAAGTTAGATTACAGCACTGATTTATACAAAGAGATTAAAGAAATCAAGATATTCCCGGAGGAGGAAAAGAAGGAGGAAGAGCAACTGACTGAGGAGGCTGCCTGGGAAGAGGCCCCGTCGGAAGAAGAGGAAGCGCCTTCAATCTTTGAAGAAGAACCGTCTCAACAAGTAACAGAAGAAGATTTAGAACCCTAGAAAAGAACTCATAGACAATTTACTCAATTAACACTTTATTCGACGCAAGTTCGGCAGACAGACTACAAATCCTTAAATAAAAACTCGCTTTTTAACATAGATTGTTATGAAGAAGGGTTTGAGCGCTGAAGAAGTTGCAACCTCCATATTAGAGAACCTTGGCTACTTGATTTTAGAGAGAAGAAAGCAAGTGGTTTCCGGAGGAGTTAAGGTCGCGGAGATAGACCTTGTCGTCAAGGATCCTGAGGGAAGCGTTTTTGCAGTCGAGGTCAAGTCAGGAAAAGCCTCTGTAACCGATGTTAGGCAGGTCTACAGCAATTCTAAACTGATTGAAGCAAAGCCCCTCCTTGTTTGCAAGGGTTTCTCAGACTCCTCTGCAATAAGCCTAGCCAGCGAGTTGAACGTAAGGTACCTCCTTATGCCGGAGTACTATCTTTTCACACTAGAAGACTTTAAAGAGGTTGCTAAGGAGATAGTTTACGACCTGCTAACCCTATACTTGTCGCCTGATATTAATAACCTGACTGAAGAAGACATTAAAGTCGTCGAGGCAGTATCCGGTTCAAACAGCTTCAGCGAAGCTGCTGGGAAACTTGATATTACTGAAGAGGAGCTGGGAAGGAAAATCTCGAATCTAGGGTT
>CAZTSG010000032.1:0-14600 GCA_964616835.1 uncultured Nitrososphaerota archaeon | reverse complement strand
CGAGGGTTCAAATCCCTCCCGAGGCTTCTAAGGTTTCTACTTTTTAAAGGGGAAAAAGAAAGGAGATATGGCTGACGGCTAAGCCTTGCGTTTAAGCATGTAGTAGGCTACCACTATTATTACAACTATTGCTAAGATAACACCCGCAGCGATCCATGCCCAGGACACTGTGGGAGCGGCTGCCTTCGCCGTCGGAGCCAGGTTCACCGTTATTGTATTAGTAACGTGGCTCAACCAGTCTTCCCACCATCCGCCGCTCGGGGGCTCAAGCGAATCATTAGGCATTACGTCAGCGAAGTCACTGCCTCTGTCGTTCTCCGGGCCGCAGGCACCCCAAGCAGCCTCTCCGGGGCACCCTGGGTGCTGAGGGTCGAATGCATGTGGCCAAGTACCCCAGTTGCCCTTCGGCTCACCCGGTTTTATCGAGCCTACGAATACCCTTGCCGTCCCGAGTTCTCCATACTTCTCTTCGAGCAGGGTTTTACTAATCCTCATCTCGAAAGCGCTTCTGGCCAAGTCCACGCCAAAGTCTTCAATAGTAGTGATGCTCCAATCTGGAAACTGCATAAACGGCTTGCCATAGTTCTCCCCATATAGGCCTGCGTCAAACTGTATGTTAAACTCCCACTCGTACCCGTTTTTCTGAAAATCAACGTCTGAAGCAGCAGCACTATCCCTCTGACCGCCAGGAATTAAGTCGAAGTAAATGTGGTAAGCACTCACATTAGGATACGTGACCTCCTCGCCATCCTCGGTAATCTTAGTACTGACGATACTCCAGCCCTCGTAAAGCTCTGCAACGTCAAGCCTAATATATATCCACTCATCGTCGCACCAGACATAGAGAGCCTTCAGATCTCTGCACTTATCGTTGGCAGCAACCTTATCCGGTGGCTCAGCAGTCGAACCTATTCCCAGAATGGAGGGGTTTTTAGACCATTCCTCAGTATCGCCAATCGGATCAGTATATACTGGTTGAATTCCCAAAGCATCCCAATCGCTAACGTCGCCGTCGATAACGATTGTTTGCTGCGCTCTCAAAAGACAGAGCTGTACCGACAAGAGGAGTAGTGCGAACACAGTAGCGTACAGAAGGGTTCTTCCCATAAAGAGCCACCATGGTTTTTTAATTCGGAGCCCGATATAAAGTTTAATCTCGTAAAAAGCCCCAGGTGGGCTTCGAACCCACGGCCTCCTCCGTCAGCGCTTTCAGCATTACCAAGGAGGCGCTCTAACCGGGCTGAGCTACTGGGGCTGTAGGATTTTCACACGCTTATGATTTAAAGTTTTTCTGGCATGCACTAGTTTAATATGTTTCGCCCATCTTTACGATTTATTTGATGCTAATAAAACCATGCTTATTTCTTCAGCAACGAAATCTCTGTTTTTATGAATAAACTAGTAAAGAAGATTGTATTGAAACCCATATAAAAAGCCATATAAGTCTGTGAATACTCCAAAAAATGATGCAAAAAGCACTTATTGAGAATGTAAAGGAAGGATCCTCAGAGGATAAACTTGTGTCTGAAATCCTTGAAATAAGAAAAATGATAAGCATGGTGGAGGAGAGTATTTCTAAATCAAATTCGAGCGAAAGCCTTGAGAAACTGGAATACCTTCTAAGAGTTCTAAGGCTTGAAATGGTTAAGAGAACCATACTCTTAGCCAATAAGCACGGCCTAAGCATTAGGGTTCCAATAGCTCCCGTAGGGCACAACGGTGGGGCGATTCTTCGAGAATCCTTTTACGAAGATATTTCGATGCTTGAAAAAGAGCTTGATAGGGCTTATCGCACCGCAATAGATATGTTGAACAATCTGAGTAGGCTGGTTTAAAGGATGGATAGCCTCCTCGCCAGCCTTAGAAAAGCAGCATCAAGAAAAGCGTTGACTCATATTAAGCCAGGAATGATCGTTGGCCTCGGCTCGGGGAGTACTATTGCAGACTCATTCCTACCCCTGTTTGTGGAAGAAGTAGGTGCCGACATAGTGAATAATGTTTTCTTCATTCCTTCTTCACGCCAAATAGAGTTCAGGGCCCTAGAAATGGGGCTCAGGATTCTCAGCTTTAACCAAACCGACCACGTCAACGTTACCATAGATAGTGCTGACCTCATAGAAAGAAGGTCGCTGACCGCGATAAAGGGCGGGGGAGGAGCCTTCCTCATGGAAAAAGTACTGAGCTCGGTATCTGATGAACTCATTCTCATAGCTGACGAGAAGAAGCTTGTTGAAAAGATTCAGCCTGGGGCACTGATCCCCGTAGAAGTGCCTCCTGATTTCGTCATTCTTGTTAAGAAAAGGCTGGAGAAAGCTCTTGGCGTAAACGTTAGGATTAGGACTGGGAGCGGGAAAGTCGGCCCCGTAATAACAGACTTGGGGAACGCTATTATAGACGTGCCCCTCCCGGAAGGGTACAGCTTGGAACAGTTAGAAGGTTTCCTCAAAAGCATACCTGGGGTGTTAGAGAACGGTATTTTTAAAGACCTAGTGAGTAAGGCTTACGTGGGCACAGGCAGCGGGGTATTGGAGTTAGAGAGGAGGAGAGCAGCATTATGAATATTGAGAATGTGGAAAGAGTGAGATTCCTACTAAGAGAGTCGCTGACGGACATAGAGCTAGTATCCTACAATTTAGATAGGATTGTTAGGAATCTGAGGCAGAAAGACAGCGAGTATTTGCAGAAGGTTAGCTTCTTCCTTGAGAAGAAGGATCACGAGAGGGCGAGAGCGTATGCTCAAGAGATAGCCATGCTCAGAAAGGTTGCGAAAATAATCTACCATTCTAGCCTCCTAGTGTTAACTATCAAGCTTAGGCTTGAGACGCTTATCGAATCCGAGGAACTGTACGGAATGGTGCCCTCGCTTATCAGGCTCTTGTCTGCGGTTAAAGAAGCGGGGCCACTGCCGAACCTAGAGAGGGAATTTATGGGCATTAGGGCTAAGCTAGAGGAAGCAGCCTCGATAATAACGAGCTCAACCGAGATAAAGCTAGACACTGTAGGCGACGAGGCTGAAAAGGTGATTAAGGATGCTGAAAAACTGGCTTTGATGAAGATTGAAAGCACTTTCCCCAAGGTTCCTCAGGCAATTGTAGCGAAGGAGGAGGCAAAGCAAAGGGTTTTCGAGTATCTTAAAGCGAATTCAAACGCGTTCAGCATTGAAAAATGTGCGGAAGACCTTTCAATGAGCAGAGGGGATGTTGAAAAAATATTGGACGAGCTTGTTAAAGAGAGAAGAGTTATAATAAAGCGTGAAGAGGAGACTGTTTAGATAGAGCCCTTCTCCTTCCTCCACTCCTCCATCTTAACTAGGCTTTCTTTGCTTATGCTGCTCCCTCTGTTCCTTATCGCTTTAACGAGATCCTCCATTGTTACGGGCCTCGGGTTTCCCTTCATCGGATCACCCTGTTCAAAGAATTCCTCAATAGTCATCTTAAAAGCGTCTTTACATATGTTTTCAATATCGTGAGCAGAATAGCCTTCAGTTAAACGGGCAAGCTCATCGTAATATATGGGAGGCCTAAGGCTCAGCTTAGAGGTAAAGTACATGAACAGTCTTTTCCTCGCCCTCAAATCCGGGGGAGGAACATATATTCTCTCCTCGAACCTTCTTAGGAAAGCATCTGGGAGAAGCCAAGGATTATTCGTAGCAGCTATAACGTACACGTGTTCAGTCCTGCCCTTGCTCAAGAGACCATCCATCTCTTGCTGTAGCTGTAGCCTAGCCCTTGCCTCGCCACCGGTTTCATAGATATGCGTTCCCACGATGCTCTCAACCTCGTCGATAAACATTATCGCAGGCTCGCTTGAACTAGCATTTTTCCTAGCGTGCTCAAATAATCGGGCTATGTTCTTTTCAGACTCGCCAAGCCATTTGGAAAGTATTGAGGATGCTTTAACTAAGTAGAAAGTCGCCTTGATGCTATTAGCTAAGGCGGCTGCTAGAAGCGTCTTTCCACACCCCGGCGGACCGTAGAAAAGAATGCCCGTGGACCATGGTAGCTTGTACACGTCGGGCCTGATCGTTGGGAATATCACGTTCACATACAACTTTTTCTTAGCCTCGTCCAAGTCAATAATATCGTCCCATTTCACAGAAGGCTTTTCTATGAGTACGACGTCCTGGAGCCACTTGTCTTCCTCTTTCTTCTCAGTTTTATCAATATAAACAACTTCCTCCTTCTTTTTAGCCAAGCCCTCAAGCTTCTCAACCCTCTTCTGGTACTCTCTTATCCTATCCAGATACACTCTCTTAATGCTATCATTATCCGATAACGTGTATAGCTGCATGAGTATTTCAATAGTCTCCCTGTAAAGCCTTATTGCAGACTTATAGTCTCCTTGACTATCTAGGCTAACGGCTTCATGCGCCCTCCTTATCGCGGTTCTTTCAAGCTCAGTCCTCCAGCTTGGACTGGACACTTCTATTCTGACTCAGTATATTGCGTTTCCTAATTAAGTTTTTATTGAGTCTGCTTGAATACGCTACCCGTAGCCTTATGCTTTACTCATGTTTTCCCGTCGTAAATCATAGAACAAAAATATTTAAGCTACGTTAGAAAGGTTAAACGACTAGGAATGTCTCCATTACCATGGAAGAGGCCTCGGCCTCCCCCCCAGCCGGCAGATACTCCTGCTTTTCAAGACACTTTGAAAGAGGCCCTCATGATGCTTAAGGTTCAGGAGCAGAATCTAGACCGTATTTACAGCAGGATTAAGGCGAGGGATGAGCAGCTTTTCAAAGAAGTGGAGAAAGCGCTTGTAGAAAGAGATAATCCCCGTGCACTAGTTTATGCAAACGAGGTTGCTCAAGTGAGAAAGATGGGCAAGATAATCCTCAGCAATAAGCTTGCTCTCGAAAGAGTAATACTGAGATTAGAAGATACTCTGGATTTCAAAGATACTCTGAAAGTATTGGGTCCGGTTGTGAACGTTGTTAACAGGGTTGGGAGCGAGATAAGGAACGTTGCACCGCAAGTCGCGGAGAGTCTAAAGCAAATAGAGGATATGATGAACCGCGTATTGATACAGGCTGGCGAGGTGTCTGGCTACGAACCTTACGTTTCAACCGATAGAGAAGCAGACCAGATTCTGAGAGAAGCATCTGTGCTAGCATCTCAGAAGATGAAGTCCAGCTTCCCAGACATACCTGAACCCATTAAGCAACAGCTAGAGGAAACCGGCTCAGGATAAGGGATCTTAACTGGTTTGCAATCTGGGTTTAGTAGCGAGTTTCAAAATTTTGGCGCATGTGCTTAACTCTTCTAAAAGACCGTTAAAGTTGCCATATTTCTCTTCGATAAGCTTTACGAAAGCACTGCCCACTATAGCACCGTCAGCTCCACAAGACACTATGGTTCTGACGTGCTCCGGTTTAGAGATGCCAAATCCAACAGCTAAGGGAATCCTGTTGACCGTATAGGGGCGTATTTTTCTTACGGTTTGCATAGTGAGTTGGGCGACGTGCTCCCTCATACCCGTTACGCCGAAAACGGAGACAAGATACAGGAATCCCGAGGCCATTCTAAGTATCTTCTCAAGCCTGTTTAAGGATGTTGAAGGCGCAGCCAGGAAGATCGTGTCAATACCGTTCTTCTCAGCATAATTCTTATACTCTCCAGCCTCTTCTACAGGCAGGTCGGCTACGATCAAGCCGTCGACACCACTCTTACTAGCGTCCTCTAAGAATTTCCCAACACCCTTTCTGAAAACGATGTTATAATACGTTAGAAGAGCAATTGGTGCGTCAACAATCTTCTTTACTTCCCTAACTATTTCGAAGACAGTATTAGGGGTTGTGCCAGCATTAAGAGCTCGAACATCCGAAGCCTGTATCACGGGGCCGTCCGCTATCGGGTCTGAGAAGGGGATTCCGATCTCAACTATGTCAGCCCCGCCCTCTACTAACGCTTCAACTATCCTCGGAGTGTACTTGGGAGAAGGATCTCCACCAGTTACGTATGCTATTAGCGCGCCTTCGTTACGCTTCTCCAGCTCGTTGAAAACCTTGCCAATACTCATATTTTAACACCCATCCTGTTTGCAACAACCTCCACATCCTTATCCCCCCTGCCCGACAGGTTTACTATTAGTATCTCGTCCCTCCCCATTTTCTCAGCAAGCTTCTTAGCATAGGCGAGCGCATGACATGGTTCTAATGCGGGTATTATGCCCTCTGTTTTAGAGAGCTCTAGGAACGCTTCTAGGGATTCCTCATCCGTAACAGCATCGTACTTAACCCTTCCAATGCTTTTTAGGAAGCTGTGCTCAGGCCCTACACCAGGGTAGTCTAGACCAGCTGAAATACTGTGCGTAGTCAGTATTTGCCCATTCTCATCTTGAAGAACGTGTGACAGCATTCCGTGGAAAACCCCTTCAGAACCCGCGCAGAGGCTCGCAGCATGCTTACCAGTGCTAATGCCCTCCCCCGCGGCTTCAACACCATAGAGCTCAACGTCCTCATCCTTGATGAAAGGATAGAATATTCCGATAGCATTGCTCCCTCCCCCGACGCAGGCCACTATCGCGTCCGGAAGCCTTTTCTCTTGCTCGAGTATTTGTTCTTTTGTTTCTATCCCTATCACGCTCTGAAAATCCCTCACTATCATCGGGTATGGATGAGGGCCTACGACAGAACCTATAAGATAATAGGTGGTCTGCACGTTTGTAACCCAGTCTCTCAAAGCCTCGTTTATCGCGTCCTTGAGGGTTTTAGAACCAGACTCTACGGGGTGAACCTCAGCGCCCAGCAGTCTCATCCTGAAAACATTTAGCCTCTGTCTCTTCATGTCCTCAGCACCCATGTATATCTCAGCCTTCAAACCAAGAGCCGCGCAAGCCATTGCCGTCGCCACACCGTGTTGACCCGCACCGGTTTCAGCAATAACCCTTGTCTTACCCATTTTCTTCGCCAGAAGCGCTTGGCCCACCGTATTGTTAATCTTGTGGGCACCCCCATGCGCCAAGTCTTCTCTCTTCAAATATATTTTTGGTCCACCCAGTTTCTTAGTAAGGTTAGCAGCATAATAGAGAGGTGTCGGCCTGCCTGCGAACTTTTCAAGATAATATTTTAACTCTCTCTTAAAATCCGGATCATCCTTAAACCTCAGATAGGCTTCTTCAAGCTCCTCGAGCGCAGGCATAAGAGTCTCAGGAACAAACCTCCCTCCATAATGCCCGTATTTTCCGCCCTTAGGATACTCGTAGAGAATCCTACTCATACTCTTACCTCCTTAGCCCTTTTAATAAACCTTGATAATTTCTCCGGGTCCTTAATACCGGGGCTGGCTTCGACACCGGTTGAAACATCAACAGCATAGGGGTTGACAATCTTTACAGCAGTTGCAACGTTATCTGGCGTCAGTCCTCCAGCAAGAATAAGAGGCTTCTGTAATCTATCTCTCATAATCCTGCTGAGCCCCCAATCGTGAGCCTCTCCTGAGCCTCCTAGCCCATTGTCCCTCAAGCTGTCGACCAGTATCATTCCAAAAAGCTTGGAGTACTCTAACGCCAATTCTAACGCGTTGGGGAGCCTAGCGTTTACAGCCCCTATTGCTTTTTCCGCGTGAAGCGCTTCAGCCAAACCCATAAGTAAATTGGGCTCTCCGTGTAGCTGAACATAGTCTGCACACAATTCCATAATGCTACGTAAATCCCCCGGGCTTCTGAGAACAGTAACAACCACGCTTTTAACGCTGCTGGGGACAGTAGATATTAAACGGGCAGCACCCCTATGATCCAAGTTTCTCGGAGAAGAGGGTACGTCGACCACGAAGCCTACGAAGTCTGCTCCAGCGCTTACTGAGGCTTCAAGGTCTTCGAATCTGGTTATTCCACATATCTTGACCTTAACCATCTTTAAACAGCCTCCACGAGGCTCCTAACCTTCTCCTCAACGTTTTCTGAAAGCATTATCGCCGTCCCAACGAGGAAGGCTTTCACGCCATGCCTCCTCAAGAGCCCTATATGCGTTGGAGATTCTATCCCGCTTTCGCTCACAACGATCTTCCCGCAGTCACCATGCTTACCCAGTATTTTGACCGTCGTGTTGATATCCGTGTCCAGTGTAGAAAGATCCCTATTGTTTATCCCAACCATATCTGCTTCGGAATGAATGGCCCTCAGAAACTCTTCCTCTGTGTGGACTTCGAGCAGGACCTCCATACCCCGGGAATGAACAAAGTCGATCATTTCCTCTAAGCCGATTTGGGAAAAACCCCTGTCAAACAATGTTTGAATAAGCAGTACGGCGTCAGCCCCGATTCTTGAAGCCGCTTCAACCTGAATACTGCTAATAATAAAATCCTTCATCAAAAGCGGAATATTAACGGCTTTCCGGATTTCTTTGAATACGCTTAGAGATCCTTTGAAATGCTTTGGCTCCGTTAGAACCGAGATTCCGATTGCTCCCGCTTTCTCCATGGAGAGCGATGCCTGAATCGCCTCCTCGTTTTTCCTTAAAAACCCCTTGGACGGGGAAGCAGGCTTGAACTCTGCTATAACAGGGGTTTTAGTGCAAGAGAGTATTGCTTTCTTCAGGCTGATCCTACCGTGTTCAACGGGATCTACATCATAATAGCCAGATTCCAAGGTTTCCATAACGCTCCTCATAATGGTTTTAAGGAAATCAGGCATTCTTCTCAAGCTCCTCTAACACGGACAAGTTTCCCCCGCTGTATTTTATGAGCTCTCTAAGCTTCCTGTAAGCAGCTCCGCTCCCCAAGGATTCTCTAGCAACCTCAATCGCCTCGGAAAGGCTCTTAGCCTTACCGCCCAGCAGGATTGCGGCGGCAGCGTTAAGCAGAGCCATGTCTCTTTTAGTGGCAAGCTTCGGGTCGCTTTCAACACGGTTTTTCAATATGGTTAAAGCTGCTTTCACGCTTTCCTCTTTAGACGAAACCTCGACGAACCTTATGTCAGCATTCTTAAAGCCCAAGTTCTTGGGGTCGATGTACTTCGCGTAGATTCTCCCCCCTGATACTAGGAGGACCCTGGTTCTACAGACTACAGAAATCTCATCGAGTCCTTCTGAACCATGTACAACCATCGCGTTCTCAACACCCAGTTTTTTAAGCACGTTTGCAACGGGCTTTAGCAGGGCCTCGTCGCAGACTCCTAGAAGCTGAGCATTAGCACCCGCAGGATTAGTCAGAGGCCCCAGGATGTTGAAAACCGTCCTTATCCCTATTTCTCTCCTTGGCCCTACTGCATGCTTCATAGCGGGATGGAAAACCGGGGCGAACATGAAGCCTATTCCAACCTCCTCTATAGACTTTTCTACTGCTTCAGGGCTCATGTTGAGATTAAAGCCCAATGCTTCCAGAAGGTCTGCGCTTCCACACTTGCTCGTCACAGAGCGATTTCCATGCTTCGCTACGTAAACGCCTGCTCCAGCAGCAATGAGGGCAGCTACCGTGCTCACGTTAAAAGTCTTCACAGAGTCTCCTCCTGTCCCGCAGGTGTCGACAAGCCTACTTCCAGTGCTCGGACTAATGCGGAGGCAGAACCTCCTCATCACGGATGCGAATGCAGCTATTTCTTCAACAGTCTCGCCTTTCATCCTTAAAGCCGTGAGGAAAGACGCTATCTGCGCATCGCTCGCTCTGCCAGACATTATTTCAGCCATGGATTCTTCAGCTTCCTCAGGAAGCAGGTCCTCACCCCTAACGAGTTTTGCTATACACTCCCTTATCAAACTCACACACCCCCTTCAAGAAAGTTCTTCAATATCTTCTTCCCCTCTCGGGTAAGTATGGACTCAGGGTGGAACTGTACCCCCTCAACAGGATACTCAACATGTCTCAAACCCATGACCTCGCAATCCTCTAGCGAGTATGCGGTTATTCTTAGAGAGGGAGGAATATCGAAGGCGCTCACTACCAAAGAATGGTAACGCGTGGCTTCAAACGGGTTTGAAACGCCTCTGAACACTCCTTTACCATCGTGCTTAATCCTACTGGTCTTCCCGTGCATGAGCACGCTGGCATGAGAAATCTTTGCGCCGAAAGCATACGCAATACCCTGATGCCCCAGGCACACCCCTAAAATCGGAATCCTTGAACAAAACTTTCGTATTATTGAAATACAATTGCCAAAGTATCTTCTATCCTCTGGGGTACCGGGGCCGGGCGATATTATTATCCTATCAGGCTTAATTCTGCTTATCTTATTCACGCTGATAGCATCATTTCTAAAAACCATTACGAAGGCACCGAGCTCCCCCAAGTATTGAGCGATATTGTATACGAACGAATCATAATTATCTATTAGGAGAACCCTCATGCTTTACCACCCCCCAGGCTTAGCGCCTTCAACAGGGCTCTAGCCTTATGTTCTGTTTCAAACCATTCCCTCTCGGGCACTGAGTCAGCAACTATTCCGGCACCGGCCTGAACATAGCCCCTTCCATTTTTCACAATGAGAGTCCTGATCGTTATCGCAAAGTCGGCATTACCATTGTAAGAGAAGTATCCGACTGCACCAGCGTAAGGCCCCCTCCTAGTGGGTTCAAGTTCTTCGATTATCTCCATTGCCCTCACTTTTGGGGCACCGGAAACTGTTCCAGCGGGCAGCATTGTCCTCAAGACGTCGAAACAATCCTTGTCTGGTGCAAGTGTTCCAACAACCCTGGAAACAATGTGTTGAACATGGCTATACTTATGTATGACCATGAAATCAGGCACCTTTACCGAGCCGTATTCTGCAACCCTTCCCAGATCGTTTCTAGCTAAATCTACAAGCATTACGTGCTCCGCCCGCTCCTTCGGATCCGCCAACAGGTCCCTTGCCAGCTTATCATCCCTCTTCGGATTCCCTGTTTTCTGACGTGTTCCAGCTATCGGATATGTTTCAACGCTTCTATCCTCGACCCTTACAAGCATTTCTGGACTTGAGCCAATTATCAACCTATTTTCATGCTTCAAGAAATACATGTATGGAGAAGGATTGATTTTTCTCAACGCTTGATAGAAAAGCATTAAGTCCCCACGGATATCGAAGCCGTATCTTTTAGAAAGCACTACTTGAAAAATATCGCCGCTAAAAATGTGCTCTTTAGCCTTCATTACGATTTCCTCATATTCCTCCTTACGAATATTCAGATTAGGCTTGCTAAACTCTAACCTTCCAAGATCCCTGCAAGATTTAAGCTTCTTCTCTAAGACGCTCATTCTATTCTCCCCAGTATAGAAATAGTATGCTCTTCTATGAACATGCTCAAACACTATCCCATCGTCGTAAACTCCCATCTCTAAATCGGGAAGTTTCAAATCGTCTATGGTTTTTGACGGGAGATTCTCCCAGTATCTTACAGCATCATAAGAAATATAGCCGACAGCACCCCCAGTAAACCTCGGGCGTCTTCGCGAAAGCGTTTTAACACACATTTCTTTTTTCACAACGTTAAGCGGGTCGTTTGTCTTCACAATATCATTCTCCTCCCCCCGGATCTCCGCCTTACCATCTTTGACTCTAATAACCACTCTGGGGTCGAAACCTATGAACGAGAACTCTGCAAGCTTCTGAGGACCCGTTACGGACTCAAGTAAGTAAACATAATCATACTCATCCACAAGCTTGGAGAAAACCCTGAGAGGACTCTCATACGTAATCTCTTTAATTCTAAACTCTAAGCTTTGAACGTTTCCACTAGATGGTTTACTGCTCAAGCGGGCGAGAGCACGAGTAGCCATAGGCTCTCTGCAAGATAAAACAGATATATAAAAAGTTCTGAACAAATGCATACATGAATACATTTGTACATGATTCTAAGGAATAAGTTGAATCCCTAACGCCCTACTCCTTATTGTAAAACAGTTCGAGATTGTTAGGGAAACTAATAAATAGCCATTCTACAAAGGGAAAGGAGGCCTAAATGAGCAGGAAAACAGCCATATCTAGGGAAGAAATGCTGCACTACGCTAGACTATGCAGAATCTCATTGGGAGAGCATGAAATAGACAGGCTTTTAAAAGATGTTAACGAGATACTTGAGTATTTTGAAACGATAAGGAGACTCCAGCTAGATGTTGAACCCATGACTTACGTGACGAGCGTAAACGAGTCCCTTAGAGAAGACAAGCCTGCTGAAACGCTTAGTGAGGAAGAAGTCTTTAAGAATGCTGGAGAGAAAGAGGAGAGATGGTTCGTATCCGGTCAAGTATGGGGGTGAGCAGCGTTTTAGAAGAGATTGTTGACCCTGTGGAGAGAGTACACAGGGCTCTGGAAAGAATCGAGGAAACCAAGGAGTTAAACGCGTTCATAACAGTAGATGCGGAGGGAGCGCTTCGGAAAGCTGAGGAGATCGAGAGGAGAATCGAGAGGGGGGAGAGGCTGGGGAAGTTAGCTGGGCTCCTAGTGGCTGTTAAAGACAATATTTCGACACGTGGAGTAAGGACCACGTGCTCTTCTAAAATGCTTGAAAACTATGTTCCGGTTTACGACGCCACTGTTATTGAGAAAATAAAGGCTGAGGATGCGATAATAATAGGGAAAACCAACATGGACGAGTTTGCAATGGGGTCCAGTACTGAAACCTCGTATTTCGGGCCAACTAGAAACTTCTTCGATCACTCTAGGGTCGCCGGAGGAAGCAGTGGGGGCAGTGCTGTCGCAGTTGCCTGCGGAGCTGTTGACATCGCTCTGGGAAGCGACACCGGCGGATCAATAAGGAACCCGGCTGCCTTCAACTCCATAGTGGGTTTTAAGCCAACGTACGGCAGGGTTTCACGCTACGGTCTGGTGGCGTATGCGAGCAGTCTCGACCAGATAGGGCCGATGGCTAAGAATACTTTGTCAACAGCACTTCTACTACAAGTAATATCTGGGAGGGATTTTAGAGACTCTACTACGGTGAACACGCCCGTTCCGAACTATGTGGAAGAGGCTTCGAAGAAGATTAATGGGTTTAAGATAGGCGTGATAAAAGAGGGTTTTGAGAACGTTGATAAAAGGGTATCGAGAAAGGTTTACGATGCTTTAAACACCCTTGAGAAGACTGGTTGCCTCATAGAAGAGGTTTCCATGCCCTTTATGAAGTATGCTCTCCCAGCCTACTACATAATCGCTATGGCGGAATGTTCGAGCAACCTAGCTAGGTTCGACGGGATCCGTTACGGGGGGAAGCCTGTTAAAGGGAAATGGGAGGAACAGCTTATTAGGATTAGGACCGAGTGCTTCGGAGAAGAGGTTAAGAGAAGAGTATTCTTAGGGACTTTCGTCCTCTCCGCAGGCTACAAGGAGGATTTCTACATAAAGGCTTGTAGGGTGAGGAGAAAAATATACGATGAGTTTAAGCTCCTGTTCAAAAACTATAATGCATTAGCGACGCCGACAATGCCTGTTCTCCCATGGAGGATAGGGGAGCTTCCCTCTCCTCTAGACATGTACATGATGGATATTGAAACCGTTGCAGTTAACCTAGCGGGGCTGCCCGCGATAAATGTTCCAGCAGGCTTTGTAGATTCGTTACCCGTCGGGCTGCAATTGATAGGGAACCATTTTGACGAAGCGACGTTGCTGAGAATAACGTATGCCTACGAACAGGAAACTTGTTTTACTAAATGGTTCTAGACTTTTTGGAAAAAAGAGGAAAGGTTATAAACCGGTTTTAAACCACTCGTTGGGAAAAATGCTAAAAACGCCCATGCTGCTCATACCGGGTCCGATAACGCTTCCAGATAGGGTTTTGAAGGCTATGGCCAAGCCGATTATAAACCATAGGGGGGAAGAGTTTCACAAGCTTTACGAAAAGGTTGAAGAAGGGCTGAAATATGCTTTCCAGACTGAAAACAATGTTTACATTATAAACGGCTCAGGGACCGCGGGAGTAGACATGGTTTTCCAAAACTTCGTTTACGACGGGGAGAAAGTCCTAATACCCGATTTCGGAGACTTCACAGAGAGAGCTGTGGAAAACGCTGTAAAAGTCGGAGCCAAGCCTGTTATCGTTAAGGCAGAATGGGGAGAGTTACCCAGCCTGAGAGAAATAATCAATGCTATAGAGAACGAAGACGTAAAGAGCATTTTCATAGTACACAACGAGACGTCTACCGGCGTAACCTTCAGAATGATGGAGGAGATTCGCAATGCTGTCGGGAACAGGGATATACTTGTTTTCGCAGACACTGTTTCAGACCTAGGTGTGGAACCATTCTACGCTGATAAGTGGCGTGTTGATGTCTGTGTGACAGCCAGCCAGAAAGGACTTGGAGGGCCTCCCGGACTATCTTTCGCATCGGTTAGCGAGAGAGCATTGGAGAAGGGGTTGAACAATCCTAGGAGGAGAAGCTTCTACCTTGACATTGAAAAAATACACAGGTTCCACTTGAAGAAGGAGACTCCCTTCACCCCAGCCATCCCGCTGATCTACGGGATTGCTGAAGCACTTGAAATCCTAAAGGAGGAGGGTTACGATGAGAGGATGAGGAGACACAGGGAGAATGCTGAAATGATATACGGGTTTCTGGAATCCGAGGGGTTTGAGATCTTCCCGCGGGAAAAGGAATACCGCTCCATATCGATAATAGTTTTCAAAAACAAGGGTTTTGACGCTCCGAAAATAATCAAAAAACTATACGAGGAGTACGGAATACTTATTGCGA
>CAZTSG010000031.1:0-14871 GCA_964616835.1 uncultured Nitrososphaerota archaeon | reverse complement strand
ACCAGAAATCTGAGGAGGTCGTTGCGTACAGGATTAATGTTAACGGCATAGTGCAGGGTGTGGGGTATAGGCCGTTTGTATACCGTGTTGCCACTGAGCTTGGTTTGAACGGTTTTGTCCTTAACTCTGGCAGTGGGGTAATAGTCGAGATTGAGGGCAGGCATGAGGATTGCTTAAGGTTCATAGAGAGGATTAAGGAGGAGAAGCCACCGAGAGCCGTTGTTAAAACTCTCTCCTATGAGGAGGTTCCTGCGAAAGGATATGTTGGATTCAGGGTTGAGCAGACTATTAGCGAAGAAGTTGAGACGCTCTGCCCGCCTGACGTCGCTGTGTGCCAAGACTGTTTGAATGAGCTTTTCACACCAAGTAATAGAAGGCATCTCTACCCCTTCATAAACTGCATAAACTGCGGCCCGAGGTTTACAATACTTGAAAAGCTCCCCTACGACAGAATTAACACGACCATGAGGGTTTTCAAAATGTGCAGGGAGTGTGAAAGAGAGTACTCTGATCCTTTGAACAGGAGGTTTAAGGCTGAGCCTAATGCTTGCTGGGAATGCGGCCCCCGCGTTAAGCTTTATCGCAATGGTAAGCCGTTGAAAGTTGCTGATCCTATTTCTGAGGCTGCGAGGCTGATAAACGAGGGGTTCATAGTCGCGGTCAAGGGCTACGGGGGTTTCCATCTGGCTTGCGACGCAACGCGACGGGACACCGTGTTAGAGTTGAGGAGGAGGAAGAAAAGAGGCAACAAACCTTTCGCGATAATGGTTAAGAATATTGAGGAGGCTGAGAAGATTGTTGAGCTCAACGATTCTGAGAGAAAATGGCTCCTACACTATTCTGCTCCAATAATTCTCGCGAGGAGGAGAGAGCCTAACCCCGTTGTAGAAGAAGTCGCCCCCGGAATGAGGTACCTAGGAGTGTTCCTGCCATATACTCCGATACACCACATTCTCATGAGGAAGGTTAAGCCTCCGGCAATAGTTTTAACGAGCGGGAACGTTTCCGAGGAGCCAATAATCTTCAGGGATAAGGAGGCTTTTGAAAAGCTTGGTGAAATGGCTGACTACGTTTTGACTTATAATCGGAGGATAGTCAACTTTGCAGACGATTCTGTCGGCTTCGTCCAAGACGGTGTTCTAAGGCTGGTGAGGAGAAGCAGGGGCTTCGTTCCTGAACCTGTTGAGGTCGATATGGATATAGATGGCGTGCTAGCGATGGGCGCTGACCTTAACAATACCTTCTCGATAGTGAAGAAGGGGAGAGTATTCATCAGTCAGTACATGGGTGATCTTGAAAACATTTTCATCAGGAAAAGGTATGTGGAAGCTATAAGAGGCTTGCAGCTTCTCCTAAACCTCGACTACAATACTGTTGCCTACGACCCTCATCCGGCTTACTATTCTTCTCAAATAGGTTTTTCATTGAAGGGTAGGAAGATTCCTGTTCAACATCATTATGCTCACGTGCTTTCAGCAATGGCTGAAAACAGGATTCTGAAGCAGGATGCTCTAGGCATAGCTTTCGACGGCACCGGATACGGAGACGATGGAAGCCTATGGGGCTCAGAGCTTATCGTAGTTAGGGACGGGGAATATTTTAGAAGGGGGCATTTGAAATACGTCCCAATGCCCGGCGGAGAGAAGGCTGTTACGGAGCCTGCGAGAATGGCCTTCAGCTACTTGTACGATGCGCTTGGAGATGATGCGTTGAAAATCGACATTGGAATAAGCGACAAGACTAAGGCGATTTTGAGAAACATGATCGCGAAAAGGATTAATACCCCACTGACTTGCGGCTTAGGAAGATTGTTTGACGCAGTCTCAGCTCTCCTTAGGATATGTTTGAAGAGGACTTTTGAGGGCGAGCCTGCCATGATGCTTGAAATGGTTGCTACCGGCGACGTTGACGGAAGCTACCCGTTCAACATAATTGGAGGAAACGAGTATATTGTCGATACTGCGCCAATAATCACTTCCATGGTTGAAGACTTGAAGAAAAACGTCCCCGTTGGTAGGATAAGCATGCGTTTCCACGAGACCGTTGCAAGGTTTACGATAGAACTTGTTGAAGCAATAAGGCTTGAAGAAGATGTTAGGAATATCGTTCTAAGCGGAGGCGTCTTCCAGAACAGGATACTCTCATCAAGGATAAAAAGGCTTATGGAAGAGCGTGGTCTGAAAGTCTTCTTCAACAATCTCGTACCTACTAACGATGGTGGAATCTCCCTAGGGCAAGCAGTAGCCGTAGGCTTCAGGGCGGGTGGTTGACTTGTGCCTAGGCATACCGGGGAAGGTTGAGGAGATAAGGGGTGACGAGGCGATAGTATCATTCGGCGGCGCAAGGAGGCTTGTGAGGCTCGACCTCGTCGACAACGTCTCCGTCGGAGACTACGTTATTGTCCACGCTGGGTTCGCCATAGAGGTTCTCGACCAGGATTCCGCAATAAGCATGCTGGAAGCATTGAGGGAGGCTTTCCAAGGTTGAGGTTCCTCCAAGAGTATAGGGATGGGGAGCTGGTTAGAAGAATAGCCGTTAAGTCAAACCTCCTACTGGAGAAGCTTGGCAGAGAGGTTAAGATAATGGAGGTCTGTGGAACGCATACTATGGCTATTGCTAGACACGGCTTGAGAAGCCTTTTCAAAAGCAATCTTGACCTTCTCTCCGGCCCAGGCTGCCCAGTCTGCGTGACGCCTAACAGCGGTTTCTCCCTAGTTTTCCAAGCGGCGGAATCAGGTTTAACGGTTACGACCTTCGGAGACTTGATGAGGGTTCCTTTGAACGGCAAGACCCTTCTAGACCTTAAGAGTGAGGGGCGGGATGTGAGAGTAGTCTACTCCCCCTATGATTCTCTCCAGATGGCCTTGGAGGAGCCGGATAAGGAGTTCGTAATGGCTGGCATCGGGTTTGAAACAACATCGCCCCTCTTCGCGTCAGTAATTCTAGAGTGTAAGAGAAGGGGTTTGAAAAATCTGAAGCTGATAAGCCTCTTTAAAACAATGCCTCCTGCACTAGACTGCCTGCTCGGCTCCAAGGACCTTGAGATAGACGGCGTAATCCTCCCGGGTCATGTGAGCACGATAATAGGCGTTAAGCCTTATGTTAAAATATTTAAGAAGCATGGTGTTCCCGCGGTAGTGTCGGGCTTCGAGCCCGTCGACATAGTTGAATCCATATACATGATTCTGAGACAGATTGTTGAGGGTAGAAGCGAGGTTGAGAACGAGTATGTGAGGACTGTGAGGTACGAGGGTAACGTTAAGGCAGCCAACCTTATCCGTTGGGTTTTTAAACCTGTTGACGCCGAGTGGCGTGGCCTAGGTGTGATAGCTGGAAGCGGCTTAGCGTTGAGGGATGATTTTAAAGACTTAGACGCCGTGGAGGAGCATTATCTGAAACAGGTGGAGGTAGAAGAGCCATCTGGATGCTTGTGTGGAGAAGTGATAAGGGGCAGTAGGAAGCCCACGGACTGCAAGCTCTACCGGAGAGTCTGTAATCCTAATAATCCAGTGGGGCCCTGCATGGTTTCCTCCGAGGGGACGTGCGCCGCTTACTACTATGCGGGGGTCGAGTAGTTGCGCGGCAAGATAGTTCTCGAACACGGTGCCGGCGGGAGGCTTATGCACGAGCTTGTCGAAGACATATCGCGCAGGCTCAACGCTCCCAGGAGGGGGGTTGACAAGGCTATCATCAAGACGAATACTGGCAGAATAGCTTTTACAACGGATTCCTTCGTGATGAAGCCTCCTGTGGTGAAGGGTTGCGACATAGGGATGCTCTCGGTAAACGGGACTGTCAATGATCTCGTTACGATGGGGGCTAAACCAGAGTATCTAAGCCTCTCCCTAATAATTGAAGAAGGATTGGAGACGGATTTCACGATGAGGATAATTGAGAGCATAGGGAGGGCTGCGGATAAGGCGGGTGTTAAAATAGTTACTGGAGATGTTAAGGTTGTTGAAAAAGGTGGTTGCGACAAGATTTTCATAAACACCTCCGGCATAGGCAGGGTCTACAAGGGTGTTAAAGTATCGACTTTAAACGCTAAACCGGGGGACGCGGTCATAGTAACAGGTAGCATCGGTGACCATGGTGCGGCAGTGCTTGCTGCAAGAGGGGAGTTTCAGCTTGAAGCCGATGTTTCTAGCGATTGCGCTCCCCTTAACAGTGTTCTCGAAGCCCTCGTAAGGAAAAAGACGCCGCTTCACGCCTTAATAGACCCTACGAGAGGGGGCTTAGCCACTTCCCTAAACGAGGTCGCGGAATCGTCTCGTGTTGCGATAGAGATTGAGGAAGAATCTGTGCCTGTGAGGGAGGAGGTTCTAGGGTTCTGCGAGGTCCTTGGCATAGAGCCCTTCTACCTTGGGTGTGAAGGTAGACTAGTAATATTCGTCCCACAATCCTACGCGGATGAGGCCGTCAGGATTTTAAGAGCCCTGGATGTTAGCATGGATGCGCGCGTAATAGGGCGCGTAGTAGACAGGTCGAAAAAGGGAGAGGTCAGGATTAGGACGAGGGCTGGAGGCTTGAGGAGCCTCCCAATGCTTCAAGGAATACCTCTCCCCAGAATATGTTAGTGTTTAAACGTAATAATACTGGATTACAGCCCGACGCCTACGCTTCCTGAAGAAGGGTGCAACGACTACGCCCGCTAGGAATCCGCCGATATGAGCCCAGTAGGCTATGCCACTGTAGCCTGGGAGCATGCTTTCTAAAAGCTGTAGGAGAAACCAGAAGCCTAAATAGACAACAGCTGGGAGCCTCGCCATGAAGAACCTGTAGAAAACCCTGACTCTCGCAAGGGGGAACATAACCATATAGGCTCCCATTACTCCAGATATGGCTCCCGAGGCCCCTATGGCTGGGATTGGGGAGGAAGGGTCTATCATGAAGTGAGCTAGGTCAGCAACTATTCCGAATACTATGTAAAAGAGCAGGAACTTGCCGTGGCCCATCCTGTCCTCCACATTGTCGCCGAAAACGTATAGGAAGAACATGTTGCCAAGGAGGTGCATGATGTCTGCGTGTAGAAACATTGAAGTTAACATTCTGAAAAAGCCGTCTAAAGGATTGATCGTAAACAGCCTCGGTACAAACCCGTAGCGAAGTATCGTAAGCTCATAAGCCCACGGGTCTGAGGATTCTAACAGGAAAACGCCGACGTTAATACCTATCAACATGTAGACAATAATCGGATGCGTGTAACGTTCAGCCTCGTCTCCCGCCGGAAACATTTTCAAACAGTAGTTTCAGGCTTGTTTAAAAAGTTAAAAAGACAAACTTAAAAGCCGCTTCGAAAAGCCCTTCAACAAAGAGTTTGGGTAGAGCCGAAGAAAAAAGAATACTGAAAGCACAGCTGTTATCCACGTGTTTAATAGGCTCTGTAATGCTTTTCGAAATTTCAGCAGGCCTGCTCACTAATAGCTTGGCGATCTTGGGAGACGGGATCCACGCCTTGTACGATTTCATAATAACAGGAATGCTCTTAATAACGTACCGGGTTAGCATTAGGCCCGCGGATGAGAGTCACACGTATGGCCACAGTAGGGTGAAGACGCTCGGAGCCTTCGCAAGCGGGATCGCCTTCCTGTATCTCGTCGCCTACCTTTTCCTGAAGAGTATCGACCGTCTCGCCAACCCGTCGCAAGTATACCTTAATCCGGTAGGCTTCGTAGCGTTAGCATATACGCTTGGGGTAGACGCTGCGAGAATAACGACTCTTTCAAAAGCTTCTCGAAGCGAGGCGAGTGTGAAAGCAGGCCTATTACACTCGCTCGCAGACTTCTTCGACACCATGGTGGCTATCATCGGCTTCTCTTTCGCAGGCTTCTTCAAAATAGCGTATGCTGATGCTGTAGCCGGGCTAGTGCTCTCCGCCCTTATGGCCTACTTGGGGGTTAGACTGCTTTACGAAACAGGTATGGAGCTCACAGATACTGTCCCGCCCACCTTGGTTAGGAGGATCAGGAGTATCATCGAGGAAGAGTATGGTGCCGAAAACATCCAGTATCTTAACACTAGGAGGGTTGATAGGAGGACATACGTTGACGTGGGTGTGCTTGTTCCCGTAGATAGTAGCTTCTCAAACATACGCCATTCTGTGAAGAAGGTGGAGAATGGGATTTCCGAGGCGCTGGGCAGTGAGGCTATTGTTAGAATTCAAACAATGCCCAAGGGGTCTACTGACCTCTACGGACGGGTGAAGGATTCCGCACTGAGCGTTAAAGGCGTTTTAAACGTTCACGAGATATTTGTCTCGAAATCATGCGGGAAACTTTTGGTATCGCTGCACGTGGAGGTCCCGAGCAGCATGAGCCTCTCAGAAGCGCATAGAATTGCTGACGAGGTTGAGAAGAATATCTTGAACAATGTTGAAAACGTGGGTAGCGTAATGGTCCACTTGGAGACAGCTGGCTTGCCAGTGACGCATGTGGAGACTGTTGACTTAAACTCTTCGCTCTATCCTAAGGTTAAGGAGGTTATTGAGAAAGAGGCTGATCGTTTTAAAAGAATTAGAGAGGTGAGGAGAATATTAGCATTCAAAGACCCTAATGGCTTGAAGAGGATTGAGCTGACAGTAAGCATGGATGGGGAGACTAGTATTGCGGAGGTGCATGAGACGGCTTCATACTTGGAGGATTCTGTTAAGAAAAGGCTTGGAGGAAAAGTTGAAGTAATTGTTCACGCTGAGCCTCAACGCTAATCAGGCTAAAGCTTTTATCTCTCCGGGAAATGTTTCTTCATAGTGGAAATGGTTGGGAGAAGCATGATTATTGAAGAGGTTAAGACTGAATCTGAAAAACCAATCATACTCGAGGGGCTTCCCGATATTGGTCTTGTTGGAACAATATCTTTAAGCCACTACCTTGTAAAGCTCGGCTTCAAGAGAACAGGCTACTTGGAGACGGATGATTTCCCGCCGATGCTCGTTATAAGAGACGGGAAGATCAGGGATATTTTCGAAATATACTACAAGGATAATGTTTACATAATAAGGTCTGAGCTTCCAATCCCCCAGAAGGGCCTCTACGAGATAGTTGATGAAGTGGTTAACTGGGTTAAGGCTAAGAACCCAAGGGTCTTCCTAAGCCTAGGCGGAATACCTGACCCCTATAGGATAGACGTGACTGACCCGAAGGTTTACGCGGTGCCGACGAACGAGGAGGCGTTATCCATCCTGTCTAATATGAAGGGTGTTGAACTGCTGAACGACGGATTCATCTTCGGCCCCAAGGCCCTTATTCTGAGGAAGCTGGAGAAGCTTGGAATCACCGGCATAGGGTTGTTCGTCCAATCCTACCTTAATTACCCCGACCCCGGTTCGGCGGCGAAAGTGCTAACAATACTTCCGCAAATAGGCTTGGAGAGGGTTGAGGTAGACTCGCTAATCGCCTCGGCGGAGGAGGTTAGAATGCAGTACAGGGAGCTGATGAGGAGGACTGACGACGAGATAAGGAGGATGAGGCAGGTCCAGCCCATTACGGAGCACCTTGTCTAGGAGGTGGGGTGTGGTGGAGGATGTTGAGAGGATGATGGAGGAGATGAGATGGCTTTTCGAAGAGGATTTTAGAAGAAGCAGAATGAGGGCTATGGGTTGCGTCGAGCCCCTGTACAACATTGTTGAGAAGGAGGATGAGATAAGGATAAGCGTCGACCTCCCCGGCGTTGAAAAAGAGGATATTAAGCTAACACTGCACGAGGATTCTCTTGTTGTAGAGGGTATTTGCAAAAAGGAGACTCCTACAGTTAGGAGACTGGCTGGCGGGAGGCCTCTGTACTACAGTGTGAGAATCCCGTTGCCTACGAGGGTTGAGGAGGAGTCTGCGAGAGCAAGGTACTCTAACGGTATTCTTGAGGTCGTTTTAACCAAGAGGAAGCGTGGCAGGAGAATACCTGTTGAATAACCCGCCGGCGCCCTGGGGCAGCGGGGACGTGGAGCTCAGAGCAATAAGGGGAAGCCTGTGCGTATACTGCTTGGGTTCGAGAGCATTATGCGGGAGAAGACAGTGCCCGATAATGCTCAGGTACAGCAAGCTGCAGCCGGTGGTTAGGCTTGAGAACAAGACGATGCTGGACGGCTCCTCCCCGCCAGGGGTCTTCGTCGGTAGAACAGGTTACCCAAAGGTTGGAGTCGGCCCCATGGTCCCGCCGTACTTTGGGGACACTAGTGTGCTCGACCATCCTGAATCCTGGTGGGACATAGACCTTGAGAAGCTTGTCGAGTACAGGTCTAGCTTGGTTAGAGGCATGTTCAGAGTGGATGTTCGCAAGCCTTGGGAAGCGGGGAGGCTTCTTGAGCTTACTCAAGAGATGGCTATGGCAAGCCAGCCCACTGATGCCTACGTAGAGTTCTCCAAGCCCGTTGTAGCGAGAATATTGCTGGATGAGGATGCTCAGCCATTCGGCCCCTATGGGGTTGTTGAGAAAATAGAGTCTGGAAATGTCAGGGTCAACCGCTTCATTGAGAAGGCTTACTACGATGAGGATTTGAAGGCTTCTGAGGCGATTTACTATCTATACTCTCTCGGAGTTCCTGTTTCAACGATCCAGAAGGCTTTCAGCGTCGCGTTATTCGGCGTCGGTAAGAGGAGGAGGCTTGTCCCAACCAGGTGGAGCATAACTGCGGTGGATAGCGTACTCGCTGAGAAAATGCTTGAGAAGATTAGGGGGAACACTGAGATCGACGAGTGCGCCGTATACGAGTCTGAGCATATCGACAACAGATTCGTAATAATATTCGTGCCCGGTAAATGGTCTTACGAGTTCATAGAGATGTTTCACCCGGGCTCCGTGTGGAACGTTGGCAGTGATGAAAGCATTGCAATAGGCTCGGATTACGAGGACACTGAGGGGAGGACTACTTACGCGAGGATAGGCGGCTGCTACTATGCGGCAAGGCTTGCTGTCGTAGAGTATCTATACAGGATTAGGAGGCAGGCTGCTGTGCTGGTGCTCAGGGAGGCTGGGCCCGGGTACTTCCTTCCTGCTGGAGTATGGCTGGTCAGGGAGAACGTGAGGAAGGCCCTTGCAAGCAAGCCGGTTAGATTCGGGAGTATCGATTCTGCCTTAACCTATGCTGCGAGAAAACTCAGGGCTCCCTGGCGACTGGTTTTGAAGGAAAGCAGGCTCTTGAGAAACATTAGGGAGAGGAGGAGAATCACAGAATATTTAAAAGAAAAGTAGCGCGGCTGGTGGACGACTATGAACCCCTCCGAAAGGCCCAGGGAAGTATTCCTCTACAATACTCTAACAAGGAGGGTTGAGAAACTGGAGCCGGTGCACCCTGGGGAGGTGAGGATGTATGTCTGTGGACCAACCGTGTACGACGTTGCCCATCTGGGACACGCTAGGGCAGAGATAATCTACGATTCTTTCCGCAGGTTCCTAGAGTATTTGGGCTACAGAGTACTGTTCGTCAGGAACATTACCGATGTTGACGATAAGATAATAAACAGGGCTAGGGAGGAGAACAGGCCTGCAAGCGAGGTTGCTCTTCAATATACTGTGAAATACTTCATCGACACCATGAGGCTTGGAGTAAAGCATCCTACTTTCAACCCAAGGGTTACCGACCATATTCCCGACATAATTGCTTTCGTAAGCAGGCTTGTGGAGAAGGGCTACGCGTACGAGTCTGGGGGAGACGTGTATTTCTCAGTAAGGAAGTATAAGGGATACGGAGAGCTCTCCGGCCAATCGCTTGATAAGATTATTGCAGGCGCGAGGATCGAGCCTGGCGAGGGCAAGAGGGACCCGTTGGATTTCGCGCTCTGGAAAGCAGCTAAGCCGGGTGAAGCGTCTTGGGAAAGCCCCTGGGGTAGGGGGCGCCCCGGTTGGCACATAGAGTGTTCAACGATGAGCATGAAGTACTTGGGGGAGACGCTTGATATTCACGCAGGCGGCATGGACCTCATCTTCCCTCATCATGAGAATGAAAGAGCCCAGTCAGAGTCCCTGACGGGGAAGAGGTTTGTCAACATATGGATGCACCATGGACCGTTGACGGTTGGAGGAGAAAAAATGTCTAAATCGCTAGGTAACTACGTTACTATCGAGGATGCTTTAAAAAGGTTTGACGCCGACACCCTGAGGCTCTACATTCTCTCAACCCATTACCGCAGCCCGTTGGATTACAGTGAGCAGGCCTTGGAATCGGCTAAGAAGGGGCTTGACAGGGTTAGGAGGATCATCATTAGGCTTGGCGAGGGCGATGCGGCCGATGGTGGGGCGGAGGAGCTTGAAGAAGAGGTCTTAAGCCATCTAGCTAACGATTTCAACACTCCTAAGGCTATCGCCGCCCTCATGAGTGCTGCAAACAAGATTCTCGAAGACCTAAATAAAGGAGGCGTGTCGAAGGGTTTCCTAGGGGGCTTTGTGAGATTGTGGAGGATGCTAGGGTTCTTCCAGAGCGGGGTTGAGAAAGCTACGGAGAGGGAGAGGAGACTCGTCGAAATACTGATGGAAGTCAGGAGCCTAGCTAGGGCTTCGGGCGACTACCGTCTTGCCGACAGAATTAGAGACGAGCTTAATAAGACGGGGATACTGGTTGAGGATACTGCCGAAGGCTCCTTCACCTACATACTTTAGGATTTGTCCCGTTTTTCTCAATGGGAAAAACTTAAAATAAGAGTGTCGCATGAGTTTTTCCAGACTTTAAAAAATGAAGAGTGAAGGAAACCCTTTAAACGTGTTTCCCAGCGTAACTACAATGGAGCATGCTTTGAAGCATACGGAGATGCTTGGGAGAAGGCTATATGTATGGGGAGAATAATGCTGAACATTATTGTGGGGAATTGTTAGGTGTGGGGAAACCTGTTGAACATCTGTATTAATACTTCAAACCTTAGCAATCTAGTTGCTAAAGAAGGTGGGCTAGAGCCGCTTCTAGTAAAGCTGATAGGGCTAGGGTTTAAGAGCATTGAACTGGATGAGGAGAGTGCTAAGAGCAGGGAACACGTTCATCAGATTTTTAAAATCGTTAGGGAGAACGGGGGAAGCGTAGTTACGCTAACGCTTGGGCTCAACCTGCTGGGTGGAAACGTTAAGAGCGATGAGAAGTATTTCAACGAGGTTAAGAACTGGATAAGGTTCTGCGGGGAGAATGGTTGCAGGGTTTTAAGGCTGAAGGCTGTGCCGGCGAAGGGCAGAGAGTATACTGAGGAGGATTTCAACCTTCTCTACAGGAATCTGCTTAACCTCCTCTCCTCGGCGGAGAAGAATAACGTGAAGATCAGCATAGATACTGATGAATCAGCGTACTTGAAGATAGAACGGCTTACGAGCATGGTTGAGGATATAGGCTCTGAGAACATAGGTTTAACATTAAGCATTAAGGATGCTAAAAGAATCGACGAGAAGGTTCTTGAAAAAGTATTGCCACTGGTTAACCATGTGGTCATCGGCCAGGGCGATTTGAGCAATCCTGAGAAGAATACTCTTAGGAAGATGCTGAACGCTCTCCGCTCTGCCTTATATAATGGCCACGTCTCGATAGAATTCGCAAATGTTAAGAGTATTGAAGACATAAACGATTGCGTTAAAACACTTGAGGAAATCCTCAACCAAGGCTAGAGCTTCTTGAAGAAGAATCCGTCGATTTCTTCCAATCCTTGTTCAGGCGGTTCGTAGCTCACCTCAACCCTATGCATCCTAACCAGATCAGGCTCCAGTCCCTTCAATTTCTCTGGCAAGTATACTCTGTAACCTATCTTCTCGTTAAGAGGTACGTTAAGCCTCTTCTTAAGCTTCCAGACGGCTGAGTTTAAGTTCATAAACAGGGTTGCCAGCTCACCGTCAATAAGCTCAATATCATCCAAGTTGGGGAAAGGCTGGCTCATTACAGGCTTGCCATACATGTTTCTGAACAAGTAGTCTGTTATGAAGGGTATTATGGGTGAGAGAGTGATTAAGCATGTTCTTAAAACCCTGTGCAGAGTATACCATGCTGACAGCGCCTCCTCTCTGCTCCCAGCCATGTATGCTCTTGGCTTAACGGCTTCAAGATAATGGTCTGCGAAGAAGTTCCAGACATAGTTCCTCAAGAGGTTAGCGGGCCCGTAAAAATCAAGGGAATCGAAATCCTTCTTAGCCTCCTCCATGACCTTTTTGAGCTCGCTTAATGCAAGCTTATCGAGCAGGCATAGCTCAGGCTTTTCACCAACGTATTCGAAGGATGATATAAACCTGCCGATGTTCCAAAGCTTTGTGAGGAAGAGCCTCGCAGCCTTAATCCTTTCTTCAGAGAAACGGTAGTTTGAGCCAAGCTTGGCTTCTGAAGCAGCCCAAAACCTGAAGGCGTCAGCACCATATTCCTCGATATACTCATCCGGGTAAATCACGTTACCCTTAGACTTATGCATCGCCTCCCCCTTCTCATCCAGCCCTAGGCCGCTTATCCTGACTTCCCTAAAAGGCGGTGTCCCAACCAGCTGTACTGTCCTGAGAATCGAATAGTAAAGCCAGGTCCTTATTATCTCGTAACCCTGTGGTCTCAGAGAGCATATCCATGATTTTTTGAAGAGCTCCTCGTTCCTCCTGTAGCCGGTCACGTATAGTTGGGATATGCTGGAATCCATCCAAGTGTCTAAAACCCTAGTGTCCCCTCGGAAATCTCTTCCACCACATTTAGCACATTCAGCGTTTTCACCAGGATGCTCCTTCCAAGGCCGATAGTATCTCCCGGGTTCCGGAACATACGGCTCGCCACACTTCTTACAGTACCAGAGCGGTACTTCCGTAGCGTAATACCTTCTCCGGGAAATTGGCCAATCACCCTTAATGCTATTAATCCAATCGATGAGTATTTGCCTCATTGGCTCGGGATGGAAAACCATCTTGTCAGAGGCCTCCCTAACCTTGTCGACGAACTCCTCCTGCTTAAGGTATAGCTCGCTCATCTCAACGAACTCCAGCCTCGTCCGGCACCTCCAGCAGACAGGTACTCTCTGAACAATATCCTCAGTCTTAGCAAGCAAACCCCTTTTAGAAAGCTCTTCCACAATCCTCATCTTAGCCTCGTCAACCCTGAGTCCCTTGAGGAAACCGGCTTCCTCAGTTAAAACAGCGTTCTCATCAATAACCCTCGTAGGCTTCAAACCGAGCTCCCTGAACAACCTTATGTCTGAAGTGTCTCCGTAACTGCATACCATGACGAGCCCGGTTCCGAAATCGGGCTTAGCGTAGCTGTTTGGAATAACCTTAACCTCCCTACCGTAGATGGGTACGATCATCGTCCTGCCTTCAAGCTTGAGATACCTCTCATCGGCAGGGTTGAATATGACTGCATCACAACCAGCTAGGAGCTCAGGCCTCGTCGTAGCTATTTGAAAATCCTCCCCCGTCTCTTTAACCTTGAAAACAATGTAGTAAAGCTTCGACGGGACCTCTATGTACTCTACTTCAGCATCCGCTATTGCCGTGCCGCATCGGGGACACCAGTTAGTAGGCCTCTTCGCCTCGTATATTAATCCCCTTTTCCACAATTCTATGAAGGTCTCTTGAGTAAGGCTCCTGTACTCTGGAGAATCCGTCCTATACATGTTTTCGAATTCGCCGCTTAAGCCAAGCCTCTTAGCCTGCTTAATCACTTCGGCCTCAACCTGGTCCAGAGTCTGCTTGCAAAGGTTGATGAAATGCTCCCTGTCAACCTCCTTCACCATGATGTTAAACTGCTTCTCAACCATTACTTCAACGGGAAGACCATTCCTATCCCAGCCAATCGGGAAGTGAACATTGTACCCTAGAAGTCTCTTATACCTTGCAACCATGTCGATCCCCACGTAGTGAGCCGCCCCTCCGACATGCCATTTTGCAGATATGTATGGTGGCGGAGTATCTATCGTGTATATCTCCCCCGGCTTATTGGGGTCAAATCTGTATAGTCCTTCCTTCTCCCAGGTCTTCAACAGGTCTTCCTCCAGCTTCGGAGACCACCGTTTCTCACTTATCTTCGGCTCTGCTTTCAAGCTCATTGGCTGGAGTCTAGGATTTTTCAGGTAGTTTAAATGTTTTGATACCTATGGCAAATTTAGGTACCGAATAAAATATAAACTTGGTTAAGGGTGGATGATTCTTTATTGCTCGGGGTATAGTCTGGAGTTGTAGAATCCTTAGGAGCTTGCTAATCGCTCTACTAGTAAAGGTATTCCGGTGGCTTATCCCATTTTTCCTCGCCTTTAGCGCTGGTGCGATGATATGTGTTGTAGGCAGTGAGATGATTCCTAAGGCTCATTAAAGCGGATTCAGAAAAGACACTAGCTCTTCATGATACTAGGCTTCATTACAATAATGGTTCTCGCGTACTCTTATAGGAAAGCTTTCAGCATGGTATCTTAATGATCGGATTTAGCGATAAGATTAAATCGCCTAGAGTAGGTTTTTCGACGATGGATGGGAGGAAGGAAAAGTTCTACATAACGACTGCGATCGACTATGTTAACGCTTATCCGCACCTAGGCCACTTATACGAAAAGGTTTGCGCAGATATTATAGCGAGGTGGAACAGGCTTGTGGGAAGAGACGTTTTCTTCTTAACGGGTACTGATGAGAACGCTGCTAAGAATGAGAGGGCTGCTAGAGAGGCAGGTTTAGACGTTAAAGAGTTTATAGATAGGAATGCTAAGAGGTTCCAAGAGCTTTGCAAAGCATTCGATATTTCTAACGATGACTTTATAAGAACAACTGAGGAGAGACACCGCAAGGTCTCACAGCTAGTATTTACCAAAATGTTTGAGAACGGGGACATCTATAAGAGTAGCTATAGCGGCCTATACTGTTATGGTTGCGAAGAGTATAAGACTGAAAAAGATCTGGTTGATGGCAAGTGTCCAGAACACGGTACTGAACCAGAGTATATTGAAGAGGAGTGCTACT
>CAZTSG010000030.1:9521-15575 GCA_964616835.1 uncultured Nitrososphaerota archaeon | reverse complement strand
TCCTTTAAGTTTTTCTCAGTATTTAAAAGCTTTGAAAAATCTGGAGACTGCAAAGGGGGACCTTACACAAATAGGATGTTTCATGAAAACCAACAGAGTGCATCAGAATCTCCTTAACGACTTTTTCAACAAGTACTTGCTGACCGGCGGATTCCCGGTTCCTATGGAAGAGATGTATACTAGAGGCAGAATATCTTTCGAGACTAGGAAGACATATATAGACTGGTTGAAAAACGACTTTGTGAAACTAGGTAGAAACGAAGCTTATATGAAGGAGATTCTTGTCTACATAGTGGGTGCTAGGCTGGCTCCAATAAGTTGGCTGAGCATATCGAGGGAAACATCCGTCTCATCCCCTCACACAACACAGGCTTACGTAGAGGATCTTGAAAAATTGTTTGTAGTTAAAATACTGAACTTCCTAGACGTGAATTCCAAAATCATCCATAGGAAAAATAAGAAGATACATATAACGGATCCATTTCTCTACGATACTTTTTGCGAACTAGTGAATATGAAGCCGATTGAAGAGGATAAGCTAGAATCGGTGGTGGCTACTCATCTGGCTAGGAAATATCCCGTCTTCTATTGGAGAAATAGGACAGAGATTGACGTCGTGGTTATGGTTAACAATAAGCAATTCGGAATAGAGGTTAAGACTGTTTCGAAAAGCTGGATTAAACCAAAGCATCTTAAAGATTCCTTAGTATTAACAAGATCAGAAATACCTGTCTTCCTAGCAAGCATCGATGTGTAGCATCTGGTGAGAATCATTGAAGTAGTTACAAGTTTAAATACTGTTTCTAAACCGGTTTATACATGGTTGAAGACCTTGTTTCCAAGGCTTTAAGAGAAGCGTTGCGACTTGGCGCATCATACGTAGACATTAGGTATCAAGAAGGTGCTGCTACTTCTATAAGGGTTAGAAAGGGTATTGTTGAATCTTCAAACATATCTTTTTTCCAAGGCATAGGGATAAGAGTTTTGAAAGAGGGTTCTTGGGGCTTTGCGTGTTTAGACGATCTTGCTCCTGAGAAGGTTACGAATGCTGTTGAAAAAGCTGTTAAGCTTGCTTCATCTAGCTCTTACCGAAAGAGTAGGAAAATCGAAATAGCTAGGGTCGACCCGGTTAAAGATAGGGTTGAGACTAAGATTGTTAAATTACCTTCAGAAATACCTGTCGAGGATAAGCTTAGGATAGTTTTCGATGCTGACAAAACCATCTGGAGCAAAAGTGATAAGATAGTTGACGATAGCGTTGTTTATTCCGACTATTCTGGTAGAAAGCTTTTTGTCAACAGTGACGGTGCTGAAATAGAAACCAGTGAGACTAGAACCTATCTTGCAATTCAAGTCTCAGCTAGGGAAATGGACAGGGTTTCACCAGCTTATGAAGCTATAGGCGGTACTGTTGGTTTTGAGCTTTTTGAGAAAAATGATCCTGTTGAAATGGCTGACGAAGTTTCCTCTCGGGCTATTAGACTATTGAATGCTAGTATTCCTAAAGGAGGAGTCTCAACATGCGTGCTCGATAATAAAATTGTAGGTCTCCTCGTTCACGAAGCCTTTGGGCATACTGCTGAAGCAGACCTTGTTCTATCTGGTAGCATTCTAACGGGTAAGATTGGTGAGCAAGTTGCTTCAGAATTAGTTACGATAATAGATAGCCCTGAGCCAACTGGGGCTAATGGTTGGATACGATATGACGATGAAGGTGTTAAGGCTAGACCAGTTAAAATAGTTGAAAAAGGAATGCTGAGAAGCTTTATGCATAATAGGGAGTCAGCGTTTATCTTCGGAGTAGAACCCACTGGGAATTCGAGAGCTCAAGGATATTCCTACGTGCCGCTCATAAGAATGAGAAACACTTACATGGAGGCTGGAGACTGGGATCCTGAGGAAATTATAAGAGAGACTAAGGAAGGTTTTTATCTTAAAGGAGCATTAGGTGGGCAAGCTGATTCTAATGGTGAATTCACTTTCTCCATTCAAGAGGCTTGGAGGATAGAGAACGGTGAGCTAGTAGAGCCTTTCAGGGGAGTTACAATATCCGGGAACGCTGTAGAAGTGTTAAAGAGTATAGATGCTGTCGGGAAAGACCTTAAAATAAATTCTCCAGGCAACTGTGGCAAGTTTCAATGGGTTCCCGTAGACGACGGTGGTCCCCATATTAGGGCTAGGATGATAGTGGGTGGTGGATTATGAGCGAAATCGTCGAGAAAGCTGTGAGAAAAAGCCTTGCAGTAGGCGCATCTGAGGCCGAAGCCCATTATTCTACAGCCAGAATAATAGAAGTAGGTATAGAGTCAAATGAAATCTCCAATGCTTCTTTTAAAATAAATAGAAGCCTTCACATAGCTGTCTTCATAGGGAGGAAAATAGGTTTCTCGCGTACTACTGATGTTAGCGATAAGGGTGTTGAGAAGGCGGTTGAAAACGCTTATCGCCTAGCATTATCAAGCAACGAAAACGTTTTCTGGAAGGGGCTCCCGTCGCCAAAACCCTTTCCTAGGGTTGAAGGAACCTTCGACGAGAAAATTTGTTCAGCAGATCCTGAGAATGCTGTAATGCTTGCTAGAGAAATGTTGAGTGAAGCCAGGAGGGATTTAAGAGTCTCTGTTCCAGGCGGTACAGTCAGCTTGGTCTCAGGAGAAACGTATGTTGCTAATTCCAACGGTATTCTCGGAAGCGATAAGGGTACTGAGATAAACATGGAGTTAATGGCGCTTGCTAAAGACAATGGTGAAGTAGGTAGTTTCGCTATTGCTTGGGAGGCTTCTCGAAAACTAGACTTGGACCCTGTTGAAATCGGCAGGGAGGCTGCGGCCAAAGCTGTTGAATCGCTTGGCGCCAGGAAAATAGAGTCTTTCAAAGGAACCCTCGTCTTAGACTACGATGTTGTCATAGACATTGTTTCAGCATTATCAGAAGCTTTAAACGGGGACATGGTTTGGCGTGGAAGAAGTCCCCTAAGGGATAAGATTGGTCAAGAAATCGTGTCGAACACGTTTTCTCTAATTGACGACGGTACTTTGGAAGCTGGATTATCGACCTCAATATTCGATTATGAAGGTGTCCCGAGAATGAGGACAGTTTTGATTGAGAAAGGCGTTCTAAAAAGCTTCATGCACAATACTTACACGTCGAAAATCCTGGGGGTGGAGAGCACTGGAAACGCATCAGGCTTTCTCTCAGTATCTCCTTCAAACCTAATAATGCCACAGGGAGATTGGAGCTTTGAGGAAATGGTTAAGAGCATTAAGCAAGGTTTGTTTGTAAAAAGGTTCTCCGGAAATATTAGGCCGGAGGACGGGGTTATCTCAGGTTCAGCAAAACAGGCGTTCTTAATAGAGAGTGGCGAGGTTAAGTATCCTGTGAAAGAATGCATGTTCTCCGGAAACCTTTACGAATTCCTTAGAAACATTAGGGGTATTGAAAACAGGGTTAGGAAAAGGGGCTCCATGATTGTTCCGCGAATAACGGTAGAGAACGTTCTCATATTAAGTTAGAATCAGGTGCGGTACCCGAAGCTTAAAATGAAAAACTTTAAATCGCATCTGATAATGTACCGCATATTATTCCAAGCTATATTAGGGAGGTGAACAAATACTGATAGTAAAGGGGATACAGAAACTTACCCTCATAGACTACCCTGGTAAAGTTGCTTGCACGCTTTTCACATTCGGCTGTAACTTCCGGTGCCCTTATTGCCACAATCCTGAGCTGGTAGTGGACGACGGTACTCCTCCAATACCTGAAGCCGAAATACTGGCCTTTCTTAGAGAGAGAAAAGGCTTCTTAGACGGAGTTTGCATAACTGGCGGAGAACCGACGCTCCACAACGACCTTCCAGAATTCATCAGAAGGATAAAGGAGATTGGATACTCTGTCAAACTCGATACTAACGGTACAAACCCGAATATGCTTAAAATCCTCATAAAAGAAAAGCTTGTAGACTATATTGCAATGGATGTTAAAGCTCCTCTAGAAAAGTATGACAATGTTGTCAAAGTTAAGGTTGATGTTAATAAGATTATTGAGAGCATTGAAATAGTGAAGGGCTTTCCTGAACACGAGTTTAGAACTACAGTAGTGCCAGAATTATTGAGTATCGAGGATATTCTCGCTATAGCTGATCGATTAAAAGGCGCAAAAAGGTTTTTCATACAACAGTTTAAACCTTCAAAAACTTTAGATAAAGAATTTCTAAAGAAACAAGCATACTTGTTTGAAGACCTTAAGAAAATATGTGATGAAATTAAAACGTTCTTCGGAATCTGCGGAGTTCGAAACGTGTAAAATTTCCTTTATTCTTTGAGGTTGAAAGGTTTCCCTTCTTCAAGCGTTTTCCTAGGGACTTTTTCAGAATACTTTTTGAGGAAAGACAGGTCTTCATTAGGCTCTCTCAACTCGTCTGGAAGTAACTGCGGTATTTCATCTACTATAGGATACCACCGATTGCACTCGGAACATATCAAAATGCCGTTAAGTATTTCTCTTCTCATGCATTTGTTACAATCGTCAACACTGAGTTTAGAATCTTTAACGTATGACGCCCTTAAGCCGCAGTATAGTTCGCATACTACGCTTTCCTGTTTGAACTCAATGTTTCTCTCCTCCTCTTGGAACACTATTAGCTTGAGAGGGAAATGCTTATCGATGGGGCAGGCAAGCAGATCCATCAGCCTATACTTCATCTTCTCCTCCTAGTGAAACAGTTCTAACATTGTTAAAAACATTGCCTTTTTCTAAGCCCCCTATATTTTTAGATAATATTGCAGAACCCTTGTTTTTCCATCCTTTATCCAGCAATGGGCCCTTCTCTAAGCCAGTATTCTTATGAATGCTGTCTACCATGGTTTTCTTTAACTTTAAATAAAGTGTTTAAATGGCGTTCTCCGTAACATGGTGCAGCAGGATGAGTTCAAAGTCACTCCATGGACTGTAGAAGGCACCGTAGACTACGATAGGCTCATAAGAGAGTTCGGAACAGAGCCTCTTACCCAAGAGCTTAAGAATAGGCTGGTGAGGCTCGCCGGAGAGGACCATTTGCTCCTCAGAAGGGGGATATTCTTCTCCCACAGGGATTTAGACAAGGTTTTAGATGATTATGAAGCGGGTAAAGGCTTCTTCCTATATACTGGTAGGGGTCCTAGTGGCCCAATGACACTGGGCCACATAATCCCATTCTACTTCACGAAGTGGCTTCAAGACAGGTTCCGATGCAATGTTTACATAGAGCTGACGGATGATGAGAAGTTCTTAGAGGAGAGTAGGAATCTTACTCTCGAAGACGTTAGGAAATGGTCTTACGAGAATGCTCTTGACATTGCTGCAGTGGGCTTCGACCCTGATAGGACATTCATATTCCAAGACATGGAGTATGTGAGAAACATGTATCCCATAGTGTTGAAGGTTGCTAAGAAGGTTAACTTCAGCTGGGTTAGAGCAGTATTCGGCTTCGATGCTCAGACTAACATAGGCATGATTTTCTACCCAGCCTTCCAAATAGCAGTCACGTTTTTTGAGGGGAAAAGATGCTTAATACCTGCTGCAATAGACCAGGATCCGTATTGGAGGATTCAGAGGGATATTGCCGAGAGCTTCGGATACTATAAGACTGCCGCTATACACAGCAAGTTCCTGCCGCCGTTGACTGGGCCCGCTGGCAAGATGAGCGCCTCCCAACCGGAGAGCGCCATATACTTGAATGAGGATGAGAAAAGCGTTAGGAAAAAGATATTCCAAGCATTCTCAGGCGGGCAACCGACGGTGGAAGAGCACAGGAGGCTAGGCGGTAATCCAGATATAGATGTGCCTTACCAATGGCTCTATTTCTTTTTTGAAAAAGATGATAAAAGACTTATGGAAATCAGGGAGGAATATTCTTCAGGCAGGATGTTAAGCGGGGAGATTAAAGAGATACTCATAGAGAAGGTAATAGCCTTCCTAGAAGAGCATAATGCCAAGCGTGAAGAAGCGAAGGAGAAGCTTAAACTGATGAAGTACGATGGTGAGCTTGCTAAAAGTATGTGGAGCCGAATAATAGAATAG
>CAZTSG010000030.1:0-9421 GCA_964616835.1 uncultured Nitrososphaerota archaeon | reverse complement strand
TAATAGAATAGATTAGAGCGGTGGCCTTTTACCGAGCGTTACCGGAATGGTCATAAGCTGGTTGTTTCTTACGATTGTTACATTAACAGTTTTACCTGGATAAGTGTATTCCTCTAATATTCTAGCGATGTCATCATTATTTCTAACGGGATACCCCTCTATCGCGATCAGAACGTCTCCACCAATCTTTACTTCTACGCCTGAAACCATTGTAGTCCTATTGCCTCCCCTTAAACCAGCCTTATCCGAAGGCCCTCCTGGAATTACTTCTTGAATAAGCCAGCCGTAAGTAATGTTTAAGCCAGCTGCCTTAGCAATGTAGTAGTTCAAGTCAATACCTCTTAAACCCAGCCATGGATGCATATCGTACTTACCGGTTTCTATCAAATATGGTAATTCTCTTAAAATAGTGTTTGATGGAACCGCGAAACCAACCCCCTGACTGTCAGCAACTATCGCAGTATTCATACCCACAACCTCGCCTTTAGCGTTAAGCAATGGTCCTCCAGAATTACCTGGGTTTATGGGAGCGCTGGTTTGGATTATGTTTGCTATGGAGTATCCTCCAGTAAACTCACTCGTTATACTTCTTCCAAGCTGGCTAACAATGCCCGTGGTCATAGTCCCGGATAAACCGAAAGGGTTTCCTATGGCTATGACTAAGTCTCCAACTCTTAAACTGCTGCTGAAAGTAAGATTTAGAGGATGATAGAGCCCAAATGGTGCAGTGCAGTTCAAAACGGCGAGATCGCTGTAAGGATCAGTGCCTACGACATTAGCTTGATAACTTTCTCCGTTATAAAAAGTAACAGCCAGGTCCTTAGCATCCTTTACGACATGGTAATTCGTCACAATGTAGTATGAAGAACCATATTTAACGACAAACCCTGAGCCTAAACTAGTCCCCTCCGTTAAAAGGCCTTTAACAATACCGGTTATCATCACAACTCCCTTGATAGTCTTATTATATACTTCCGTAAAGCTTACGTTGAAATACGCTAACCCTGGACCGGAGTGAAGCTCTTTAATCCTGTTAACATCATTACTCAGAATGTTTATGATAACGCTTACCCCTTCTACTTTCTCACCTATTCTCTTAAGCTCCGAATACAGGGTGAAATAGGATACTATTAGCCCGCCTGCAATAAAGCCTACGAGTATAAATATTGCGACCCAGTGTTTAGAGTATACCACGATCTTTTCCTCGCTCATATTGTTATTCTCCATCTAACCCGGCCTAAAAAATTTTTGAAAAACCGTCTTAAAAATTAGGGTTGTAGAGAAAAATAATGTTTTTAGCCTTTAAAGCTATTCGAGTAGTGTTTCCCTCTTGCTGTAGAGCTGATACGGGAGAGCGTACAGCCTGACGGCGCCTGTGGAGTCTCTCTGGTCGAACCCAGACTTCTTGAGAGACCTTAACTCGGGGGAGTAGAGACTGTATTTAGACTCCCTGCCGATTATTTCGACATTACCCTTATACAGCTTGACATCAAGCCTGCCGGAGACGTATCTCTGAGTGGAGTCTATGAAAGCGTCTAAATCCCTCCTAAGCGGGTGGAACCACATTGCATGGTAAACCATTTCAGCCCATATCTTGTCAACCTCTTTCTTAAACCTCAACTGCTCTTTAGTAAGGGTTAACTGCTCAAGGTCTGCATGCGTTTTCAAGAGTATAGTGGCTGCCGGAGCCTCGTATAATTCTCTCGACTTTAATCCGAGTATGCCGTCTTCCAGAATATCTATCCTCCCGACTCCGTGCTGTCCCCCAACCTTATTTAGATAGAGTATGATTTCAACAGGATCCTTAATGCCGTCGACATCGACAGGAACCCCTTTCTCGTAAGTTATACTGATGGTTTGAGGAGTATCCGGAGCCTTCTCCGGGGGGACTGTCCAAATGTAATCCTCAGGATACTGTGAATAGAGGTCTTCAACTTGCCCGCTTCCTATTGAATGAGACCACATGTTGACGTCGCCACCGAGCTTACCCTTCGGCTTCTTAGGCTCAATACCGTATTTTCTGAGAAGCTCCTCCTCCTCAAACCTTGTCAAGTTCAATTCTCTGACAGGAGCTATCACTTTGAGCTCCGGCGCAACATACTTGACTGCAACCTCCATCCTAAACTGATCATTACCCTTTCCGGTGCAGCCGTGCGCAACCGCTTCAGCACCCTCCTTCCTAGCTATTTCCGCAGCCTTTGAGGCTATTAACACTCTAGTCATGGATGTTCCAATAGGGTATCCTTCATAACTACCGTTGGCCTTTATGCACCTGAAGACATACTCTGTTACAAACTCACGCTTAGCATCTATGAAACGAATGTTTAAACCGAGTTTCCCAGCCCTTTCATACGCGGTCTTAATCTCCTCCTCCCCTTGGCCTACGTCGACAAGTACTGGAATTATCTCGTCGTAGCCATACTTTTCTTTAAGCAGGATTGTTATGAGCGTTGAATCTAAGCCGCCCGAATAGGTTGAGACCACCTTCCCCGGCATTGGGGAAGAGCTTTTTCACAAGCAGTATTTAAACTATTATTGATAGTCATGCTTTCTAAGCATAAAGCCAATATATTCCTACCTTCTCTCATTCCTGTTATGGTGGAGGAATGGGTTGTTCTAGGTCCCCACGAATACTTGCTTGAGAAAGCTGATTTAGAAGATCTTGAGAGAAAAGTCTACGAGCTGATTAGGAGGGAAGGCAAACTACCGGTTTCCAAAATATGGAGGGTTTCCTCATGTCATCTCTGGGAGCTCGATGCTGTCTTAAAAAGGCTTAAGGATAAGGGCCTTGTAATAGAGGAGCAATAAATTTATATAGTGTATAAAGCCGCTTTTCACACCCATGAATAAGGATCAGGCATTGGGGTTGCTTCTTTTCCTAGGCTCAGTGGTGGGAGCCGTATTATACTTATGGCTTGTGTTCCTCTCTCCATGGCAAATGCTCGTGCTCCAAGTAACAGCTTTCCTTGCAGTAGGCTTCGTATTGTTCATACTGGGTTGGATAGGTTACACGCTTGCCACAACGCCTCCGCCTAAGCCGATTGAAGAAATTGAGAAAGAGATCGAGAGTGCTAAAGAACCGCCCCCGCCGCCTCCCGCGCAGGAAACTGTTGCACCCGGGCCTGAGGAAAAGAAGCCCTAAGATTAACGAGTCTCAATGAGTTTCGAATGCGACGCGTTAGTTATTGGAGGAGGCCCTTCAGGTCTAATAACCGGATCATTAATTTCTAAAAAAGGCTTTAAAACAATAGTTCTCGAAGAACACGGCGAAATAGGTAGGCCGGAACAGTGCACAGGCTTAGTCAGTCGGAGAATAGGAAATATTCCTCAAAGCCTCGTTTTAAACACGGTGGAAACAGCAAGGTTCTGCTTTGAAAAAAGGTGCTTCGAAGTCTCTTATCCGAAAAAGATGATGGTGATAGACAGAAGGGGTTACGATAAATATCTTGCTGAAAAAGCCTCTGAAAACATGGTGGAAATAAGAACAAGGGAGAGAG
This sequence comes from uncultured Nitrososphaerota archaeon, assembly GCA_964616835.1. Taxonomy (GTDB): domain Archaea; phylum Thermoproteota; class EX4484-205; order EX4484-205; family JAAOZP01; genus JAAOZP01. The sequence continues at coordinate 5,924 of CAZTSG010000030.1, read as the reverse complement.
CGATAGGTCTTAAGGACGGTAGGGTTGTCACGAACAATGGTAGCTTTTACTCGGGCAAAATGCTGATTGGTGCAGATGGTCCTAACTCTATCACATCCAAGCTAGTCGGTTTAAAGCAGCCTGAGAATATTTTGCTTACGCTCCAATGCGTTGCAAAAGGTTTTTTCGAAAAGGATGTTGTGGAATTAAGGTTTGAATCAGAGTTTTCCAGAGACGCTTTTGCCTGGATAGTTCCCTTAAGCAACAGTACGGCTAGGGTAGGGTTAGCGACTAGGGGTAATCCTCTTCCTCGAATGAGACTCCTCTTAAAGAAGCTTAGCTTAGAAGTAGTTGAAAAGCCTGTAGGAGATTTGGTGAGATTCGGTGTGATGGATAAAACCGTTGCGCGAGGAGTAGTTCTCGTAGGCGATGCTGCATGCCAAGTTAAGCCCTTTTCTTTCGGAGGGCTCGTTTACGGGAGGATTTGCAGCGAGATCGCTGGAAACGCATGCATAAAAGCTCTTGAAGAAAATGTTTTTGAAGAACGTTTTCTCGCCGAGTTGTATGATTCTAGGTGGAAGAAGATTATTGGGGAGGCTTTGAATAAGGGGTTTTGGATGAGGAGGTTGTTCAACGCGATGAGGAAAATACCGCTCTCTTTCACATTCATCAGAATTCTTGGTCTGGACCTTTTGGCAGGAAAAATCTTAGATCCCGACTTCTTAGAGTAACCTACTCAACGAAGCCGGGAGCTTTAGGTTCATCCTCTAGTCTCATTGCGATGATTTGATGAAACTTGAACCAACAATTATAAAAAGCTTATAAGATTTTTGAGCTCTAGCGGTGTTGTGATAGTTAGGGAGATAGAGTGTAAATCGCTTTTAAACAAAAGCGCGATAGCTGACTACTGCATCAACCCTTACGTTGGGTGTCAGCATGGGTGTCGATATTGCTACGCTGCGGGAATCACCTTCAGATTCAGGAGGAAGAAAGAAGAATGGGGAGAATTCCTAGACGTTAAAATTAATGCGATAAGCGTTCTCTCTAAAGAGGTGAAGAACAAGAAGATTGGAAGAGTATATTTGAGCTCTCTTACTGATCCCTATCAACCGATGGAGAAGAAATACGAGTTGACTAGGAAAATAGTGGACATACTTGTCCAAAACGGTTTTCCAATAACAATACAAACCAAATCAAACTTGGTTACGAGAGACCTAGATATTTTAAGCACAAACAGGTCTAATGAAGTCGGAGTAACAATAATTACTATGGATGAGAAGATAAGCAGAGATTTTGAACCCTTTTCATCAAAGCCTGAGGAAAGGCTTGAGGCGATTAGTATTGCAAAAAGTAACGGGTTGAGAACGTACGTTTTCTTCGGCCCGGTCCTCCCATTCCTCTCAGATAGTAATGTTGAAGACTTGCTGTTGAAATTTAAAAAAGCTGGTGCAGATTATGTTTATGTGGATAGGCTAAACCTTAGGCCAATGGTTTGGAGTATGGTTTCCAAAATTGTATTGCAGAAGTATTCTAATCTCTACGAGGAATGGAAAAGAATATTTTTTTCAAAACCCCTGTATTACGATGAACTCAAGAGAAACGTTTTGAAAATAGCTAGAGAAATAGGTCTTGAAACAGTTTTTTGCTATTGAAGATTATTCCAAGCATGATGAGAGAACAAAATAGTTTTTAAATAGGCTAAGTTCTGTACTCAGCGTCTTGAAAGATATTCGGCTCAGATACTCGGGGCTGGTTAACTTCGCTTCTAAAATATTGTCGGTTTTAACAGGATTAATGTTTACAATAATAGTTACTAGGAGGCTTAGCGAGGAAGCTTTCGGAACCTGGCAATTCTACTCTAACCTGCTTTCTTATTTTGCAATTCCTTCATACATCGTAAATTATTGGCTTGTAAGAGATTTGAGAAGGGGGAGACAGGTTGCAAAATCCGGAGTATTCTTCAATAGCATGATGTCTGTTATTTTCACATTGGTATTTCTAATTATTTCTCCAGTCTTCTCTTCACAAATATTCATTGATACTTCTGTAGTATGTGCATTTATGCTTTGGATCGTTATCATGTATCATACATCAAGCCTCGAATCCGTCTTCCAAGCAATGAAGCCACAGGTAATTGGCTATGGAACTCTTGTCTTCGAATTCTCTAAGGTAATTATTGGAGCATTACTAGTAGGCTACATGAGGATTTTGCTTCTTGGCGCAGTTCTTTCAATAGACTTTGCATTGCTCATACAATTGCTCTACTATTTCCTTAATCTTTCTGAATATTTTAAGGGAAGCATTTCACTAGAGGATTTACGTAGATGGTTTAAAACGAGTTTAGTACCGCTAATTTCATGGGCGCCAGGATTTGTAAAAATGCTGGACATCTTGGTTTTAACATTTGTAACTGGGTCCATCCTTCCAGTAGCTTACATCAAGGCGGCGAGCACTTTTGCTATGGTGATAGGTTTCTCTGAAGCATTGGCAATAGGTCTGTATCCCAAGCTCCTCTCGAGCGGAACAGGTAAAGACGTTGAGGACTCCGTAGAGCTTGTTTTAATGTTTCTCATACCTATGGTGCTTGGGCAACTCATTCTTGCCGAGCCTATGCTATACTTATTAAGGAGAGAATACGGACAATTATACGATGTTCTTAGAGCTGCTTCATTGTGTTACGCGGTTATTGTGTTTAAAAGAATATTTTCTTCAGTTATCCAGGGTATTGAAAAAGTTGATGCTAATGAAGATGTCGCTTTGAGAAATATTGCAGGATCATACTTAATGAAGATACCTCTTATTGAGGTTGCAGGTTCTCTTTTTTACATTATAGTGCTGTCTTTGACTGTTAAAATTCTTAATGATATGGGTAGTTCACATGCTCTGATATCTCTGGTATCGATATCTTGCTTCCTACTAATAAACATTGCTACTACACTGTATTATCTCAAAGTATCTAAGAAGCTTATTAAGTTTCATTTCAACATTCCTAGAATCTTAAAGTTTTTAACATCTGGAATAGTAATGTCCATCATGCTCTGTATTTTCTATCCTGAATCCGCTAAAAGTGAGCAGATATTTGTTGTCATGGTTTCGCTGATGCCAGTAATCCTGCTTGGTATCGTTGTCTATTTTGCTGTTCTGCTTACTATCGACAGTAAGTCTAGAGAATTTTTAAAGTCTGCTCTAAAATCTCTTAGAATTATGAAAGATTAGTTAGAAAACGCTTCTATTGCAGCGGCTAATGCACCGTAGAGCACTATGTCCTCTCCTAGGGGGGTTATGACTATCTCGGGTAATCTATTCATAGCGTATTCTGAAACTTTTTCTCTAACCGGTTTGAGTATGATCTCGCTGTTGTAAAGCGCCACCGACCCTCCAACAGTTATGAGCTCCGGATCATAAGCCTCTATAGCATTGGCGAAACCAATCGCATTTAGCAATCCGACTTTATCCATTATTTTTAGCGCAACCTCGTCTCCTTCCCTAGCCGCTTTAAAGAGTGTTTCAGAAGTCATTTTCGAAATATCTCCCTGCGAGTATTTGCTTAGGGAGCACTTATCAAACTCCACATCCCACTCCTCCAGGAGGATTCTGGAATAATTTATAATGCCTCTCCCACTGCAATAGGCTTCCCAATGCCCCCGTTTACCACAACCACACGTAAGTAAACCGTCCTTATCTACTACTGTATGCCCTATCTCATGCGCATTACCGTCCTTGCCTAGAAGGAGGTGCCCGTCTACAATCGCTCCGCAACCTATCCCTGTACTTATAGTGATATAGACTATGTTCTCCAAGTTCCTCCCGGCTCCAAACCTTTTTTCGCCTAGGACTGCTGCAACGCAATCGTTCAACAGCCTAACGGGAACTTTGAAATATTTCCCAATCGCTTCGACTATTGGGATTATGCCTACTTTAAGATTAGGGGGATTAACTATCAGCCCTTTTTTCAAATCAAGTGGCCCTATTGAGCCTATGCCAATACTTTTAACATCCCCTCTCCGGAGCTTAAGTGAGCTTAGAACAGTATCGCTTATCCTGATCACCTGATCCACTACCCCTATTCCAGATTCTCTGACAGTTTTCTCACTATGCTTTAAGAGGATATTTCCGTTTAAATCTGCTGCAGCAACCCTAATGTTCGTTGCTCCAATATCTATTCCAAGGATTATGCTCAACTCTTTTTCAAGTCCTAAAAATAGGCTTTAAATTTATCTTTTAAACAGGCTTTTAAGCTGTCTCTTTAGGTCTTTCAAGTCATCTATGAAAATCCTGAAACCCATCGTTATTGTCCCAGAGCTCAGCTTCATTGGAAGACTTATGGGCCCGGTCTCGTAGAGAAGGACCATAATGTTTTGAAACGGAAGCATGAGAAGACCGATGAAAGTAATCATAATACCAATAAACCAGTGGTGTATTCTCAGGCCCTTTACAGAACATTTGAATCCTCTGCTCCTAATCTTTTCAAGAACTATTCGCGTAGCCTTATCATAAAACCAGAAGACTGCTATTAATTGAGTTGTGCCTAGGAAAGCCTCCGGAACCTCTATCGGCAGCATGTAGATTATCTTCATAAGCAGAGGGGTTAAAAAACCTTTCTAAATTGTTATAACTGTTTAAGCAAAGCTGTGACATTAACTTTATGATTAAGAATCCTCAGTCTAATACGTTTTTCTATGGTATATTTTATCAGGCGGTATTCTTCTCTTCAATAACTCGCTGAACACGTTGTACAGCCACTCGTAGAAGCTTCTTGCAAAACCGTATTTTTCATACCTCCTCATGGAGAAATATACTCTCAGTCCTTCGTCAAGCTTTACTTCGCCAACCCTCCTCATCCTGAAGGAGAAGCCATAATCGTCTCCTGCTCCAACCGTTGGAAATCCCTTAACCCATTTGAAGTACTTTTTCCTAAATGCTATGCTTGAACCTATGCTTAAGTATATTCTAAACCTGTAGAGGATCTTGACAAAAGCATTGTTAAGTTCGAGTAGAAATGCATACCTGAATCTTTTCTCCAACGGTGTTACAATCCCGTAAACCATAACGACTTCAGGGTGAGAATTGAAGATACTAATGATCCTTTCAAGAGTGTTTGATGCAACTATGCAGTCAGCATCAGTTGTGAAAATAAGCTCCGCATCAGCGTGTTTAACACCATCATTCCTAGCCCCACCTACAGTAGGTGTTTCTTGCACGATTATCTTATCAGCGTATTTTCTGCATATTTCAACAGTCCTATCGGTGCTTCCTCCATCAACGATTATTATCTCATAATCTTCCCTAGATATTGTTTGATTGCACAGGGAAACGAGCAATTTCTCTATGTATTTTTCCTCATTGAATGCTGGAACTACTACCGATATTTTCTTGGATTCCAATCCTTGTTTTTACTCCAGTAAACACGAGAGGTATTTAATAGTTTTCAAAAATATCCGGTTCTACTTAAAATCTGGTGAAAACACTAACCTTAAAAATATTATTTGCCATAATAAGCCGAATTATGGAAGGAAACAGTATTGCAGTGGTTGTTAAAGACCTTGTAAAACGATTCGGATCCATAACGGCGGTTGACGGCGTCTCTTTCGAGGTCAACAAAGGTGAAATATTCGGATTAATAGGTCCAAACGGCGCTGGGAAAACCACTACCTTAAGAGTTATCGCGACGCTTCTTCTTCCTACAGGAGGAGAGGTAAAAGTATTCGGTTTTGACGTAGTAAAAGATTCTGATAAAGTAAGAACGATAATGTCTTACTTAGCTGAGGAGGCAGGAACCTATAAAAACCTTAGTGGCCGAGAATACCTATACATAGTTGCAAAAATATATTTCGAATCTGAAGGAGCTGTTCTGAAAGCAGTGGAGGAGGCAATAAAATTGTCGGGATTAGGCAATAGGATTGACGATAAGATGAAAACGTACAGCAAGGGTATGAAAAGGAGAA
>CAZTSG010000029.1:0-15980 GCA_964616835.1 uncultured Nitrososphaerota archaeon | reverse complement strand
TAAACACGATTCTTTTGCTACCGAATTCCTCGACTTCTGCAATACACCAGCCCTTGGCAGCCCGCTCCGCCAATACCAGCTTCAATATCTTCAGTTTATCTGTATGGTACTTCTTCATTATGCTTTTAGCCTTACTCTCACCCGCGGCCATACCCATTTCGTAGAGTATTACCGCAGCCCCCGTGCCAAACTTGTCGTAGAGCCTCTTAAGTATGCCCCCGAAGGTTTCAACCCTGAAAGTGAAGCTTCTCTCGCCCGAAACTCTAAGTGGGAAGTGTAAGGTATCGATTATCAGCCCATCGAACGTCTGATCAGAAACTTTAACTTCTAACACGCCATTAATATCCTTCAATAGGTTTCCAATATCCTCTGCCTTAATTTTAGAAGCTGAAAGATCTATAAAACCGCCCACTAATATAGTGTTTTCATTCCAGTCTATGCTTTGGAAACCGGAGAGGAATCTAGCTCCTTTTTCAGCCAAGGTGTTTAAAGCAATGTTAATGACGCTTGGAACGTTCCTAGCCTTTAGAGACCACTCTATCACTCTAGCGTTGGGAAGATACTCTGAGCATAAAATATCCTTCGGATTAAGATTCAAAGCCTGTTCTTCAGAATCCGGTTTCCGAGAAAACTCCCCGCTATTCATCTGCAGCCACTTGAAATAATCCCTGTTCAACATATATAAATCTTTGGCTCTGAATGCATTGGGGTCAAATAAGGCTAAGCTTAAAAATTAAGTAAACAGCGTTTTAAGCCAGAAATTAGCAGGTTTTAAAAATTCGCATAATCCTTAATAAACCGTGCGACTTTCCTCAATCGATGAAGATTGGAATACGTTAGACTCGGTAAGAGTGATCTGAAGGTTTCTATAATAGGCTTTGGCGCTTGGCAGGCAAGCGGTAAGGCTTGGGGTGTTGACGTTGAGGATGAGCAGATAGTGAAGGCGATGGTAAGAGCGTATGAGCTTGGAGTAAACCTGATAGACACTGCTGAAGCCTATGGAGACGGGCATTCTGAAGAGGTTGTAGCAAGAGCAATAAGGGAGATCGGGAGGGAGAATCTTGTCATTGCCACGAAGGTCCACGGTGGGCACTTAAGGTATAACGACGTTTTAAAGGCTGCTGAAAACAGTTTAAGGAGGCTCGGGATAAGAGAAATAGATCTTTTCCAGGTTCACTGGCCAGACCCCTGGGAGCAGGTTCCTCTGAAACACACTATGCAAGCCATGGAGAGGCTTTACAAAGAGGGTAAGATAAGGGCTATCGGCGTGAGTAATTTCGCCGTAAGGGATCTAGAAGAGGCTAGGAAGCACCTGTCCGACGCAGTCATTGCTTCGAATCAGGTGAGGTACAATATGCTTCAGAGGGAGATCGAGGAGGAGGTGATACCGTATTGCAAGAGGGAGAACATAATTATAATAGCCTATAGTCCGCTTGCTCAAGGAGCTTTAACCGGAAAGTATAGTCTGAGCAATAAGCCTTCTGACGATGTCAGGAGGCATAACAAGCTTTTCTCGGACAGGAACCTGGCTGAGATAAGCAGGCTTCTAACGGTTCTTGAGAGAATCGCCAAAGCCAAGAGCAAGACCATTGCTCAAGTTGCAATGAATTGGCTGCTAAGAGAGGGGAATGTTGTCCCAATACCTGGGGCTAAGAACCCCAAGCAGGCGGAGGAGAATGCTGGTGCAGCAGGCTGGAGGCTCAGCCCACAGGAGCTTACGGAAATAAATAGCGTCTTGAAAACAATCTCATTAGATTACTTCTAGTCCAAAATTAAGCTATTCTAATAAGTTTAGAAGCATCATTCCAGTGGTAAGAGGCATCTGGTCTTGGAACTAACTGTTTTAATTCTATTTTCTTTTAGTCGATTGACTTGTCTCCCTGATTTTTAGAAAGGAGACCCCCATGATAAACCTTCCCAACGCGGATGCAAAGTATCCTATTCTGAGGCTCACGGTTCTCCCGAAGGATTGGTTTAATAGCTCTGTAAGGTTTCCTCCCAGAGCTGAACCCGTGAAGTAGGCTATGCCCACAATCATGTTGTATATTGAAGTGGCCTCTCCAACACGGTCTTCTGGGATAGTATCTAAAATGTACGGTAGGATTGTAGCGTTTCCGGAAGCCGCTACGAATCCTAGGAACAAGTTTAAAACGGCTATGTGGATGAAGCCGGATGCGAAACAGTATACGAGAGGGACAGCGGTGAGCGAGACGTAATGGAAAACTATCAGCGGTTTCTTACCGATTCTCAATGAAAGACGCCCCATTAAGGCTTGGGAAAGGATTGTTGAAACAGTCTGAATTACTGAGAGCACTCCCACCTCTCCCATGCCGAGATTGAGAACTATTGCCGTGGTAATGGTGAATAATGGCCATGCGAAGGACATGAAGAAGCTCTGCAGCGCTACTAGTTTTAGGAAAAACCTGAAGTCAGTATTCTCGTTGATTAAATTGGGTATGTCTGAAATACTGAAGAGGGGGCCCAGGCTTATCCGACGCTGCTTAATTTTCTTCTCCTTCACTTTTAAAAGTATAAGGGCCCCTGTCGAACCTAAGATGCTCGCAAGTGCAGCCGATACGATTATCTCTCCCCCAGCATAGTCTATTAACCATCCTGAGAAGAATGTTGCTATTAGGCCTCCGGTTAAAGAAGCTATGTTTATGTTGGAAACTACGATGCTCCTAGTCGAGGCTTGAGAAGACTCGCTTATTAAAGCATTCCATGCGGGAACCGAGATGGATGCTAATAGGAACTGTAATGCAACTAAAAAGATGAAAACCTTGGGCTGAGTGACAAGAGCTATGGGGATCCACAGGAGGGATGCTAAAATGCTTGTAATAACTATTATCGGAATTCTCCTGCCAATGCTATCAGTAAGCCTCCCGAAAGGAACCTGGAGGCTGTTTGTGAAAAGATTGTTGAAAGAATGCATCCACCCTATTTCGCCTGAAGAAGCGCCGATCCTAGCTGCATAAACGTATATGAAGGGCGAAATCATACCATTACCGAGAGAGCTAGCGAATGCTCTTCCGTAAATCCACTTCAGCTTTTTGTCGGCGCCATCTTTGCTCATCAGAGCCTGCTTATCCTCTTAAAGCTCTTATTTAAGCGATATTGAGGGACCTTCATGGGATTCGTCCGCATCAAGCTGTTTGTCATAAAAGTGTTTGATAAAAGCAATTAAAAAAGCCTCTCATGCCGGTACCGTGAGTCCGAAGATTAAAGTAGGAATAGTTGGATGCGGAGGAATAGCGAGGTTTGCACACGCTCCAAATTATATGAAGATTGACGAAGTGGATATTGTTGCCTGCGCAGACGTGGATTTTAATGCTGCTAAGAGCTTTGCTGAAGAGTTCAAAATTCCAAGATACTACTCTGATTACAACGAGATGTTTGAGAAGGAGGAAATCGACGCTGCTAGCATTTGCACACCCAACATGTTTCATAAAGACCCGGCTATAGTTGCGATGAAAAAGGGGGCCCATGTCCTAGTAGAAAAGCCCATGGCCGGGAATCTCAGGGACGCTTTAGAAATGTATGAAGCCTCTAAGAAGACTGGTAGAATACTTATAGTGGGTTTCCAAACAAGGTTTAGGCCAGATCTAAACCTTATCAAAAAGGTTTTCGACTCTGGTGAACTGGGGGATGTTTATTACTCTAGGGCGATTGCTCTCAGAAGGTGGGGAATACCTCCCGGAAGAACCTTCATTAGTAAAAGTCTTGCGGGAGCAGGGCCCTTATTCGACATAGGTTGCTATGCGGTTGATTTCGTAATGTATGTTACTGGCTTCCCCAAGCCGGAGAAGGCTTTCGGAGTAGTTTACACTAAGTTTGGTAGGAGGCCGGAGATGGCTGCTAAAGGGTGCTGGGGCAAAACATGGAAACCCGAGGAGTTTGAAGTAGAAGACAATGCTTTTGCACTCATACGTTTCAAAAAAGATCTTACGATGCTTCTTGAAACAAGCTGGGCCTCTTTCATAAGCAAAGATAAGTTTAATCTTGCACTGTTAGGTACTGAAGGCGGGGCTCAGCTAGACCCTCTTGAAATCTATAAGGATGTTAACGGGGTGAGAATGGTAGTTAAGCCTCAGGATAAAATACCTTTTGAAACAGATATTTACGAAATGAGGATACGCGCATTCATACAATCCGTTAAGGAGAATAGGCCATTGTTTTCACCGGCTATCGAAGGTTTGAGGGTCCAGGCTATTCTCGAAGCCGTTTACAAGTCTGCATTGGAAGGCAGAGAAGTACCTGTAGAATGGGATTTCTAACAATATTTAAAAGTCGGTTTCCAAACCTTCTAAATAAGAGGGTATGCTAAGTTAATTTAATCAAGTATTCTTTTATGGATTCTGCGGCAATCATCCCAGATTTTAAGGCGGGACCTATTAGAGATGGGCCGGATTCTACATCCCCGGCTGCAAACACGCCTGTTTTAGTAGTCCTCCTTTTTTCATCCACTATTATTCTACCGTCTTCCATGATACGTATTTTATCAACATGTTTCTTGAACGGTGGTGTTGAAAGACCCCCTGTAGCGACTATAACTGAATCCACTTCAAAGGCGCTTTCCGAACCCGGTATTGGCACCGGCGAGGGCCTGCCGCTTTTATCAGGAGGGCCGAGCTTCATATCTATGGTGACCATTTTCTTCAACTTGCCGTCTTCACCCTCGAAGCGAATTGGGGACTTTAACTCGATTATCTTGACGCCGCTTTCCTCCAGTTTTGCAAGCTCCCTTTCCCCGGCAGGAGCCTCCTTCCTAGTTCTTCGGTAAACCAAATATACTTCTTTAACACCAGTCTCGATAGCCAGTAGCGCAGAATCCACCGCCACTAGACCAGCCCCTATTACAGCCACGGAGTTTCCAAGACGTGGAAGCTCCGAAGCCGGAGAGTACCCGTACTTCGTCAAGTAATATTTCACGATGTAGGGCGCTGCGTGGAAGACCCCGAATAAATCCTCGCCTTCAACATTAAGCCTGCGAGGCTCCCAGGCCCCGGTTGCAACCAGTATAGCATTATACTTTTCAAGCAGTTCTGTGAAGTCGATGTCGAAAACCCCCGAGTCGTGAACCTTCTTGCGGAGATGGAAGCAAACCCCTTTTTCAACAAGTTCCCTAATGCCCTCTCTAACCCCTGTCTTGGGTATTCTGAATTCTGGTATGCCGAATAATAAGAGACCACCTGCTTCAGGCAGCATGTCGAAAACATCTACCTCAGCTCCGTCGCAAATCAAAGAGCCTGCTGCAGCCAGTCCAGCAGGCCCCGCCCCTATTATTGCAACCCTGCCCTTCACGCGTTTGGATACTTCTTTGCATCTTAGGAACTTCAAGGCTGTCCCCTTAGGATTTTAAACAATATATAAGTTATGCTAATGTTTACGACTCCGTTATTACTATAATTCTTAAGCCTTCAGAACCGGTTTAATCTTCTTTAATGCAAATTACAGGTAGGGGAAAACGCTTATTACAGAGTCGTGGAGGTTCTTGTTATGCATACAAATTATATCTTTGTGACCGGCGGAGTGATAAGCGGGATAGGGAAGGGGATTACTGCAGCATCCATAGGGAAAATCCTTCAAGCCAGAGGCTATTGTGTGACAGCGGTTAAGATAGACCCTTACCTAAATTGGGACGCTGGTACTTTACGACCTACGGAGCACGGTGAAGTATGGGTTACTGAAGACGCTGGCGAAATAGACCAGGACCTCGGCCATTATGAAAGGTTTCTTGACATCAATATTCCTAGGAAGAACAATATCACGACGGGACAGATATATGGGACAGTAATAGAGAGGGAGAGAAGAGGAGAGTACCTTGGGAAAACTGTGGAAGTTATTCCACACATAACTGATGAGATAAAGCGTAGAATAAGGGATGCAGCTAAAGAGGCTCAAGCAGATTTCGCAATCGTCGAAATAGGGGGCACGGTGGGCGAGTATCAAAGCGAAATATACTACATGGCTGCAAGACTAATGAAGGCTGAGGGTGATAAAGTAATATTCATCCATGTCGCCTACCTGCCGGTGCCCAAGCATCTGGGAGAGATGAAGACCAAGCCTGTTCAACAATCGGTTGAGAGGCTTGGAGAACTTGGAATACAGCCGGATTTCATAATTTGCAGAGCAGAAGACTTTATAGATGAGGTTAGGAGGGAGAAGATATCAATATTCTGCAATGTTCCGAAAGACCATATTATTTCAAACCCGGATCTAGAGAACGTCTACGAGCTTCCGCTGATATTTGAAAAGCAGAACCTCGGAAATAAAATTTTGGAAAAATTCGGAATGGAGCCGAGGGAACCCAATCTTGATGATTGGAGACGATTCGTAGATTCTTTAAACAATGCTACGCAAAAAGTTGAGATAGGGATAGTGGGGAAATATTTTGAGACAGGGGAATACAGGCTTCCAGACGCGTATATATCGGTAATAGAGGCTGTGAAGCACGCGTGCGCAGCAAGTTTCGTAAAGCCTGTTCTCAGGTTCATAGACTCCATGGATTTTGAAGAAGACAGTGGTAAACTTTCTGTTCTCAACGACTTGAAAGGTATAATAATTCCAGGGGGCTTCGGCACCAAGGGGATTGAAGGTAAGATAATGGCTATAAAACATGCTAGGGAGAAGAAAATACCCTTCCTAGGTCTTTGTTTGGGATTGCAATTGGCTGTTGTAGAATACGCTAGGAACGTCACAGGTCTGGAGAAAGCTAACTCAACAGAATTCGACCCTAATACTCCTCACCCGGTTATTGACATACTTCCGGAACAAAAAGAGGTATTGAAAAACTCCAGATATGGAGGGTCTATGAGGCTCGGCGCGTACCCAGCGGTTCTCAAGCCGAATACTCTCGTATCAAAATTGTACGGTGGTGCGCAATTAGTCTATGAGAGGCATAGGCACAGGTATGAAGTTAACCCAGCATATCACGATGTGCTTCAGAAGCATGGGATGGTTTTCTCAGGAACATCACCTAATGGGAGGCTTGTAGAATTCATAGAGCTTGAAGACCATCCGTTCTTCGTAGCTACCCAGGCTCATCCCGAGTTTAAGTCCAGACCGCTTAAGCCAGCCCCCCTGTTTAAAGGGTTTATAGAAGCATGTGTTAAAAACTCTTGAGTTCTACGCCGCCCCCTGGTTCAATTGTTTCATCGCGTTTTTAATTTCCCTATAGAGTTCGAAAAGTATTTCTTGCCAATTCTTCCTACCGAGTTCAACCTCATCCATCTCATCTTCAATCCTCCTAGTAAAACCTTCCGAAACAAAACCTACAATTTCTTCCTTTTTCTTAAGTAAAGAATACACTGTCCGCCCCAGTCTAGTCGGTATCAGGAAGCCCTTTCTTTCAATTACGTAGCCTCTTTCAAGAAGCATCTGAACTATCGTTGCATACGTTGATGGCCTTCCCAAACCCCTCTCCTTCATTTCCTGAACTATGCTGGCCCACGTATGCGGATACGCTTTCGGCCTGTATATCAGCCTCTTAGCTTTTGAAACGTCAACCAAACCTTCGAAAAGAGCCTGCAGTTCAATCGGGAGAACAATGTTGAAGCCATTTTCAACGATTTCCTTAATGATTTCAATTTCCTTCTCCACACTCAATGCTTTAACGCTAATCCTTAGAATCTTGATTTTACACTCTTTCATCTGGCTTGCAACGAATCTTTTAAAAATCAAGTCGTAAAGCATCATGTGGTCTCTCGTCAAGCCCTCTACCTGCCCAGTGAATATCATTGTCCTCAACTCTTCAACGTCTATGGGCCTCGTTGGCCTTATACACTCGTGCGCACCCTCCTTGCTCCATACTCTCGGATGGAAATACTCTGGCGAAATGTTTTCCCCAATATACTCTCTTGCCAAACTTATGCCGGCGTCAGAAACCCTTGTCGAATCAGTTCTATGATAAGTTATGTAACCCATTTCAAAGAGATCCTGTGCTAACTGCATCGTCTTTGGTAGGCTGAACCCAAGCTTCTCGCCAGCATCCCTAAGCATCGTATCCGTCCTGTAAGGGGGCGGCGGAGCCCTGTTTTCAATCCTTTCCTCCAAGACTTGGATTTCAATCTTGTCCAGATTGGTGAAGAAATCCTTGGACTCCTCCCATTCCTCCAATGGAAATTCTATCCTCAGAGATTTACCGTCTTTCTTCAACACGATTAATACTAGAGGAGTTTTCTCCTTGCTCAGGTCGTATCTCTCTATTATCCACCCTAGGACAGGCGTCTGGACCCTTCCAGCTGAAAGCCAATTCTTCTTAAAAACTTTCTGTAAGTATTGCGATAATTCGAATCCAACCCATCGGTCCGCAATCCTTCTAACAACTTGTGCTTCAACAAGGTTCATATTGAAGTCTCTCGGTTCCCTTAGGGCGCGGATTATAGCTTTCCTCGTCACCTCGTGAAACTCTGCTCTCTCTACTTTTATAACGAAAGGCCTCAGTAACAGCATTAAGTCATGCGATATTTTCTCGCCTTCAGTATCTGGGTCCGTCGCTATTAGAACTCTATCTACCTCCATGCTGATGCCCTTCAAGCTCTCAACTATGCTTTCCTTACCCTCTATTATCTCGTATTCTGGAATTATCTTATCGTTAACGATGACGCCGTGGAAATACTTGTCTTTAACAAGATCGAAAACATGCCCTAGGGAAGCAGTTATCATGAGATAGTTTTCTCCAGTAGTCGTCTCGTACACTTTATGCCCATTGATCAGCCTGACTATGGGTCTGCCGAAGAAGCTGGCGATAGTCCTAGCCTTATTGGGTGACTCGACGACAAGTAATACGGGTTTAAGAACATCTTTAGTCTCGCTCTTAACCTTTCCCTCTAATATGCTTCTAACAAGCCTCCTTTCCTTCTCGATCTCGTTTATTAAATCGTCGATGTTTATGCTTTTAACGTCGACGAAGCTTATTTCCTCACCGAACCATCTGACTCTTTTCTGTAAATGGTAGAATGATTTATCGTCGTCTACAAGTATGAGTGAAAAACCTTTAGTGAGCCCTTGAGCATAGAGCCTCGAAGTCCTCCCGCTAGCCTGCAAATAGGCAGTGGCATCAGAGACTACTAGCTCAAGACCCTCTCCGGTTTTTCTAAGCGATATCTCCTTAGACTCGTCTATGATTTTTAAAGCCTTCTCGTCCCCTAGGAACTCCATTATTTCTTTTCTAATATTCTCTAGATATTTCTTTGCTTTTTCATTAATCATTGTTCCTTCTTCCGATAGGAATGATGCTGAACGCCTGAGGAATCTGAGCCATCTATCCATCTTGGGCAAGAAGCTCTTCAAATACTCGTTTTTAGAGGCTAGGCTTCTTATAGATGCTACAAGCCATAAAAGGTGTAACGCATTCTCCTCTACTCTTAGGCTTACAATTATTTTCGGAACCCCAAAGAATAAAGCATACTTAACGACGTGAGGCAGATCAAGTCCCCTTGCCAACGGATTCCTGTAGCTAGCAATACCCACCAGAACATCGATTTCACCTTTTTCGTATTTTTTCAAGTTTTCTTCTTCAAGCTTCTCATAAGATAGGGCTCTTATCCCATTTTCTGAAAGAAGGCTTACAACGCGATTTACAAACTCCTTACCCTTGTCGGAAGAAACGAAGACAAGCCCTCCATTACCCAGTTTCTTAACCCAGTCGACTAATTCTAACTCTTTCTTCGAGTAGGTGAAAGCGTCAACAACATTCCTAATGTAGAAAGAGGGCCTGCCTACTTCAAACCCCAATAATTCTCTGTACAATCGTATCCTACTCGTCCTCGGGTTAGAAGTGGCGGAAGAAACAACTATTACCCCCTTCGCTTTCTTAGAGATTTCTCTGATTTCATCGTACAAGGATTCCGTATTGCCTTCTCCCCTTCTCCTCCTCATTCTTATGAATTCGATTGTTTTTTCAATATCTTCTTTATCGAAGTTTATTAAATATAGTGATTTATCTATGTTTTTAGCAGTCTTTAGAAAAGAGTCTACATCGTCTACGAAAACAAAGTCCAGAGGTCTGGGTATAATCTCATAATTCCTATACAGGAACATCGAGGTCGAGACTATTATCCTGAAATCACCCTTCTTCAAACGCTCTTTAGCCTCAGCCTTCTCTTTTTCGGTCATTTCGCCGATTGCAATTATCCAGTTACTGTCTACGATCTTCTCCATTCTTTCTTTAACCTGTTCTACAAGTATTCTCGTCGGAACTATTATGTAGGATTTCTTGCCTTTAGACGCTAAGAAAGCGGCCATGCTTATTCCGAACGAAGTCTTACCGATTCCAGTAGGGGCTATTAGTGCGAAAGACCTTTTCAGGAAGACTTTCCTCGCCCAGGAGGCTTGAAGGCTCCAAGGCGGAGCTCCAATAAAGTCTTTAAAGAAGCTGGACCACTCTTCTTCAAGCCTCCTAACCTCTATTACTTCTCCAAGTTTTCCGGAGGCTATTTTATCTACTTCAACACTTTCCCTAGGCAAGCATTTCTCGCAGGGAAGCCCTTTTTCAAGTCTGATGGAACTAATGTCTCCACCACAGTTTGGGCATAGCTTATCGTAGATTGAAATCACCATTCTTAAAATCCCTGAGTGATAAATCCTTTTTAAACATCATTAATGGGAATGAACTTCCTTTCCTTATAAGAAGACACTGTTTTTTAAAGCAAATCGGATGGGTAAGTTAAGGTCATCTGTTTTAAACATCCCCAGACCCTCTTCTCCTCACCACACCTTGTTGCAAAACGTTCTGGCAAATAAGTTTTTCTAAAAAATCCTAATTTAATTGATTTTATAAGCGAGCCTATTTTTACGCTTACAAGTATACGAGACATGTTTTGATAAAGTTAATCAACCCCTCTCAGCATCTTCTCAAGAGTTTGGAAAAAGAAAGGGAAGAGGGTAATGTAGAGTACAAGCTTTTAGTAACTACTACGGATGAGAAGAGGCTGCAGAAGCTCGCCACCCAGCTAAACTATAGGCTTAACGAGGGTAGGGGAGAAGCCTTTTACGAGCTTGGTGTGAGCAACGATGGTGAGACCATTGGGCTTACCGATGATGAAATCGAGAAATGTTTGAAGACTTTGGATAAGATAACTGGTATGATAGGAGCCTCCTACATGATTACTAGGATTGAAAAAGGGAGAAGGGGGAAGGTTCTGGAGGTACTTGTAAGAAGGACTGTCGACTTCCCACCAGTCCAGGTCTCAGTCGCCCTACTCGGAAATGTCGACTCAGGCAAATCAACATTGAAAGGAGTCCTAGTTTTCGGTAGGCTTGACGATGGCAATGGTGCAGCCATGAGTATGGTTGCAAGATATCTTCATGAAATAAGGTTCAGAAGGTCTTCCTCGGTATCCATTCACCTCCTAGGCTTCGACTCTAAGGGTGTTTCGATAAATGATTCGTTAGATTCCTATGACGAGTCTAAGATTTTCCTAAACGGCTCGAAGATAATATCTCTAATAGACTTGGCTGGACACGAGAGGTACTTGAGGACAACAATAAGAGGGATCCTCGGAAACCTGCCGGATTATGTTTGTATAGTAGTTGGTGGAAACGCTGGTCCAATAGGGACTTTTAGAGAACACCTTGGTCTCACGGTTGCTCTAAAAATACCTGTATTCATGGTGGTGACGAAAATAGACATGACTCCACCAGAGGTTCTTTCAAAGACCTTAAGCGATGTTGAGACTATTCTAAAGCTCCCTGGCGTTAACAAGATACCTTTCATCATAAAGAGTAGTAGTGACGCTTCGCTAGCAGCAAGGATAATGCCCCATCTAAGAGTATGCCCCATCTTCCTAGTCTCAAACACCACGGGGAAAGGATTGTCAGAGTTGAAATTCTTCCTGAACGCGCTCCCGCCCAAGACTGATTGGAGCGAGAAATCCGATATGGAGACCCTATGTTTCATCGATGAAAAGTTCTATGTTGAAGGAGTTGGACTGGTTGTAGGCGGGCTTGTTGAGCAAGGTGTTGTTAAGAAGGATGAAATGCTACTCCTCGGTCCCTTCGACGACGGCTCCTTTAGGACGGTGAGGGTCAAGTCGATTCATGTCAACAGGGTTAATGTTGAGAAGGCTAGTGCAGGGCAGATCGCTGCGTTAGCAATTACCAATGTTGACTACGACGAGATTAGGACCGGGATGGTTCTTCTAGACGTTAAGTCTAAGACTTACGCTGTTAGAAGATTTACTGCTGAAATAAGGGTTCTCCACCACCCTACTACGATAATGCTTGGCTACGAGCCGGTTATTCAAACAAGGACTGTTAGACAGGCAGCAAGAATAGTTAAGATGAGCAAAGATGTTCTGAGAACAGGCGATACCGACATTGTTGAGTTCGAATTCATCAAGAGGCCAGAATATCTAAGGGTTGGGGAAACATTCATATTTAGGGAAGGGAGGACTAGAGGACTAGGTGTTGTTAAGGGTATTAAAGCATGAATTCGACCATTATCTTGGTTTAGTTAGTTCAGCCAGTAGAATCCTGAAATGATCTACGGAGTCTTCACACCGATCAGATGTTTCCTCAATGGCTTCGAAAAGCTCTGAGAGGAACACTACCATCCTAGGGTCGAGTGAAGAATATTTTTCGTCGAGGAGGAGCTTCCTAGCCTCCATGTAGAGGATGTCAACTTCTCTCTCATACTCCTCAACCTTATCGCTCAACTCTACAGCCCTCTTATTCTCTAGCGAGAGTATTGCAGACAGGGCGTCTCTCAAACATAGCGCGCAATCCCTAGTCTTAACACACATCTGCTCTATCTTGTTTTTAATCTCTGGGTTTAGATTGCTTAAAGGTAAGAAGAACAATACTCTACCAGCTCCGTGAGCATAGTCTGCAACCATATCGACTTCTCGCGACAACTCCATGAAATACTTCTTCATGTCTGGGGAAAGCTCGCTCCTAGCCATCTCTTGCATGAGTCTCCTCCTTAGAAAATCTGCATCCTTCTCCATCTGATCCTGTCTTTCATATATTTTCCCGACGCTTTGTGCCTCTGGACCTATGGAAGCCCTTGCCATATTCAAAAGCTCGTCGACAACCTGGAGAACCTTGTCTGCATGCTCGACTATAAGCTCCATCGACTTTCTCTTCCTCCTATCTTTCAGCCATTTCTCCAGCTCTTTCGAAGCCAACTCTAAATTAATAGAGAGAAATCTCACTATATAAGCCTCTCTCCGGATACTTGTATACTAGTACGTGCTCTTCCGGGAAGCTAAGTTTAACCGTGGAACCCACGTTTATACCATAAACCCTCCAATACGGTTGCTTAACAGATATCCTCATGCCTCCAATTCCGATTATCAGCCTGATAAAGAAACCCTCCATAATCTTTTTCATAACAATCCCATTAACACCGTGGTTTACCAGTTCTATGAGCTCAGGCCTAATCATGACTACAACTTTCTCACCGATTTTAAAACCAGTATTCCTAGCCTTCAGTAAAACACCCTCCACATCCACTTTCAAGAATTTTTCATCAGATTCTACGACGCTTCCTTCTAAAACGTTAGATTCCCCCAAGAAGTATGCTGTAAAAATCTCCTTAGGCCTTAAGTATAAGTTTAACGGAGCTCCTTCTTCAACGACTCGTGCTCTCCTCATTACGATTATCCTGTCAGAAATTGCCATTGCCTCTTCTTGGTCGTGCGTAACGTGAATAGCTGTTAAGCCAAGGTCTTTAACAATACGTCTAAGCTCATATCTCAGCTCTGTCCTGACTTTCAAGTCTAAAAGTGAAAGCGGCTCGTCCAGTAGAAGAAGCTTGGCCCCAGAGGCAAGTGCTCTCGCTAAAGCAGTCTTCTGCTGCATGCCTCCGCTGAGTCTAGTGGGGTAGTCATAGTAACGGTCCGTCAGTTTCATGAGCTCAAGCATTTCGAGGGTTACTGATCTTATTGTCTCCGAGTCAAATCTTTTCGCTTTAGGACTATAGGATACGTTTCCGCCGACATTCATGTTTGGGAAAAGAGCGATGTTTTGAAAGACATACCCAATGCTCCTTTTCTCAAGAGGCTTATCGTCGAAAAGCTCCCCGTCAACGTATACATGCCCCTCGTATTCTCTTATTATTCCTGCGATTATCCTTAGCAAAGTTGTCTTACCGCATCCCGACGGACCGATTATCGAGACGTATTCCCCATCATTCACACTTATGTTAATGTTTTCTAGAGCGGTAAATTTTCCAAATCTCTTAGTAACTCCCTCTACTCTGATGCTCGGCATTTCAGACAGCCTCTATCTCCTTAGCTATGCCTATCTCTGGATATTTGAAGAGCCGGATTCTTTCTTTAGGTATTGTTAGCTGGAGAGCCATTCCTATTCTGAAGTTGCTTTTAATAAAATCGGCGAGTGGAATATTGACGGGTATTTTCATACCTCCGGGGAGTTCGAAGACAATTTTAGAAAAGCTGCCTAGGAAACTAATCTCCTTAAGCAGACCCATTAATGGTCCTTCGCCCACAATTATATCTTCGCACCTCACGGCAGCCACAGCCAGATCACCCTCCCTAAAGCCTTCTTCATAAAGTGCTTCCACCACCATGCCGTTTCTAAGCTCTATGAAAATACTGTTCCCATTGATTTTCTTAATTGCACCTTCTAATAAAATGCTCTCACCTACAAAGTATGCTGAGAAAATACTATTGGGTTTTAAATAGACTTCTTCCGGAGGACCCGCTTGTAAAATTCTTCCGTTCCTTAAGAGAACCAGCTTATCAGCAAGCGACATAGCTTCCGACTGGTCATGAGTAACATGGATTACTGTTAAGTTAAGCTCCTCAGCTATCCTAGCGAGCTCACTCCTAACCTCGAGCCTGAGCCTAGCGTCGAGCGCTCCCAAGGGCTCGTCTAAAAGCAGTAACTTAGCTCCTGTCGCCAAGCACCTTGCCAAGGCAACTCTTTGCTGCATACCTCCGCTGAGTTCGCGCGGATACGCATCCGCCCACTTGCCCAGCTTTACTATTTCCAAGACTTCCAATACTCTTCTCTTAGCATCTTCCTCGCTAACACCTCTTGCAAGAAGGCCGAAGGATATGTTTTGGCTTACGGTTAGATGAGGAAAAAGAGCGTATTGCTGGTGCATGTAAACGGCACCTATAGCCTCAGGAGGAATACCTTTTACACTCTTACCGTCTATGTATACTTCTCCACGATCAGGCTCTACTAAGCCAGCTATCACCTTCAAGAGCGTTGTCTTACCGCTACCGGTGGGGCCGAGCACACAAGCATACTCACCGTCTTCAAAAGTAATGTTAATATCTTCTAAGGCAGTAATGCCGTTAAACTTTTTTCCAACGTTCTTCAAAACAACTTCAGGCAGCTCTACCCCCTCCTTTAGCGTAGAAATATCTGAAAACAATGAGAAATACTAGCGATATGATCATGAGTATTAGCGTACCCATTCCCGCTTCAGTCTTCATGTTCGGGGACTTGACCCAATCCACCAATAGGACCGACACTGTTTTGAACGTTTTAGAAACCGCGAGCGTAGCCCCCGTCTCATTCACACTCCTAGTGAAGGTAAGTATTGCTCCTGAGAGGAAAGAGTATTTTGCTATGGGGAGCACTATTGATCTGAAAACTGCGAATGGAGAGCCGCCCAGCGTCCTGCCAGCTTCTTCAAGCTCGACAGGCAGGTCTTCAAATGCGGAAACCATTGTGGCAACCGTGTAAGGAAAGGTGATGCAAAGGTGAGCAAGAAGCACCATGAAGAAGTCTGGAATCCCTGAAGCCCCCCAGAACAAGCTTATTGAAACACCCAGAGCTACCGAAGGCATTATTATCGATACGTTGCTTAAAGCATCCAAAATTCTTGAAAACACCCTCCCCAACTTCCTCCTAGATATTATTATGGCCATAGGCAGGCCGAAAAGGACATTAACCACAGTAGTTAGGAAGCCGATAGCGTAAGAGTTCATGACGCTCAACCAGTATGAAGCCCAAATGCCCTCTTGAAAGAAAACTTGCTTAACCAAATCTAACCTAGCTAC
>CAZTSG010000028.1:0-16120 GCA_964616835.1 uncultured Nitrososphaerota archaeon | reverse complement strand
GCCGCCGATAAGGCGGAGGAAGGAGGGGGCTACGGCAGGTCAGTATGCCCCGAAACCCCTGGGCCACACGCGGCAGATAATGGCGAGGGCAGAGGGTTCCGACCCCGAAAGGGGAAGGTAATCCCTAATCCTCGCCGTGGTTGGGATCGAGGGCTGCAACTCGCCCTCGTGAACGTGGAATCCCTAGTAATCGCATGTCACCATCGTGCGGTGAATACGTCCCTGCTCCTTGCACACACCGCCCGTCGCTCCAACCGAGTGGGTTCGGGTCGAGGCCTGGTCCGATGAGGGTCGGGACGAGACCCGGGCCTGCGAGGCGGGAGAAGTCGTAACAAGGTCGCCGTACGGGAACGTGCGGCGGGATCACCTCCTACGTACACGGACGGTGGACCCTCAAAGCATGTTCAAACAGCATCATTTGTTATGACCCTAAGCATCATGCTTAGGCGAATGCATGAGTCCAGCCTATGCTGGACCGTGAGTGCGTCACAGGCAGTTCACAGACTGTTCCAACAGGAAGTTGGGTCCGTGGCACGAGGACGCTGCCTGGTGGATGGATCGGCTCGACAGCCGATGAAGGCCGTGGCAAGCGGCGATACGCCCCGGGTAGGAGCATGCATCCGTTGATCCGGGGATCGCTGAATGGGTAACCTTTCCTGAGCTGCAAGGCTTGGGAAACACCCTCCGCAAGGAGGGTGGGGGAACCCGCCGAAAGGAAGCATCTGAGTAGGCGGAGGAAAGGAAATCAAAACGAGACTCCCTGAGTAACGGCGAGTGAAAGGGGACCAGCCCAAACCGAAACGGGCGTGGACGACACGCTCGTGATGTGGTGTTGAGGCGGGAACGTTCCCTCCGACCTGAGCCGACCCGAAGGGACCTGGAATGGTCCGCCATAGAGGGTGATAGCCCCGTAGGGGTAGGCTTGGGGGAGGATGGTTCCTCAGCCTGAGTACCATAGCTCGGATATGCTATGGGAAGCAGGGAGCCAGCTGCTTCCAAGGCTAAGTACTCGTCGAGACCGATAGCGCACCAGTACGGTGACGGAAATCTGAAAAGTGCCCCGGAAGGGGGGTGAAAAGCGCCTGAAACCAGGCAGCTAAAGACGTGCATGGCCCGAAAGGGTTACTCCCTTCAAAAGCGGGGGCTGGAGACGGCCCTCTGCGATGAAGGGTACCGGGGTCATGCGTTCCGTCTTGAAACACGGGCCGGGGAGTTTACCGCCATGGCGAGCTTAAGAGGCTTAAAGCCTCGTAGGCGTAGGGAAACCGATCTCGCGCACAACCCGCAGGGGTTGGAGGCGAGGGGTGTTAAAAGCGCCCCTAGTCATGGCGGTAATGCTAGAAACCGAGCGATCTAGCCCTGGGCAGGGCGAAGCCAGGCGAAAGCCTGGTGGAGGCCCGAAGGGGTGCTGACGTGCAATTCGTTCCTCTGACCTGGGGCTAGGGGACAAAAACCAATCTAGCTCGGTGATAGCTAGTTCCCTCCGAAGTGAGTCGCAGCTCAGCCCGCCTGGAGGATGCGTGCCGGGTAGAGCACTGATCGAGTGGTAAGGGCTCGAAAGGGCCCGCCACTCCTTCAAACTCCGAACCAGCATGCTCCTGAGAAGGGCGGAGTGGGGTTCCGCGGGTTAAGCTCGTGGACCGAGAGGGGAGCAACCCAGACCAGGGTTAAGGTCCCCAAATGCCAGCTAAGTGTCAAACCAAAGGGCGTCCTGCCTCCTAGACAGCCGGGGTGTAGGCTTAGAAGCAGCCATCACTTAAAAAGTGCGTAACAGCTTACCGGCCGAGAGGCAGGGCCCCGAAAATGGACGGGGCTCAAGCTGGCTACCGATACCCTGGAGCACGCTGCTGCGCGGCGTGTCTGGTAGGAGGGCGTTCGGCTTGGGGAGAAGCTGGGTCGTGAGGCCCAGTGGACCGAGCCGAAGTGCAGATCCCGGTGGTAGTAACAGCAAAGTTGGGTGAGAATCCCAACCGCCGTAAGGGCCAGGGTTCCCCGGCAATGCGTCGTCAGCCGGGGGTTAGTCGGTCCTAAGGCCTGCCCTTAACACGGGTAGGCCGATAAGGGGAAGCCGGTTAATATTCCGGCACCAGGCAGGTACGTGCGGCGACGCTAGGCTCAGGGGCCGACGGCTTGGGATAGGGTGAGCAGGGTTGCTGCCCTGTTTAACCGTTCAAGCCTGGGGAGTGCCGTAAAGGCGAGAACCAGGTGAAGACGGGAATAGCACGCCATTAGGCGTGTTCACCCGAGTCCTAGGCCCACGGAAAAGGCTCCTAGGAAGGATCCTGCCTGACCGTACCGAGAACCGACACAGGTGCCCCTGGGTGAGGAGCCCAAGGCGTGTCGGGGGTAATCCATGGCGAGGGAACTCGGCAAATTGGCCACGTAACTTCGGGAGAAGTGGTGCCTGGAGCCGGGCCGCAAGGCTTGGCTTCAGGTCGCAGTGACAAGGGGGTCCCGACTGTTTACTAAAAACATAGGGAACCGTTAGCCCGAAAGGGTTTACACGGTTCCTGAATCCTGGCCAGTGGCGGTACCTGAAACCCGGGTCCAACCGGGCTAAGGGCCGCTAAACGCCGGGAGTAACTCTGACTCTCAGCGTAAAATAGGGAGTCGTTAAACCCGGCTATATGCGGAGAAGGGGAAGCATGGCCTCCCGAGAAGGGAAAAACGGTCAGTTGATGAACCTATCCGCAGGGAACTCCCCGTCGGTAAGCCTTTATAGCAACAAGCATTATGATACTTGGACAAATGCTCTATGAGTTTCGTGAAATAATGAGTCCTGAAAAGCTTCCTGCTCGAAGAAAATATCTCTATTACTACATCGTGGGGCTTGTAGACGGCGAAGGCTGCTTCTCAATATCAGTCAAGAAGCAAGATAACACGAAGTTCGGATGGGTTGTAGACCCTGTGTTTCACGTGACTCAAAGTAGGGAACGATACGCAATATTGAGAATCCTCCAGAAAGTCTTTAATTGTGGACGCATAATACCGAAGCCGGGCCAGGAAGACACGTTGCAATACATTGTCGATGCGAGAAAACATCTATCGGAGAAGATAGTGCCGTTCTTCAGAAAGTATAAGCCAATAATCAAATGGGAGGAATTCAAGGAATTCGCTGAGATTGTGGAGGCCCTTGAAAGGGGCGAGCATAAGAGTATCAAGGGTATGAGAAGGCTGATAGAAAAAGCCTATAGAATTTCAGGAGATAGGAAGCATTCTTTGGAGGAAGTCTTGTCAGAAATTGATCGACGGGGAGGCGCCTCAGAGACCATACGCCGGGCGCCCTAGGGCGAATGTGAGCATGAGCCCGAAGGGTGAAGATATGGTCCAACACCCAAAGGGTGTTGCTTAAGGTAGCCAAATGCCTTGTCGGGTAAGTTCCGACGTGCATGAATGGATCAACGAGGGCCCCGCTGTCCCCGCCTGGCACCCGGTGAACCCACGTAACGTGGACGAACAGTCCACGAACTCCCAGCGGGAAAAGAAGTCCCTGTGGAGCTTTACTGCAGCCTGTCGTTGTAGCGGTGGCTCCGGTGCATAGCGTAAGCGGGAGCCGTTATCAGGCCCATCCTCCCGGGGGTGGGCTGAGGCGCCAATGAAACACCGCTCACCGGAACTGCTGCTACTCATCCGGGCGAAGGCCCGGAAACAGCGGCAGGTGGGCAGTTCGGCTGGGGCGGTCCCCCCTTGAAAAGATATCGAGGGGGCCCAAAGGTCGGCTCAGGCGGGTCAGAACTCCGCCGTTGAGGGCAAGGCCAAAAGCCGGCCTGACTGGTTCTCGCACATCAGGAGAACCAGGGGCGAAAGCCGGGCCTAGCGAACCTTCGTGTCCCCACAGCTGGGGGCCGAAGCTGGCAGAAAAGTTACCCCAGGGATAACAGGCTCGTCGCGGGCGATAGTTCCCATAGACCCCGCGGTTTGGTACCTCGATGTCGGCTCTTCCCATCCTGGCGGTGCATAAGCCGCCAAGGGTAGGGCTGCTCGCCCGTTAAAGGGGAACGTGAGCTGGGTTTAGACCGTCGCGAGACAGGTCGGACTTTATCTGCTGGGAGTGCTGGTCGCCTGAGGGGAAGATGTCCTCAGTACGAGAGGAACTGGGTGTCGCGGCCTCCGGTCTACCGGTTATCCAGCCGGGTAGACGCCGGGCAGCTGCGCCGTTGTGGATAAGGGCTGAAAGCATCTAAGCCCGAAGCCACTCCCGAAAATAGGCGACCAACCTGGAGCATAAGGCTGAGCAACCAGCCGGCTCCAGTCGAGGGCGGGAGTAGAAGACTCCGTTGATGGGGTGGGGGTGTAAGCACCAAGGGTTCGCCCGAGGTGTTCAGCCTGCCACTCCCAATAGCCCGAGGTACACGGTTTCCCGCTTCCTGTTGGGACGGGTGAAAAACTGCCTGTGACGCTTCGCAACGTTTTTAAAAACCGACGCGTCTTTTTACAAGGAGACAGGGAGGAAGTTGAAGGACGGGTTTCGGGCCCTCCACGGGCCTGAGGAAACTCCCTTCTTGATGCGGGTGCTACAGCGCCGTAAGGCGCAGGGGGAGACCTCTAGGCTGAGACAGAAACGAAGCCTGTTCGAGGATATGGGTGTGAAGAACGCAGACGACCCTCAAAACAGGCGTGAAACGTGCTCAGCCTGTAGCAAGCAAGGCCAAACGGATCAGATGAGCAACCCGCGTGATGATCGGGTGGGCCGCTTAGTCGAATCCCGTCGCGAACAGAAAAGGGGTTACTCTCAACATCCTCCCTGTCTCTACGCTCTCCATCTCCACGCGGATGATCCTAAGAAATGTACGGTGTTAGTCCTTAAGAAACACGGCATGGTCAAAGTGTTTTCAAGGATGTCTAGGGTGCCGAAGCGATCCATAGTTTTAAACCCCGAGTCCCCGGTGACGCTCTCCCCCGAGGATAGGAATATCGCCGTGCGCTACGGGATTACTGTCATAGATACTTCTTGGAAATCTTCTGACAATATTGTTTTCCACACTCTTAAAGTACCATTTCATAGACGTCTACCGCGTTTGCTTGCAGCAAACCCCATTAATTACGGAGTGCCCGACCTGCTTTCAAGCGCTGAAGCGTTTGCAGCAGCACTTTTCATACTCGGCTTTCCGGAGCGGGCTATGGAAATCCTTTCGAAATTCAAATGGGGGATGAGCTTCATAAAGCTGAATGAGGCTTTGCTCCCTACCTCAGCTCGTCGAGAGTTTTAACAACAATATCCCTAGGTATTTTCTCTAGGGAGCCTATTCTCTCACCAACTATTAACTTAACGCCTTTCGCGGATGCGAGTTCCAATAGCCTCTGTGTAACTATGCCGTCGAAAACTATCCCCGCAACACTATCAAGCTCATTAAGACGTTGGAAAAGCTGGCTGACGGGGGCTTCTTCAATGACCTCCCCCTCAGAATCCAAAAGAACTGCCATGAAGGTTTCTCTAATACTTTCCTTAAGCTCACTGGCCTTATTCAGAAGGTTCTCGGGAACGACTTGTTTCAATGCTGCATGAGTAGCCAAGTAAGTTTTCAAATCCACCCTTTTACTGATCAAATCCAAGATTTCAATAGGCTTCATTTCTTCCACCTCCATCCCTTGCGGTGCTTTACTGACATAATCTATCTTCGCCCCCCTTCTCAAAAGCTCTTTCACAATCATGTCTCCAACCCTGTCTCCGTCAGCGAGAACAGTAACCTCCCTCTTCTTATGAGTCAGATTTACAACGTATTGTGGAATATTCACTCCGTTGGTTGCAACGATGTTTTTAACCCCTGCTCTTAGAAGAATAGTCAAGTCAGCCCTCCCCTCTACAATGAATAACGTGTCGCTCGACTCTGCCTCGGGTCCACCCTCTACACCAGGCGCTAGGCTTACTATCCTCCCCACCTCACTGGCCTCGCTGACTTGGCTCAGCATTTGAATGACCTCGCTCCTCTGCGAAGCAGACCATTTTTGCATTATGTCCTTGGCTCTCTCCATAACCTTCTTCCTCTTCTCCTCTCTCGCATCCTCAAGCCCTAGCAGTTTAAACTTAGCATCATAGGGTCCAACCCTCTCTATGCTCTCCAGCGTGGCTGCTAAAAGCGCAGCCGTAGGCTGGTCCAGATTATTCGGAATAGTTACTGTTCCGACTGTCTTTTTATCCTCTACCCGAATATCTACGTCTATTCTACCAAGCTTACCGCTCCTCTGGAGCTTCTTCAGGTCGAGGGCGTCTCCGAACAGACCTTCAGTCTGTCCAAATATTGCTCCTATTACATCGTGTTTCTGTGGGAATCTTCATATACGAAGATCCTTTCCACAACTCCCTCGACCGTGAACTCCAGCTTCACGATATACTTTGAGATGGGAATCTGTTGTTCAGATCCCATTTTTCAACCACCTCTTTCCATTTTTATGAATAGATAAGTATCCTCTTTCCATAAATCATCAGGTTTCCCAACGCAGTTGGAAATATAAACTTTTTATTCCAGAGCAATACTGGAAAAACAGGCATCTTTGCCGTCGAAGAAAACCGTGGGTAAAAACGCCGTTCCGAACGTAGATTTGTTAAGCAGAATCATAGAGGATTTGAACACGCAGGACCCTGGGCAACTCATAGTGGTCGAGGGCTATAGAGATAGGGATGCTTTGCTCAAGCTCGGTGTCAGAACGAGGATAATGACGCTGAGGAGCTTCCTGAGGCTCGCTGCTACAGACTGGCTTGAGAAAGAAGGCTTGGCTGAGATAATTGTCCTGACGGATTTTGATAGAAGAGGTAAGTTCTACAGCAGGGTCATAAAGAAAATCTGCTCAGGAAGAGCTAGAGTAAACACTCAGTATAAGCATAGGCTTAGAAAATCCTTGGGGAATTGGATTAAAGACGTAGAAGGGATACCTGGCTTTGTTAGAAATCGTTTAAACCCGGTTTAAAAACAGTTTAAGCTCGGCCTGACCTCCTTTTTCACAGCACGCGTTACGCGTGCTCGAAGGCTTCTTAAACCGAGCTTGTTTCGCCGTCCTGGGTCCTCCTCCCTCATAGCGGAGCCAAGCTCCAAGCTCAGTTAGATCCGCTTTCGGACGGCTCGTTAAGAAATATTGTCGGAGATGCTTTTAAGCTTTCTCTCCTTTTTTAAACACCCTTTCTCATCGATTTCGCCCTTTCTAATCCTCGAGCTGGAAATAGGGTAAGAGTCCTCGGCCTCAAGAAGGGGTGCTAAAAGTATTTCCAAGGGGTGCAGGCCTTTCCCACGCCTCATGTTATTTATGAGAATACTGTTTCCAAGGGTTTCTGAAGTGGCGAGGAGGGTTCCTTCTTCAAGACTTACGGAGGGCCCTGCAAAATCATCTAGTTTAAACAACTCAAACTCTACGTGTCTCTCTTGAAGAAAGCTTAAAACATTATTAAGCCTGGTTTCAAATGGTTCTACGCTATGGTTTTTCCCAGACGCAAACCTGTCCGAAGTGACTCCGACGATCAGCTTCTCTCCCAAGGATGCTGCAAAACTCAAGAGTAGTCTATGCCCCCTATGGAAGAGGTCGAAAGTTCCTCCGAGTGCGACGACTTTCCTCATAATAGTCTTTAAAATCTTAAAAATCGTTTAAAGCCTTTCGCCCCTAGCGATAGTGTTGAATGAGGATGAGATAAGAAAGTACTTGGCTGCCGGCGAGATAGCTAGGAGGGTTAAGAAGGACTCGCGCAAGTGGGTTAAGGAGGGAGCTTCCCTGTTAGATTTATGCGAGAAAGTGGAGAAGCGCATAGAGGAGCTTGGTGGGTCTCCCGCCTTCCCCTGCAACATTTGCATCGACGAGGTTGCTGCTCACTTCACACCGCCCCCTGGCTTTTCTGGAAAGATTCCTCCAGAAGGACTTGTTAAAGTTGATTTCGGAGTTCATGTCGACGGATACATAGTGGACACAGCCTTCACCATACCTCTTTCCCCAAGGGATAGAGAGATCGTAGAGGCTGCTGAGAACATTCTGCTAAGAGTTTCAGGAATCCTGAAGGCAGGTGTTAAAATCAGCCAAGTCGGCGAGATAGTTGAAAGATCAGCGAGATCCAGAGGCTTTAAAGTGATAAGGAATTTAACAGGACACGAAATAGACCGTTTCAATCTACATACGGGGCTATCCGTACCTAACATTAAGACTTTCAGCGTTGAGAAGTTCAGGAAGGATATGGTTGTCGCAATAGAGCCCTTCCTCACTCTTGCTGATGGGTCTGGCGAAGTAGGTGAGATCGAAAACACGTATATCTATCGTTTTAAACACCTGTCTATAGACTGCACGGGGGAATTTGGCAGCATCGTTAAAAAACTGCATAACTCGTTTAAAACACTGCCTTTTTGCGAAAGATGGGCGCTAAGCCGATTCGGAGAAATTGAAGAAGAGAGTTTTAAAAAAGCATTAGAGTATTCTAGAAAAAACCTGGTTTTCTACCCTGTGCTCCTGGAGAGAAATAGAAAGAAGGTGGCTCAGGCTGAAGACACTTTCCTAGTGCTTGAAGACTCTGCGATAAACCTTACTTCAGAACAGGTTTAAGAACGCTCTTCCTGAACACCTCTGTCCAAATATATTGCTGTGATAAGCATTCTATTTTCAACGCTTCCCTC
This sequence comes from uncultured Nitrososphaerota archaeon, assembly GCA_964616835.1. Classification (GTDB taxonomy): domain Archaea; phylum Thermoproteota; class EX4484-205; order EX4484-205; family JAAOZP01; genus JAAOZP01. Next base: position 7,535 of record CAZTSG010000028.1, on the reverse strand, counting down.
AGGAGGCCTGGGGCACCTAGGGCATTCCTCCCCATACCCGTATACAAAATCTCCCTCGCGGAAGGGTCTGACAGACTTATAATTACACTTAGAACACTCTTCGACAGTTAGGACAACTATCCTTCTCCCCTTTATCATTCTTTGAATACTGACTTGATACCTTCTTATCGCGTAGAAAGTTCCTATTAATCCCATTGCACCAAGTATCATGAACGAAAAGTTCGCCAAATTATTCCCCTCCTTATCGATCCCCGTTAAGCCGTGGAAAAACAGTATTAGTGAGAAGAGAATAAACAACCCTAACAGGAAGAAGTAGAAAGGAGCTAAGAAACTTATCGAGGTCTTCTCCATCCTCCCCTCCCCCTACTGGCCTATTCCTATGGTGTTACCTACTCCTATCACCATTACTGCATCACCTTCAGAAGACTTTTCGATGATTCTCTGCATGAGAATTTTACATGCTTCTTCAACACCGTTGAGCACTTCCTTCGTCATCGGCGTAATCGCCTCCTTCAGAGACATCTTTATGATCATGCCGTACAAGGGTATGGACTTCTTGGTAGCAACCTCCTCTATCTTATACTTCTCAGTTCCTATTCCTCCTATGATTGCTCCAACACCTTCAGCAATGCTCCCGGTCTTCTCACCCTCAAGCTTGAGCCCAGCATCCACCATGAAGACAGTCTTAAAATTCTCGACTTCGCTGAGCTTCATAAGCGCGTCTCCGGGAGTTCCCACCGCTCCTCCAGGGCCTTTCGCCTTCATAAAGTATACCCTTCTGCCATCAATGTTCTTCACAGTATACACGTTGTCCTTCTCAATCTCCTTGATCTCGCCCCCCCTCATTAGACGGGCGGCGACCAAGGCTCCTGCCCCGTCTCCAACAGGCTGGCCGCTGGAGAAAGCCTGTATAGCACCCAGGTATGCTTCAGCCTCCATCAGTACTTGTGGAAGGATTGCTTGTAACTGTATGATCAATATGTAGCTTGAAGTCTTCTTGCCAAGAATGTAATAATGTCTCACAACCTTATAGTAGTAGTTTAAGGCGTATGATGCTTCGAAAAGATTCATCAGATTCAAAACCTGGCTGTCATCCAGCTCAGGAATTATTTGTTTAATCTCGCTCCTAATCCTGTTCTCAGCAGTCTTAACTATGTGATCAAGCTTCCAAACAACCCCGGCAGGATCCATATCTACAGGAGGAACCGTGACGAATTCCAAGAAATTATCTATGAAGCGATTTATCTCCTCCTTGTTATACTTCTTAAGCTTCTCTTTTGTGAACCTGACTGATTCATCTCTCATCATCCGGAGCCTTTCCAAAGCATACTCTATATCCCGGAGGCGTATAAGCATCTGTATCTTCTCCCCCCAGAAGACTAGTATTAGAAACATTATCATATAGGCTATGCTGATTATCTGACCGATTTCCGTATTGTCCTGTCCGAGGAATGGGACTATCAACATCTACATAAGGCGCCACGCACTGAGAATATTTAAGCCTTTAAGAAAAATTTTACACACAATTAGCATCTTCCAGCCATTTAGGGGTTACCAGCTTTCAAACCTCGCGTGGCCGAAGACCACACTACTGTTTGAAACGAGGCTGTGCTTAGCTTCCGCGTTCGGAACGAGAGCGGGCGTTTCCACAGCCCCTATGGCCGGTAACCCCATGGGAAGTAGCAAAGCTTCCTATTAAAATTTTTCTAAAGCCTATATAACGAAGCTTCTGGAGCTGGATCCGCATACGCAGCTCTCTTCAACAATTGGGTATATCCTTCCGCAGGCTGCACACATCGTAGCAGGATTATGTATTACGATGCTTGACTTACTGTTTTTCCTAATGCTTTTAAGCTCCTCTAGGCTCCGGAGAAGAATAACGTTAGAGTCTTGAGCCAAGCTCTTAAGCCTAGACTCCAGCTTGAACCATTCCTCCAAAGGCAAGCTCCTAGGAACCATGTTTACACGTTTCTCCTCACTAATCTTTTCCCTCCTAAACCTTCTCTCCGCCTCCTCATGGCTCACTAGGCTTGTGATAATCCTGTGGTTTTTCCCAGAGTTTTTAAAAATTATTTCACTAATCTTTTTGAAGAGCTTCTCGGCTTCTGAAACGATGTCGAAAAGGTTTTGCGAGCCGCTGATTTTCTGAGAAGCATCGTAGAGGCCTGTTAACTCTATTGCGTAAAAGCCTTTTTCAACAATGAGATATGCTTCACCGTTCACCGGCCCAGACAATAAGGGTATCCTCTTACTATCTATAAGGTTTTTCAGGCTTTCTTTCTGAAGCCTAAACGCTTCAACAACCTTTTTAACAACCTCCTCAACGCTTCCGAGGAAAGCTTCTCTATCTAAAGAGGCTTTCTCACATATTAAGGGAAGGTTTAGGCTTATCGACCCCAATAAGCCAGACCTAGCGTAATCTCCAACATCCCCTCTAAGCGTTAGAAAGTGGTGTGTCGGAGTTGATTTCTGAAAATTAGATAGGAAGAGTGCTCCTCCAACGTTAAAATATTTAACCAGCTTATCCGAGGCTTTCTCAAGGGCCTCCGCATCATACTCGGTAAGCGAGATGGATAAGTTGGATAAAACTGTTTTTTCAGCAAGCTCCTCTATGTAGTTAAAGAGCTCCAGTAATAGTGTTTCATCTGCATGCTTCAGAATAATGTTCCACTTCCTATGGCTTAGAATTATGTTGAATATTAGCTCCCTATCCATTTTTAAAAAATCCTCCCCCAGTATAATGCTGTTAGCATCGGACGAAGCATTGCTTAGCTCAATCACCAGCTTGCTCGCAACAAACTTAGACGATGGTGCCGATTCTAATAAGGGCAGGTAGGAATAGACCTTCAAGAGGCCTAAACTCGCAGAGGAGTGAACAGGCTCTTCAGGCTTAAACATGAAACTCGCCAAATGGTTTATGTTCACTATTCCACCAAGGTGAATGTCTCCTATTTCCCTCGGCAGCTTCATAAGAAACGTGTACTGCCTCATGACTTCTTCTCCAGCATCCTTCACCACATCATCTATGCTGCGCCTCAGGGAAATCAATTCGCTAACATCATGCACCGGTATCCCCAGCCTAGTCAGCCTATGCCTATAATTCTCCATCTTCTTCTCAAGAAGGACTGCGTTAACATACTCTCTGATTAAGGGTGCTGTTAAGTATCTGACTCCAAGAGAGTAGAGCCTCTCCTCTATCTCTAAGGATATTGCTTCAGCAGTCTCCTGCTCCATCCCAGCCTCCCTCACCAAACAATCCTCTATCCTCTTCCTGTCGAAAAGCTCTATCGAAGAATCCGTCCTCCTAACGAGGAGAACATTCTCCTTCCTCCTCAATGATTCGAAAAGAGTCATAGCAAGATTCAAAACATCCCTTCCCAGGGGAGTTATAGCGTAAATCTTACTCTCAGCCCTATACTCAACCAAACCGTTCTCCATAAGCTTGCTCAAGTGGTATGCGAACTTACCGGCGTCATTAAACCTGTCAAGCCTCGCGGTCTTCATTAACTCGCTATACCTAAGCGGGTTCTTATCCAGAATCTTCAATATCTCAACCCTAACTGGAAAACCCAGCGCCTTGAAGATCTCGCTCAACTCTTTGAAACTCTTCCCCTCTTCCCTCTCCATTTTTTAATAGTGGATACTCTGCTTCAACAAAGTATTTTAACTTAATGCCAATTAACCGCTTATTCCATACTGAAAACAGTGATGCTATTTCTTCTAAAATCTGACTATGAGGAAAAATCAGGATATTTACTTTAAAAACACACGGCAAGTATCTAGAAAAAGCAAGTTAAATGGCATTTGAATATCATTGGTTTAAGCGAAATACTTTTAAAAATCCCATTAAGAAACAAATCTTGCAAGGGGGTATGGGCTAAAGGCAAAACCGGCTAACTTGGTTATGCTCCGCGGCTCGGGCCCGCGTGATCCCGGTTCGAATCCGGGTACCCCCATCGTAAACCTTTCTCGTCCCAAATAATTTTGCATTTAAGTCCTCTGACTCAGGCTTTTGAGAACCGTCTTGTCACACATTGATACTGTTATTACTCCAACTCTTAAAGCATGATGATGGAAGGTTGCAATCTGAATTTTAAATAATTACCATAGAGCGTTAGTCGCTATAATAGCTTATGGGGGCGCTGGGATTTGAACCCAGGTCGCGCGGGATCTCGGAGTTTTCATCTCCCAAGCCGCGGAGCCTAGACCATGCTAGCCGACGCCCCCAGCAAACTCCTCTTAAGGCTCTTGGTTTAATAAAGATTTTGCTGGGCTTTGAATAAAACTACAATCATGGGTTGCATAGTCTTTTTTATCGAAGAATGCGGGGGACAGGCCTCAATTACAGCAAGTCGATGAGAATATTAATGCCTAGCATCTCTCAGTCGCAAATTAAACTCGCCAGTTAATCTTGTTTAGTGGGAGTAAATACGGGCTTGGAATCTGTATTGGTTGCTTGATTAAAATATGTCTGGTGAACAAATGGATCAGAAGGAACCTTATAGGGGGATTAAAGGGGCTAAGGTTTGGGAATGGGGCGAGGATCTAGAATTAGCTGGAAGAAACGCTAGAATGTATATAAACAAACGATGGAAAAGCACGACGAATGAATGTTCCATTGCGATACTCGGCAGGAAGACCGATAGAGACATCTTATTCGGAATTACCGTGTATATGAGAAACCCTGAAGGCGTAGAAGATTTAGTCAACAACCTTCTCAATATTGCATTAACCAAAGGAAGCAAGGTATATTTTGTTACTGTTAATCTATATGATTATATGGCTTCAAATGAGATAACATACAGGAACAATCTATCTGCTATGAGAAAAGAATATGAGAGGCGGGAGCAAATCCTTATACAGAAATTTAAAGATCATCCAGGGGTAAAGGATCTACTTAAAGGAGAAAAGACTCTAGTAATATTACCAGTAACCACAATATTCTGCGAACTGGAATCAGAGCGCTTTAACAAAGTAATCGTGAGAACAAGCAATTGCGATCTCGACCCTCTCTTAAATTACTCTCACCTCCTTGCTGACAAGCTGATCGAACATAAGCTCGCCACTCGCATCATAGGATACGGTCTGCAGAATAATGTTGATGAATTGGTGGTTGAAGATTTGTACGTAAGAGGGGAGAAGGTCTACCTGTGGCTGGTTCACCCACCCAGTAAGTAATGACATGAAGCAGATCCCTGAGTTGAGGAATCAATTAGTTTTTGATTTATTTTTCCCCGTGTAGCCTTTTTAAATTTAAAAAAGAGCTGGAAAATATTAAGAGTAATAACCGGTTTTAAATAGAGGGAAACATGCGAGAAGCAAGATGCTTGCATAGTGAAGCTGCGCTTTAAACAGACTTAGGGGCAACATAGACTAACCCAGATCTGACTTTTTCAACACTTTTTTCGTAAGCATGCTCTAAGAATTAGTTCAAAAGAATTGTCAAGACAAATTAGTGAAAACCTTCTCTCAACATCCCCTCCCCTTTCAACGAACTTTGAGAGAAAGCAAATATATCATTCTCGTTCTTCAGGAAGTAGGCTTAAGAATCTTTCCTTAAGGGGTTTATCTAGTATATCTCCCGAGATGTTCCTAATCTCAAGGTATAGGCTGTACTCATAGACCGCTGATATCTTTTCGTAGTATTAAGATAAGGTTTTCCTCTGTATCCAAGAATGGTCAGGATGACCCGCTCATAAAGGTTGATAAGCTTTCGATAGTCCTCAACCGGATTAACATTAGGTGGGAATCTGCCAGTATGGACAATTTTATCTCGTATACTAATAAAGTCGAGCTTAGATTGTTGATAGGGCATTAAGATGTCCTCAAAAAGAGCCTGAAGGGCTTTAGCAAACGATCCTAGGTCTGCCGATTTGTTCTTAGCTTGAAAGTAACCACTGAGATAACTTTTTAAACACTCCATACCTACAGCACCTAAGAGATAACTCAGTTCAATAACATTCATTAGTTTAGAATGAACATAATATTCGATAACTATGTCTAATCCAAGGGTGTTCTTAGCCTTCACATAATGGGAGGAAATTAAGAGCGTCGTTGAATACTTCGTGAAAAACCCTGTCTTGGTATTCACCTGGGGTGTTACTTGGTATATCTAGGATTCTTCTATTCTTCTAAATATTCCAGAAGATAAGTTGAATAAGAAATTAAAGGAAGAATGGGTTATAGAATCCTCAGATCCAATTCCAGAATTAGCCGAGGAATTTCAAGTCTCAGAAAACTTTATGAAGAAAAGGCTCGAATTTAAATCCTTGAGAGAACTCGATGAGAAATGAGGAACTCGTAAACGAGTTAAAGAAAAAGGAAAGTTACGTCCAGTGTGAAGTATATAGGATTTTTAAGAATGCGATTGAAAGTGAAGTGAAATATTCAAAAGGCTCCTATCAAGAAGTTTTTCCGGAGGTTATACCTGAAGTTCCAATAAAAGTTGAGGAAGGAAAAGAAGAAAGGGCGGATCTTGTCGTTTTCTCTCAGCAATATGGAAGTTTTAAACCAAAGCTTATCATTGAAACCAAACAAAGGGTTTTTGATCAGCCGGGGAAAAGTCTAGCAGCCTATTCAAAGAAAGTAAAAAATTATGCAGAAAAGTTGGATGCATGGCATTATGTAATATATGACGGTTATTATTGGTTTTTGTTCTCTTGGATACATCCATATTTAATAAGAGTGCTTACCGTCGAGGTAGAGAAGAATCTGGATGAAAAGTTCGCAAAAGATGTATTGATGGCTATTGCAGAAATTTCTTATACAAGTGAAAGGAAATATTTTAAAGAATTGGATAAATATCCGGCAACGGACAAAGATTTCATAAAAAGGAGGATATTCCCTTCGTTAGCAAAAAGTTTTGAACCATCAGAATGGAGTGAACTTTCAGTCAGATGGGAAAAGGATACGTTATAAATTAAAGCAATTGTTTCGTATAATTTAGACAAGCCGTTTTTTATTCATTTTCAAGAGTTCCTTCTTCTCTCCATCTCAAGTCAATAGGAGAATTGATAAATGGGGAAAAATGTTAGATTCTGTGATCAAAACTGGTCGTACTGCTTCTGATGGATTAAGTAGATTAAGAAGATATGGTGCAAAACCTATAGCACTGGCAGTAATTTTTGATTGGGATACTTATCCTGCGCTTAGGCAAGACAATCTGACTAAATTGAAAAATGATGGAATAAAAATCTACTCTTTGCTTTCTTATTCGCAGATGTCAAAAATAGTATCCCAAAAAATCCGGAGAATAAAAAGGAAACAATATCTCTAGCAATACTCTGAGACATTTTATTCCTTCGTACTGTTCTTAGTTCTCTTAATGCTCACCTCGGCAGCTCCTTTACACCCTTTCAGCAAACTTTAGCGTGAGTGCTTCTACGAAAGAAGGCATAGATATTTTATTCTGTAGAATGCCGGGGGCGGGTCTCGATCCCGCAGCCTCCAGATTATGAGTTTCAGCCACGTTGTGTTCTGGCGCTTTAACCCTTGGGGCCTAGCCGTTTGAGCTACCCCGGCCTGTTTTTATTTTT
>CAZTSG010000027.1:7823-16147 GCA_964616835.1 uncultured Nitrososphaerota archaeon | reverse complement strand
AGCCTCGACTCCTATACTGAGGCTCTCATCCAGCAGGCGATGGCGAGGCTGATGAAAGGGCGGACATGCATAATTGTTGCGCATAGGCTTTCAACAGTTAAGCTTGCCAACAGAATAGTATTCTTAGAGAACGGTAGAATAATCGAAGAGGGTACTCACGAAGAGCTTCTTTCAAAAAGAGGAGCATACGCTAGACTATACGAGCTTCAATTCGGCGTAGCTTCTGAAATAAAGAGTAGAGCGAGTGTCAATTAGACTAGACTTTTTAAGTTAAAAGCAAAATTTAAAAATAGTATTTTTACACCCACGTTACATAGAATTGTCAGAAGAGTCTAAGGCTCCTCCACTACTTGTAGAGGGGCTTACGGTCAAATACGGGTCGTTCACAGCAGTCGACAATATATCCTTCGTTATAAAACCCGGAGAAATATACGGTCTACTGGGGCCTAATGGGGCTGGTAAGACGAGCACTCTTAAAACAATCATAGGCCTAGTGCAACCTGCCTCCGGAAGGATAGAGGTTTACGGCAAACCTGTTTCAGAAGAGATAGCTGTAAAAAGCATGATAGGCTATGTTCCTGAAGAAATTGTCCTCATGGATTCGCTAACTCCGCGGGAATTCTTAGAATTCGTAGCTTCAATAAGGCGTCTTAACTCAGACACGGTCAATACGCGGCTTGGAAAACTTATTTCAGCATTCCAACTTGCAGAATATTTCGATACCCCCATAGCAGCATTATCCAAGGGAAATAAGCAGAAGGTTGCGATAGTAGCTGCTCTACTCCACGAACCTCCTCTCCTAATTCTCGACGAACCTCTCATCGGCTTAGATGCTTTCTCCTCCAAGATACTTAAAGAGTTGATAGTTTTTCATGCTAAGAAAGGAGGTGCAGTAATCTTTTCAACGCATATAATGGAGGTTGCCGAGAGACTCTGCACTAGGGTCGGGATAATACACAGGGGCAAGATGGTTGGAGAAGGAACCGTAGAGGGTCTTAGAAAACTTGTTAAGAGTGCAGAAGGTTCTCTGGAGGAAATCTTCCTGAAGGTGACTGAGCAGGAAGCTGGCGTGCAGGAAATAGTTAAAGCCTTGGAGGCCTAGGTTGTTGAATACCTCTGAACTATGGAGGCTGTCGAAAAAGGTTTACGGGGAAATAGCTTTCCAGTCTGTTTTCTCGCTCCGCGCGGGTGAAACCCTTCATCAAGCGATAAATTTTGAGGAAAACATTAGGAAGCTAGCTAAGAGCGCTGAGTTAAGTATAGTTTTAAGCAAAATTATGATGGCTTTCTTCATTTGCTTTACAGGAGCTTTTACCTTTCTTTCAGGTGCTCTTTCAGGAATCAATGAGGGCTTAGCAGTTATGTGTGGTGTTTCGACAGTACTCAGTATAGTTTTATTCATGGTCGTTTTTATGGGGCTACAGATCACTACAGCATTTATCTCCTCTAGAGTTTCAGAAATACTCATTCCGATTCCGATTTCGAGAAAAGATGTTTCGAAAATCCTATTAATGTGCTTCATAAGAATGTTCGACATCCCCCTCGTGGCAGCGACTTTAGCAATTCCCATAGTCTACGGGATTTCATACCGCTCTATTCCAGGTGCCTTAGCAGTATTGTTAAGCATAGTGGTTACGGAGGTTTTCGCATTAACTATAACAGTCCTTCTAGCCTTCTTCTTTTATTCTAAAGTGGTTAGGGAAGGCGGGAAGTCGACGTGGAGAACGTTAGTAAGGCTCTTCTATATGCTGGTCTGGGTCATCCCGATGTTTTTCATGTATATGATTCCGAGTCTCACAATGCAAATGGTTAATTTGATGAAAACTATGACTCAAAGCTTTTCATATCTGCTTACATTGCTATATCCTTTTTCACTAGGCTCCTTAGCTTCATTAGCCACCTTCTTCAATACTAGCGACCTTCCCATCACTGCTTTTTCACTGGGCTCCTCCATCATCTATTTGGCTCTCGCAGCTTATTCTTTAAAATGGCTTGTTAAAAGAGTAGTAGGTTTAGGCTTTGGGAGTGTTGCAGCAGGCTCCAGAATGGAGGTCAAAGAAGTCTCCATAAGCCCTGCGTCACCATGGCTCGGGGTGATTAAGAAAGATCTTAGGATAGCCTCAAGATCTCCCTCTTTCTTCAGCGTTTTATTGATGCCTATTATACAAATAGTAATTTTTAGCTTTTCTTTCAGCTCCATCTATTCCGTCGAGGCTGATGCAACCTTTGAATCCGTGCTTTTCAAATCTCTTCCCATGTTCATATTCTCTTTTTTCATGATTCTACTGCTTTCTCCCATGCTCTTGAGCATTGAAGCCATAGCGTACTCTTACGTTGGAAGTCTGCCCTTAAGAAAAAAGACAGTGATAACGGCTAAAACAATATTATCGTTAATCGTGTATCTAGCGTCAGTATTAGTCATGCTACTGATAGTAGTATTAAAAGCACCGATTATGGTGCCGGCTTTTGCGACCATAGGGGGAATATTCGCCTTCTCCATTGTTGCATCCATAATATTTGAAATGCTCTTTCTCACAAGATTATTTGATAGATTATTTGGTCGTAGTATACCATCCAACATTTATTCAAAACTTTACGTTAACATTCTCCCCCTGATAATCGGCCTAGTAGTCGTATCAATCCCAGTACTTGCTTTCTTCACAACACTGTTTCTAACGTCTTCCAGCATCCTGAGCATGATTAGTTTAACAGTCTTCTCCATATTAGAGTTCTCAGTAGCATTACTGTTACTTGTTAGAAGCAAATAGTCCTATTATAATTTGTAATTTGGGAACAATAAAACAGAAGTTACTAAAAGCTTTGCTTGGTTTACCCTAGTTCCCAGCATCTCGTTCCATGGGAGCAATCTGTTTTCTAACCCTTAGTATTGCCTGCGTGTATCCCAACAATATTCTGAGCGATGGAATCAGGTTTTTCTACTCGTTTTTAAGGTAGCTTAACGTTGTTCGCCTCAATCGAGAATTCGCTTTTTGGTTGAAAAGATTTCAGCTTATTGTTCCTCCCGCTTATTGCGAAGATAAAGCTTAAATACACAAGGTATTTACATAAATTTGATGTCAGTAATTACTATTCGTATAGACAAAGAAGTCAAGAAAAAGATGAAGGCGCTTAAAGGGATTAATTGGAGCCAAGTTATTAGGGAGGCTATTTTGAAGAAAATTGAGGTTGAAGAACGCAAGGAAGTTTTGAAGAAGATTGACGAACTCACTAAGAGTGTTAAGCCTGTTTCTGAGGGAGAACTGGTGCGTTGGATACGGGAGGATAGAGGCCGTTGAGCTACGTTGTAGATGCGAGCATTGTTGTTGCATGGTTTATCCCAGGCGAACCTTGGACTGTTAAGGCGAGGAAGCTAAGGGACGAGTATGCGGAGGGACTGGTAAGGCTCTATGCTCCGAATATTCTTGTTTACGAGCTGAATAATTCTTTATGGAAAGCTGTTAGAAGGAACCTTATAGATTTTAAAGTCGCTTCATCTTGCATCGAAGTTTTCTCCAAGATTGCGCCAGAGCTTCTGCCGCTCAGCCTCGACGAGCAGCATAAAGCATTAAAGATTGCTGTCGATGAAAGCATAACTTTCTATGACTCCGCTTACATCGTTATAACACAAGCAACTGGTTCAACACTAGTTAGTGCAGACTTGGATCTAGCTTCTGTGGCACGCAAATATGTCAACACTATCCTAGTTAGGGAGCTACCATAGGCTTGAAAAAGCATCTTACCCTGCACCGTTACTCGTAATTTATTTTCTGAATTTATAAACAATTGTCGGAGTCTCAGCTATAATAAGAAATCAAGGGCTTTTTTAGAATTGGAGTCTAATACGGAAGTGTTGTTAAAAACAATAACATGCAATGACATATTGTTTTGGTATAGAGAGTTCTGGATTTAAGTTTTAAACAGGATTCATATTTTTCAATCTTAGCCAAGTTATCCTTATAAATGCTTGATTCTAAGCAGTTGTTTAATGAGAAAGCGTGATAAAATAGTGGAACTCTGGAGACTGTCAAAGAAAATATACAGAGAAATAATGTTTCAATCAGCATTTCACTTAGAGTCTGGCGGAATTTTTCCTCAAGAGGAGGAAATTAAAAATGTTCAAAAAATCGCTGAGAAGTCATTCAATATAAACAAAATTATTCGAATATTCTTTATAGTTTTTATGAATCTTGCTTTTGCATCCATGTCATGGATGCTTACCTCTAAATCAATAGAGACGGCTTCCTTATACTATACTTCACTTATGCTAATCACGGTACTCTATGATTTCTCCTTTAATTTTATGGAGGGGATATCTTACTTTCTATCTTCGCGCGTATCCGATTTTTTAATTACGCTTCCATTGTTGCATGAAGATGTCTCGGAAATACTGTTAATGTGCTTCATAAGAATTTTTGACAAACCCTTAGTTATCGCAACACTATTAATCCCTATAACCTATGGTATAGTTTTCAACTCCGTCTCCGGAGCGGTTATAGTCTTATTGGGGGTTCTGGTTACGGAAGTGTTTGGGTTAAGCTTAGCGTTTTTCTTATCCTCATATTTCTATTTTAGAGTCACCGTCTACGGAAAGATAAACGTGTGGAAGGCGATTGTTAGAGTATTTTACATATTGTCGTGGATTGCTCCTTTCTTGTTTTTAAACCTCATGATCAGTATTGCTTCGAAAGTATCAATTGAAGCCTCAAGCCAGAGTCATCCATTACTAGCCCTGCTCTACCCTTTTTCCTTCGGTCTCCTAGCTTCAGCAACAATTTGTGATTCAGAGGCTTGCTTTTCGGTAATCCTTTCCTTACTAGCATCATCAATATACGTAATTGCATCGATTTTTCTACTTAAATGGCTGATCAGCAGAGTAAGTAGTATTTGGAAGTTTAAGACAGTTTTCCAGATCTCTCCGAAAAATAATATGGATACGACTATCAGGCCTAAAGCACCCTGGTTGGGGTTGGTTAAGAAAGATTTGAAAATTATTTTCAGGGCTCATCACGAAACCGCTATGATGCTTTTAATGCCCTTTGGCTTTGTGATTCTAATAGGCATGTTCATCCCTTCCCTTTTAATTGTTAAGGAATATTTCGACCTATCTTCATTAGTAACTCTTTTATTCTACATGGTCTTATTTTACATCTTGTTACTGCCCTCTTTGCTACTTAGATTAGAGGAGGAAGCATACTCTTGTATCGCAAGCCTTCCTGTGAAGAAGAGAACCTTATTGTTCTCAAAAGTGTTTATTTCCTTAGCATTATATCTTGCCCTAGTTGCTATTCTACTGTTTATGCTCCTTATTTTTGCTCCAGAACATGTTCTTACGGTGATAGGTAGTGGAGTATGCAATGTTCCGGCTGTGTTTTCATCTCTTACCTTTGTAGGCGAGTATTCTATGAAAGAATTCGGGAAGAAACCTATTCCAATTCTTTCTCAAATACTTGCTAGGATTCTTAATTTAACAATAATAAGAGGATTACTGCCTGCGGTGACTCCAGTATTTGCTAATTACTTTTTAACGATGTTCTTTTCAGAGTTTTGGGGCAGAATAGGATTGGCAGTTTCTTCAATAGTCGAGTTTGCAATAGCCCTCATGGTTTTAAAGAGGATGGGATGAAATAGACCCCTGGATTAGAGAAATCTATTTTTTGCTTTTAACGATGCGGTAAGCGTCAATTAAAAATTTAAACATCTAGGGACCTCTGAGAACCGTAGTAATGCAGGCAAACTTGCTGTTCTGGTGCGAAGAATGTAACGTCCCATTGCTGGGAGAATCATGTGGCAGATGCGGGTCTAGTGCAAAAAGGATAATGCTGCCCCCATACACTGATCCACGCCCCGCTTTCCAAGGTGATTTAGAGATCATAAGGGAGGCGATAAAAAACTCTTATGGAGAAGACTTTACCGAGTCTGTTATTTCAGATGGCCACCAGACTGTTTTAACAAGCCTACACTTTCTCGACCAGGCTTACGAGATTATTCAAGACGGCACACCCGTTGGCAGAGTGTTCTTCGACATGTACACGCTCTCCTGGCGCTTCAAGCCTCTGGCGGAAGGCTGCATTAGGCTTTGGGAGGAGAAGAATATTGGTTTAAAGGTTGACGGCAACAGGCTTAGCGAAGGCACTGTTTTAAACGGAGGGAGTTGCAAGATGGCTTGGGAACTTCCTCTCGGCACTTTCCTCCCCTTGGTTGACCCTGATAGTAATGTGATCGGGCTGGGAGAGTTAACTGAAAAAGGTATACTCGTTAACAGGGTTTGGGAGAATGTGGAGAGGATGGAAGGACACAAAGCTTCTTTGAAAGATGTTTTAGAGGCTAACGAGCATTACCTGACTAAAGGAGGGTCTAGGGCATGCAAATTTCTCTTACATCTTAATCAAAGACTCCACAGAAAGGTAGTGGTCTCGTACTCTGGCGGGAAAGATAGTCTGGTTCTCCTACTGCTGACTTTAAAGTCTGAAATAGAGCCTCTGCTCTTCTTCAACGATACTGGATTAGAAATGCCTGAGACGGTGGAGAACGTTCATAACGTTGCGTCTAAACTAGGTTTGAAACTGCTCGTCGCCGACGCTGGAGGAAGCTTCTGGCAATACTTTGAATCTTTTGGTCCCCCTGCAAGAGACTACAGGTGGTGCTGCAAAGTATGTAAACTCATACCTACTTCCAGGACGTTTCTCTCTTACGGCGAGGTTCTTTCCCTAGTCGGACAGAGGAGGAGAGAATCTCCTGAAAGGGCTAGGTCTCAAGATGTTTGGAGAAATTACTGGATAAAGTCGGCGCTTGTAGCCAGTCCCATAAACGATTGGTCGATGCTCCAAGTCTGGCTCTACCTCGCGATGAACAATATGATGGACCTTGTAAACCCGCTTTACTTCAAAGGCTTCGACAGAATAGGATGCTTCATGTGTCCTGCATGCAGAATCGCTGAATTCAACTTGGTTGAAAAACTGCATCCCGACCTATGGTTTAACTGGGAGGATAGTTTAAGAAAATGGGCTTGCGAGAGAAACATTCCTAACGAATGGGTCTCATACCACTTATGGAGATGGCTTAAGCCACCCGGTAAAATATCCAGATTCACTAATGGAATCGGATTAGAAATCAATGCTGAAGAGGCTTCGAATCGTATGCTTCTCAGAATAGTCTCGATAGAGAGGAAAGTAGACAGTATAAGAATCTCTTTAAATACTAGTGACGTTCCTATTGAAAAACTGGATAACGTAGCTGTCTCGCTTGGTGAAACCTCCCTGAAAAACGATGTACTTACTGTTAAGAGAGAAGATTTTGAAGCACACGTTTATAGAAACGGATCGATAGTGATAAAAATGCTTAAAGAAGGCAATGTTGAGAAAGCGGTTGCTAAAACGGTAAGCTTAATTGCTAGAGCAATACTCTGCAAAGGCTGTGGTTCCTGTGCTGATAATTGTCCAGTCGGAGCTATTCAGATGGTTTCCAATATGCCAGTTGTAGATAGGCAGCTGTGTTTAAGATGCGAGTATGGGAATTGCATGAAAAAATGTCCTGTAAACTCCTTCTTCATACGTTCGCTTCTTAATAATGTCGACTTAGAAGCTAAGTGTACTGCTTAACAAATTTTTAATTCGAGGCTATTGTATTCTTACTTTGGGAAGTTAAACAGTGTTTGCATTTTAACTTACTACGATACTTATGAAAACATGGAGACCAAGAAAAAATCTATTACTATTTACAATTGTTTAGTATTTATTAATTCTTTGATTCTCTTAAGGTACCATTCTCCCTCCTCTTTGTTTACCAGATGGATTTCGAACGGATGGTACGATGGGAGGTTTGAAAGCTCCTCTATTTTTACTTTTATTTTTGCTCTCTCCAAATTGCTTTTTTGAATACCCTCAGAAATTATCAATATATCTACATCGCTTCCGCCTGTAGCCTCTCCTTTCACCACGCTTCCAAAAACATAAATCTCTGAATCCGGTAGTATGGATCTGGCAGCCTCTGCTATCTTAGTTACGTACTCCTTCCAGTTTTTAACCATTTCAACCCTCTTTATGAGGATGTCAACATAATTCTCCATGTTCCAAAACCTCCTTTGCAAGGCTTACTAGAATTTCTGCCTCCTCTTTAGTATACTCCCTCACCAGATATCTTGAAGCTATGTATGCATCTTCCAATAATCCAACTTCCATCTTCTTCTTTTCAAGAAGTTTCACAAGGTCTTTGCAATCCGGTAACTTTTCAAGGATTGACAAAATAGTTAAGATCGAGTGTACTCTAGGATAATCGCCTATCTTTTCTAATAATACTGATTTAAGGTAAAGTTGCACAGCCTGTTC